>JAFVZS010000018.1 GCA_017508015.1 Lentisphaeria bacterium
AAATCACAACTTCTGTGATATATTTTATACATCACAGAAATGTTCATTTATCCCCCCCTGCCTGGATTTCACAAAATTCGGGACATTACCATTTTTTTAAGTTTTTTAAGCTTCTGCACTTTTTTTCCGGTTATTTTGTATTGCCGGAATTCATTTCCGGCCGAAAACCGTTTCTGCCGCACTCAAATAATGATCCCAATCCTGCCACAATATATTGTGTGCACCGGTACGCATGTGATAACTTATTTCACCGGTCACATTCACATCCGCTGCCGGATGTGAAGCCGCCGGCATACCCTCTGCTCCGAAAAGCCGGTAGACTTCTGAAGCATGCACTCCGGCGAGAAATTCCCCTTTGGGGTCCGCCCAGAGATCTTCCGTGGCACTGCCGATACAAAGCATCCGCGGAGCGATCAGCGACAGCAGAAAATTCTGATCAAACTTCAAATCCGCATCTTTACCGGCATATTTATCGAAACCGGAAACGAACCAATGCGGAAAGTTGGTGACCAGCACTTCGATATTCTCTCCGAGACACCGCCGGAAAAGAGCCGCTCCGCCGTGCCCCGAATCATTACTGACCACCACACCGAAACGCGGATCATTGGCCCCGGCCCACAATGCGGTTTTTCCCAATCTTGAGTGGCCGGTGACCATCACTTTGCTGCAATCGATCTTATCTTCGCTGCTCAACACATCCAGCATCCGGCTCAATCCCCAGGACCACGCACCGATCGCCGAGAACTTTTCATTGAGTTCTTCAGGAGACTTTTCCGGAAACAGCAGACCATATATACTCTGTTCCCACGCTTCTTCAGTGGCAAAATCCGGGAATATATCATGATAACAAACCGTTGCGGAGGCAAATCCCCGATCAATAATCCGGGCAAACTCCCACCTTTCGCACTGAGCTGCCCGCTGATCTTCCACCAATTCGCCATCGCATTTTTTACCGGTCATGATCACATCACTTTCCGCTGTGGTGGTATGATTGCCCCGGAAATTCAATCCGACAGTCACCGGGACTTTGCCTTTGGCATCTTTGGGAATATAAAGCAGCATCACCCAGCTGCGGCAACTGCCCTGATGAAAAAAGCTGATCCGGATCTCTTTGCGGATCGCTCTGCCGTCAAGCGCATCATTTTTTACATTCAATATCTCATAACTCATCGTTTCCGGCATGGCCGGAGATGCACCGAAAACTTCATTACGGTAAAAATCCAGAATCTCCGGACGGCGTAAATTCATCCACTCCCAGGCGTTGAGCACCTTGCGGCCGTTATTCATGATCAATGCGCAAGGAACTTCACGCGACGGCACTCCGGATTCTTCATAATTCAATTCTGCAATGATCGTATCAAGCGGACGTCTTTTTTTCATTTTGAAAAATTCTCCTCTTTTCACACTCTCCGGAATACCTGCCGATGGAATTTTTATTCTTCTGCGGATTCCATATTTTCCAGTTTGCGATAGAGAGTCCGGCGGCTGATACCCAGTTTACGGGCAGCAGCTGCCCGGTTATTGCCGCACTCTGCCAAGGCTTTGCGGATCAGCTCTTTTTCAGAATGTTCCAGATTGAATGGATCACCTGCCGGCATTTTTTTACCCGCAGAACTTTTGGAAAATTCCGGCACATCACCGGCATCCAGCATCTTTCCGGAGGCAAGAACCACCATTTTTTCAATGCAATTGCGCAATTCACGGATGTTACCCGGCCAATCATTGGCACTCAATGCGGCCAAAGCTTCCGGGGTGATCCCGGAAATATCTTTCATATTTTCAGTTGCAAATTCGCGGATGAATACATTGACCAGGTCAGGTATCTCATCCCTCCTCTCCCGCAACGGCGGCAGATGCAAATCCACCACACTCAAACGGTAATAGAGATCTTCCCGGAACTCTCCGGCGGCAACCATCGCCTGCAAGTCACGGTTGGTGGCGGCGATCAGCCTGAAGTCACTGGAAATGGTTTCCGTGCCGCCGAGTCTTTCAAAACTGCGCGTTTCCAAGACCCGCAACAACTTCACCTGGGTTGCGGCATCGATTTCACCGATCTCATCCAAAAATATCGTCCCGTGATCAGCCAGTTCAAAACGTCCGCGCCGCATCGCCACGGCATTGGTGAATGCTCCGCGCTCATGACCGAAAAGTTCATCTTCCAGCAAAGTGGCCGTCAACGCGGCACAATGCACCGCCACAAACAACCCTTTCCGGCCGCTGTGATCGTGAATATAGCGGGCAATCACCTCTTTACCGGTGCCGCTTTCCCCGAGAAGCAGTACATTGGATTTACCGGGAGCCACCGCCGCCGCCGTTTCATACACCTTTTTCATTGCTCCGCTTTTACCGGATGGCAGAGTGATCCGGCCGTCACTTCCGGCGGCAGTCACTGCAGTACCGGCCCCGTCATAAACAGAATTTTCCGCTTTCCCGGCGGCCAGAGCTGAAGCGATCACCTCCTCAAGTTTCGCCAGCTTGATCGGCTTGGTGATAAAGTCAAAAGCCCCGTTTTTCATGGCCGCCACTGCTCCATCGATCGAACCGTAAGCGGTCATCATAATACATTTGGGCCGTTTTGCCTTGCCGGAGGCCGCTTCAAGCACACTCATGCCGTCGGCTTCCGGCATCCGCAAATCGGTCAATATCAGATCAAAATCTCTGGTCTGCAATAATTTTATTGCTTCAGCACCATTCCCGGCACCGGAGACGTCAAATTTCCGTCCGAGGAACTCCAGCAGAGTTTCCCGGGTGTTGAATTCATCATCAACGATCAACAGCGCCGGACGGCTCATATCACATCGCCTCCGGAATACCGATCGTCAAGGTATGAAGTCCGTCGGTAATTACCTGTTTCACCGCCTCTGCCAGCGACAGTCTGGCAGTTACCAGCGCATCGTTACCGGCACTCAAGACCGGACAATCCCGGTAAAAACGGTTGAAAGCCTTGGCCAATTCCAGCAAATACTCCACCAATCCGGAACAATCCCGTTTGGCGGCGGCAGTTTGCAGAACCGACGGATAGAAGAACAATTTAACGGCGATCTCCCTTTCGGCGGCGGCACCGAGCAGACTCCAGTCGGCATCGCTGACCGGCACAAATCCTTTTTCCGCAGCTTTGCGCTCAATTGAAGCAATACGGGTGGCCACATACTGCACGTAAGGGCCGGTATCACCCTCAAAACGGAGTGATGCGGCCGGATCAAAGGTGATCGTGGTCTTGGGATTGAATTTCAACAGCATGAATTTCAATGCTCCCAATCCGATGATTTCGCCGCGGGCATCCAACTCGGCATCGCTGACATTTTCTCCGCCTCTTTCAGCGCAGGCATTGCGGGCCAATTGAGACATTTCATCAAAGAGGTCATCGGCATCGACCACCGTACCTTCCCGGCTTTTCATCCGGCCGTTAGGCAGATTGACCATGCCGTAGGAAAGGTGATAGAGATCTTTGGCCCACTCAAATCCAAGGCGTTTCATGATCTCAAAAAGCATCTGGAAGTGAAGATTCTGCTCATCACCGACCACCCAAATCATACTTTCCGGCTGATAATCATCATATTTTTTTCTGGTCGTACCGATATCCTGGGTAATGTAAACGCTGGTGCCGTCAGAACGCAGAACCACTTTTTTACCCATTTTCCCCAAATCACAGATCACCGCACCATCTTCCCGGCGGGTAAAAACGCCCTTTTCCAGACCGGCAGCTATAATATCTTTACCTAAAAGGTAGGTTTCGCTTTCCAGATAGGTGTGATTGAATTCGATTCCCATGCGCTTGTAAGTTTCGGCGAATCCGGCAAAAACCCAGCTGTTCATCATCTGCCACAACTCACGCACTTCCGGTGAACCGGCTTCCCAATCCTGCAACATTTTCTGGGTGGCCTGACCGATTTCAGTTTCCAGGAAAAGTTCTTCAGAATCTTTATCGGCAAATTCCGGCTTCTGAGCTTTCAACTGCTTGATCTCACCGGAAAGCATCTTATTGTATTCCACATAGAAATCACCGACCAGATGATCGCCTTTGATGCCGGTGTTTTCCGGATTCCGGCCGTTGCCGCACCGCTGATAGCAAAGCATGGATTTGCAAATATGGATACCGCGATCGTTGACCAGATTGATCTCAATGACATCGTGCCCGACCCGTTTAAGCAATGCCCCCAGAGCCATGCCCAGAGTATTATTGCGGACATGCCCCAGATGCTGCGGTTTGTTGGTATTGGGGGCGGAAAATTCGATCAGCACTCTTTTCCGCTCATTTTCCGGCAGAAGTGCCCGGTCAAGCAAAGCCTGCGTATCAGCAGCACCGCCCTGATGAAGAGCTTCCGGTTTCAGGGTGATATTGACAAAAGCCTTTACCGCAGTGACACTTTCCACGTCGGCATGGCCGCTGAGAAATTCCACGATCGCACTGACGGCGGCCATGGGATTGCCGCAAAACTTACCGATGCGGAAACAATTCAGGGTAAAATCCCCCTGCTGCCCGGCAGGACAAGCTTCCAGAGCAAGAACGTTTCCGGCCGGATAATTGGCGAATGTTTTACGCAAATGCGTTTCAAGATCAAGTAAAAATTTCATTATTCATACCCTGTATATATAATATATGTTAAAGCGTGGTTTTGACAACGACCGCCTCGTCAGTATCCAGCGGTTCGATGGAGTACCGCCCGAAACATGCCGGGATCAATACGGTTTCACCGGGAATGATCTCTTCACTTGCTCCATCCCGGCCGATACGGAACGTGCCTTTCACTGCAGTGAGCAAATGGAAACTTTCCCCGGCACCGGTATCATCCCCCCAGGCACTGCACAAACGCAAGTCGGAAACTTTGAAAAACGGACAGAGTTTCACCACATCAAATTTGCGGTTGAAATTTTTCATCCCCACGGCACCGGCCACTCTGGGACTGGTACGGTTGGTGAAGTTGATCGACTTCAAACCCTGCTCTTTATGCAAAGTGCGGGGTTTGCCGTCAGTACCCACTCTTCCCCAGTCATTGACCCGGTAGGTGGTGTCACTATTCTGCTGGATCTCCAGAATCAAATTTCCGGCACCGATGGCATGCAGCGTACCGGAAGTAATAAAATAAGCATCTCCGGGAGCGGATTGATAGGTTTGCATCAGACGTTCAACATCCGGAGAATCGAGCATATCCATCAACTCAATGCGGGTGGCCCGACTGCTCAAACCGGCAAAAATTTTAGCTCCGGGACGGGAAGAAAGCACATACCACATTTCCGTTTTTGGTTCAGCACCGTTGCCCAGCAATTGACATGCCTGTTCATCAGGGTGCACCTGCAAACTCAATCTTTCACCGGCATCGATCAATTTCACCATCAGCGGAAAATTGCTTTTGCCCATTGCTTTGGTACCGGCCAGACGCGAACCGTAGGCTGCCATCAACTGAGTAAGTGTTGCGCCGGCCAATTCGCCGTTGGCAACCACACTTTTGACCTCATCACGGTCAACCAATTCCCATGATTCACCGATCGGCGCATCATGTTCCGGCAATTGGCGGTCAAGCACTTCGCTCATCATTGTGCCGCCCCAGACCCTTTCCATATAAACCGGATGAAACTTTAAGGGATATAATTTTTCATATTCGATGAACTTCACTTTTCCTGCTCCTTTCCGGGATAAAGACATTTTTCGCAATATTCGGCCATCCATTCCGGCAGCCTGGTAATTTTAAATTCCCGGTTCACGCACGCCAGCACCACATATCCTTTGGCCAGCAGCTCCCCTGCCCGGAGGATTTCCGCATTGATCCTGACTTTTACCCGGGAATATTCATCTATATAGGAGCGGAAAGTCAGAAGATCATCGTATCTGGCACTGCTGTAATATTTGCAATGAGCTTCAGAAACCGGCAAAATAATGCCTTTTTCCTCCATCAGTGAATAGGGCATGCCGATCGCCCGGAACATTTCCGTACGGCTGCGCTCAAAATACTCCAGATAATTGGCGTAATAAACCACGCCCATCTGGTCGGTATCCGCATACGGCACGCGGTACTCCATATCGTAATACATGGCTGCACTCCCTGTAACAAATGCTGTTTATACACTTATATATAAAATAGTGTGCATACGGCAGTTTTTCAAGTTTTTTCGCAGAGCTATACCATAAAAATCTGAGACCGGGAGCCCTGAATTGTCAGGAGATCATCTGCAATGCCGTACCGGGAGCGGAAAAATTTCCGCCCCGGCAAACCGTACAGTGAAATAATATGAAAGGATAACACCGGGAATTCACGGAAAACTTCAGAAGTACGGGCACAGACAATGTCACCCTTTTTAAACCGCTTTCTGATTTCCGTGATCCCTGAAAAATTTCGCCTGCGGCCATTGACCGGCAGACGGGCCGTTTTCCGGTTTCAGTGCGTATTGCTGCCGGCAATACGCATCCGCAATTTTGATTTTACCGGGATCAGGATTTGATGCGCTGGTCAAGAACGCGTTTGGCTTTACCTTCGCTGCGGGCGATGGTTTGCGGCGCAACCAGTTTGATGCGGATACGCAATCCGATCACTGATTCGATGGCTTTGGCAATATTTTTCTGCAATGCTTCCAGATCTTTGACCTGATCGGAGAATGATTCCGGGCTGATTTCGACCTGAACTTCAATATTATCCATGCCTTTTTCTGTGGTCAGGATGATCAGGTAGTTGGCCGTCACCCCCGGCACAGTCAGAAGAGCCGATTCGATTTGCGACGGGAAAACGTTGACGCCGCGGATGATGAACATATCGTCACTGCGGGCGGAAATGCGGTCGATCCGGCGGATGGTTCGGCCGCATTTACACGGTTCGGCAATGATTCTGGTCAAATCTCTGGTGCGGTAACGGATCATCGGCATGGCATACTTGCTCAACGTGGTCAGCACCAATTCGCCCATTTCGCCGTCGGGCAGCACTTCACCGGTATCCGGATCGATGATTTCGGGATAGAAATGATCTTCAAACACGTGCATTCCCTGATGTTCGGTACACTCGATCGCCACTCCCGGTCCGATGATTTCAGAAAGCCCGTAAATATCAAAAGCCTCGATACCGGCACCTTTTTCCAACTGTTCACGCATGCCCTGCGACCACGGCTCGGCGCCGAAAATACCGACCCGGATCGGCAATTCACGCATATCGATACCCGACAGAGCGGCCTGTTCGATCAAATGCAGAAAATAGCTCGGGGTACAGCAGATGCCATTCACACCGAAATCACGCATCAGCATCACCTGCCGCTGCGTATTGCCGACGGAGGCCGGAACCACGGTTGCTCCCAGTGCTTCACAGCCGCAATGTGCTCCCAGACCGCCGGTAAACAAGCCGTAACCGTAAGCGATCTGAATAATATCCTCTCTGGATAATCCGGCACCGGCCAGACCGCGTTTCATCACCTCGGCCCAAACCTCCAGATCTTCTTTGGTATATGCTACCACGATCGGTTTGCCGGTCGTGCCGCTGGAGGCATGAAGCCGCACGACTTCACTCATCGGCACGGCACACAAACCGAATGGATAGGTATCGCGCAGATCAACTTTTTTGGAAAACGGCAGTTTCTGAATATCGGTCAGCTCTCTGATATCTGCCGGTTTGATTCCCATATCATCCATACGTTTGCGGAAAAACTCCACATTTGCGTACGCATGAGCGACGATTTTCTGCAAACGGCTCAACTGGATCTGCCGTAATTCGTCAACCGGCATGAAGTCGGCGGCACAACAACTGCTGCAATTTTTGCTGTTCATATTTTCTCCTGATATACTCGAATAACTGATTGTTTTTAATGTAGCATTCTTTTTTCAGCATTGCAAGCGTTATTACGGCTTTGCGGTCACATATCCGTAATAACTTTCCATGATATCGCGGACATATTCTCTGGTTCCGGGGAAATCGATTCGCGACAGCACTTCGCCTTTGGGATCCGCCGGTTTCCAGCGGGCGGTATTTGCAGCCCCGGCATTGTACTCTGCCAGAGCCAGATGCATACGGTAACGGTATTTTTCCCACTTCCGCATTGCTCTGGCCAGATACCAGCAACCGATATCCAGATTGGTCCGCACGTTAAAAAGTTCCTCCCGGGATGGCGGACGGCACTTATTTATTCTGGCCCAATCAGCGACCGCCCCCCGCGGCAAAATCTGCATCAAACCGACTTCTCCGGCTTTACCGGTGGCCCGGGCATTGAAGCGGCTCTCTTTTTTGATCAGAGCCCGGATCAATTCCGGCGGCAGATCATATTTTCCGGCGGCTTCCCGGATCTCATCGGCATAGAGGGTGTCGTCGTAAAAAAGTTCTCCGATCACATCGTTTTCGGCCAACCTGTTCTGCCAATACCATACTGCGGAAAGTGCAAATGCCGCCAACAATGCGGGTATCAGCAGATATACCGGGCGGAATTTTCGTTTCTTTTTCATTCGATCACCATCCGGTAATCCGGTATCATATTTTTGACCGCGGCGGCAAACATGACGATCACCGGTTCGACATCACGGCAGGAAAAGCGTAAAACATTTCCGTCGCGCCGGATTTGCAAAGCCCGGATCGCCGCCAGAGTCAATCCGGGCGGTATCCGGTATCTCTCTTCCAGAATTTCCGGAGCAAAAGTACTCAACACCAGCGATGCCATTGCGGCTCCGGAAACACTGCGGCAAACAAATTTACCGTGAAACAGCAATTCTCCGCTGCAATCACTTTCCAGAACAAAATCAAAGGCGGAAATCTGCTGCAAATACCGGTTGCCGGATTTCGGAAATCCGAGTGCTCTCAACATCACCCCGCTGCGCTCCGGCATATAACGCATAAATTGCTCATCCAAACCGCGACAGTCGGGTCGGAAGGGCTGATTTTCCGGGAACCGCCAGTAAATTCCCGCAGTATTCTCATCAAGCAGACAAAGACGGTGAACCCCGCGGGAACCGGAAATATTTTGCAGAATATATGCCGGATATTCCCCATCCGGCGCTTTTTTACCGGCCAATGCTGCCGCCAGACGTGTCAGCGTTTCCGGCTGATCAAAGCGCACCATCAATACCCGCTTACGCCCGTTGATGTCACAGGCGTAATACGCTTCATCCACCCGTTCAAGCGGAGCATCGGTCAGAGGTGCGATATGTCTGTCAAAAAGAATTGCGCCTTGCTGATGAGAGCAAAGCGCATTCAGATTCACCCCGATCACTACCGCTGAATACGGGGGCAAAAGCTGTACGATATCTGCCGCCGCAACAGTGAAAGTGATCACCGTCATAAATATTGCAACGGCAAAACTTTTTTCACAATTCCGGCAGACAGTATTCATAAAAAGGTTACTTCTCGACCTTCTCCTGCTTTTTGGGCAGTTTGACTTCAATATGCAATTCCCGAAGCTGTTTGAGAGTCACTTCGCTGGGGGCATTCATCATCAGGTCTTCAGCCTGCTGGTTAAAGGGGAATGCGATCACTTCCCGGATATTCGGCTCATCAGCCAGCAGCATCACCAGACGATCCACTCCCGGAGCGATACCGCCGTGCGGGGGCGCACCGAGTTTGAAAGCATTGATCATGCCGCCGAATTTCTGATCGACGGTTTCCGGACCGTAACCGGCAATTTCAAATGCGCGGTACATGATTTCCGGACGGTGATTGCGGATCGCTCCGCTGGAAAGTTCCACCCCGTTGCAGACGATATCATACTGCCACGCCAGAATATCCAGCGGATCTTTGGTATTGAGAGCTTCCATTCCGCCCTGCGGCATGCTGAATGGGTTGTGGGAAAAGATGATCTCACCGGTTTCCTCATCTTCCTCAAACATCGGGAAGTCCACGATCCAGCAGAATTTGAACTCATTCTGGTCGATCAATTCCAATCTGCGGCCCAGTTCCGGAATGACTGCGCCGCCGATCTTGCAAGCGACTTTTTCCTTGTCGGCGATGAAGAAAAGCGCATCTCCGGTTTCCACCTTGCCGGCGGCTTTGAGACCGTCGATGACCTCCCGTGAAAGGAACTTGACGATCGGGCTTTTTTCGCCCTCTTCATTCCAAATGATATAAGCCATACCTTTGGCTCCATTTTCCTGGGCAAAAGCGATCATATCATCGAAAAATTTACGCGGCTTGCCGGCAACCTGCGGCGCACGGATGGCACGCACCACACCGCCATCGGCCACGGTGGAAGCAAATGCCTTGAATTCGCTGTCTTTGAAAAACTCTGAAACATCGATCATTTCCAGCGGGTTGCGCAAATCCGGCTTATCTGAACCGAAACGGCTGATCGCCTCACGGTACGGGATTCTCACAAATGGATCGGTGGAAAATTTCTTGGTGGAAAATTTCGCCAGAATATCTTGCAGGAGTCCTTCAACCACGGCAAAGATCTGATCCTGTTCCACAAAGCTCATTTCAATATCCAGCTGATAAAACTCACCGGGGCTGCGATCGGCACGGGCATCTTCATCGCGGAAACAGGGAGCGATCTGGAAATAACGGTCAAAACCGGAAACCATCAGCAGCTGTTTGAATTGCTGGGGAGCCTGCGGCAGAGCATAAAATTTGCCCGGATGCAGACGGGAGGGAACCAGATAGTCGCGGGCACCTTCCGGACTGCTGGCCGTAAGGATCGGAGTCTGAAATTCCGTAAAACCGGCTCCGGTCATATAAGCCCGGATCGCGGCAATGACTCTGCTGCGCAAAATAATATTGTTATGAAGTTTCTCTTTGCGCAAGTCGAGGAAACGGTATTTGAGCCGCATCGCTTCCGGCGCATTATCATCTTTAGCCACCTGAAACGGCAGCACATCAGCTTCGCCGAGCATCTCCATGCCGGTGGCTGCGACTTCGATTTCACCGGTAGCCAGTTTCGGGTTGACCGTTTCCGCAGAACGTTCCACGACTTTGCCGTCAAACTGCACGACACTCTCCACGCGCCACTTATCCAATGCCTGATAAAAATCCCGCTCCGGATCGATCACGATCTGAGTCAGACCGTAATTGTCACGCAAGTCAATAAAAATAACGCCGCCATGGTCACGCACACTGTGAATCCAGCCGGAAACTCTGACCTCTTTTCCGGCATCTGCTTTACGCAATTCCCCGCAAGTATGAGTACGGTACATAATCTTTTCACCTTATGTTGTTATTTGTTGCAGAATATAATCGTTATAATATAACACCACCGGGTAAACTTTTCAATCAAATACGCTTCAAATATATGCGCTTTTTCCCCGGGAAAACATTTTTTCTGCGGAATACACTTGTAAAATCATCCATCCGGCAGTATATTGACCGCAACCAGTTATCACAATGAGGAAAATCACCATGGTCAAACATATTATTTTGTGGCAGCTCAAAGACGAACTGTCTCCCGCCGAAAAAATTTCAGTCAAAGCCGGTATCAAAACCGGTCTTGAATCCCTCGCCGGTAAAATTCCCGGCCTGCTGAAAATCCAAGTCCATACCGATGGATTGCCGTCATCCAACGCCGATGTGATGCTTGATTCATCCTTCACCGATGCCGATGCCCTCAAAACTTATGCGGCTCACCCGGAGCATCTCGCCGTTGCCGACTCGGCCGTCCTTCCATTCACTAAAACCCGGCTTTGTTTGGATTTTGAATCTTGAAAATCCGCTGTTTGCGGTGTATATTTAGCTTTCCGGATATTATGCGCGGCTGGTGGAATTGGCAGACACGAAGGATTTAGGTTCCTTTGCCTCGGCGTGCGGGTTCAAATCCCGCGTCGCGCACCAATTTACTTTTCCGGTAACAAGAAAGCCGGATCGAAACTTTTGCCGGACAGTATGCGGCAAATCCGGGTTTTACAAGGAACGACATGAGGGAGTGTACTGTGTGCCCGACCGGATGAGTGACGACTGCAAGGCCCGCAGTTGCCAATAATGCGAAGCAAAAAAAGGCAGATTAAACACACTGCGGATGTTTTGCAAAGCAGTATGCGGCAAATCCGGGTTTTGCAAGGAACGACATGAGGGAGTGTACTGTGTACTCGACCGAATGAGTGACGACTGCAAGGCCCGCAGTTGCCCATAATGCGAAGCAAAAAAAAGGGGGGGATATGTTGAAAACACTTAAACTTTTGCAGGAAGCATTTTTTGCCGGCATTTTCATCGGCCTTGCCGGTACCGTTTATCTTTGTACCGCCGATCCGGTGATCGGTTCATTTCTCTTCGGTTTCGGACTGTTGACCATCGTCTGTTTCCAATTGAAACTTTATACCGGAGCCATCGGTTATCTGGTGGCACAGGGAAAAAATTTCTACGCTTATCTTGGGGATCTGTGCTGGATCTGGCTGGGAAATCTGGCCGGATGTTTCACGGTCGGCTATGCGATACGGCACACCAGAATGTACCGGCTTATTGATGAAAAGGTACAGAATATCGTCAACACAAAAGTGCTGGATGACCCGGTAAGTATTCTTATTCTTGCTGTTTTCTGCGGCATGTTGATGTTCACCGCGGTTGATGCATTCAAGAATGACAAGCTCCCGGCCCCCTGTCGGCCGATCATGGTATTTCTCTGTGTGATGGTCTTTATTTTGAGTGGATTTGAACACTGCATTGCCAATATGTATTACTTTTCTGTGGCCGGAGTCTGGAGTACGGATACGCTGCTTTTGATCCTGCTGATGACACTTGGCAACTCCATCGGCGGCAACTTCTTTGCGGCTTCAGTCAAAATATTTTCCCGCTCCCGGTAAAACAACTGAATCCGGATGTTTTGATTGGCCGGCCAAAAAGTGCAGCTTATCAGCACCCGGCGGCAAAGTTTTTTATTTATTTTTTGCAGTCAGCAACCACTGCTTTTTGCTCAAATGTCATGCTCTCGCATGACTTCGCTTTCGGCAGGTGAGATCGGCGCATTCTGCGCCGACTTCTGCGCTTCGCTTATTTTCGCCGCTTACGGCGGCGACCAACGTTCCGCCGTTGGATCACGTCCGGGTAAGCACCCGGCGGCAAAGTTTTTTTATTTGATTATTATTTTTTCAAGCAACGACTGCCGCACAAAGGCGGTGGATGCAGTGTGCGACAATATCGCCGCCAAATCAAGGTAACGGTGAAGGAGTGTACTATGTACTCGACTGAACCTTTATCCGCCGGTTTGGCAAGAAATTGTCCGCAATGCGACACCGTCACTGCC
>JAFVZS010000019.1 GCA_017508015.1 Lentisphaeria bacterium
CAACTGAAAAAAGTTAGATTCGACCGGTGGATGCAGTGCGAGGCAAGGTCGCAGCCAAATCAAGGCGAAAACGAGGGAGTGTATAACCATACTCGACCGAGCTTGAGTCCGCCGATTTGGCAAGAGATTGCCCGTAATGCGCCACCGCCTTGTCACGGCGTAGTGTAAACGAAGCCGGAAGGTTATATTTTTCACAAAAATCAAGACAATAACAAAAAATCAGAGATCCAGCACGCTTTCCGGAGCGGTCATCTCCTGCAACGCGATACCTGCCAGATAAAGTGAACCGGAAACAATGATCCGCAATCCATCTTGAGCCATCGCGCATTTTATCGCCTGTGCCGGATCTGCGGCGGCGGCGGCCGGCAGAGCAGTCATCGTCATCAACTCATCCGGAGAATAAGCTGCCCTGCCCCCCGCACCGGGAACAGTGAAAATGAATTGCGCCGCAATTTTTTCCAGATATTTCAAGCATTCCGGAGCCTGTTTGTCGCCGAATGCGGCATAAACCACCAGAAACTTCTCCTCCGGATAACGCTCGATCACAGCTTCAGTCAAAGCCCGCACCCCATCCGGATTATGTCCGCCGTCAATGATCGCACGCTTCCCGACATGCTGAAACCGGCCCGGCCAGCAGACCTGATGCAGACCGCTCAATGCGGTATCCAAATCAAAATTCCACCGTGGAGCAAAATAATTCAACACTTCATAGACGATGCGGAAATTTTCCCGCTGCATCCTTCCGGGCAATGCCAGAGCTATTCTCCGGCCGTCATAATCAAACAGCTGACAGATGCCGTCGGTTCCCGTCATTGCCGGGATCTCCGCCCGCGGCGGAAAAACTTCTGCGGATGCCGCAGCTGCCTTTTTAACGATCACCTGTCTGGCACCTTCCGGCAAAACTCCATGAAAAAGCGGCACACCCGGCTTGATGATCCCGGCTTTTTCAGCGGCAATTTCTGAAACGGTACATCCCAGATGCCCCTGATGATCAAGTGCGATATTGGTAATGACCGATGCCTGCGGCATAATTGCGTTGGTGGCATCCAGCCGGCCGCCCATACCGGTTTCCCAGATCACGACATCCACCTGAGCGGCGGCAAAAATTTTCATCGCCAGCACAGTGGCAAATTCAAAATAACTGTAATTGCCGCCTTCGCTCTGGCGGCACAGCTCTTCGCCGGAGCGATTGAATTCTCCGATGCTGACGGCCCGGCCGTCAATACGGAAACGCTCTCTGATATCGATCAAATGCGGTGAAGTATAAAATCCGGTTCGCAATCCGGCACTGCGTAAACAACGCTCCAGCATTGCCCCGGTCGATCCTTTACCGTTGGTTCCGGCCAGATGGATAAAGCGCAATTGCTCTTCCGGGTGCCCGGCTTTGGCCATGAGTTCCTGCGTTGCAGCCAATCCCAGACGGATGCCGAACATATTCAACGAATCAAAATATTTTGCGGTATCAAACATCTTGTTTCACCGTTTTACACATGGTGACCATGCCGGATCAAAAAGTTCCGTGCCGGTACGGAGCAATTCCCGTTCCCTGCCGGTGAGAGTATCCACGATCCACAACGAGGATTTGCCGCGCAAAGTGCGTTTGCAAACCACCTGACGGTTATCGGCGGCCCATCCGGGAGATTCCCAGCCGCCCTCACCGCGCGATACAAATTCATTACTTCCGGCAGCCGGATTGTAAACGGCGATCGCATAAGCAGAGTGACGGCTCCGGCGGGAAGCATACGCGATTTTACCGTCACTGCTCCATGCCGGAGTGACCGCATCGATCCCGACGGTGGGGATCATTTGCAGACCGGAACCGTCGGCATTGATGATGAAGATCCTCGGATTTCCCCGGCGGTCACTGACAAAAGCCAGCTTGCTGCCATCCGGACTCCAGCAAGGCGATGCTTCAACGGCAATACCGTTGGTCAACCGCCGCCTGGTACGCTGATTCAACCCGAGGATATAGAGATCGACCTGATGATCCGGACTGAGGATCACCGCCAGAAAACTTCCATCCGGGGAAACTGCCGCCCCGGTGTTGATCCCCCGGAATGAAGAAATTATCCGGCTCCGGCGGGGAGTGGCGACTGTCGTTTCCACCACATCGATACCGGTTCGGCCGTATTTGGAAAAGCAGATCGTCTGCCCGGTGGGACTCCAGCACGGTTCCACATTGAGAGTACGGTAATTGGTGATCTGCTCCACATTTCCGCCGTCGATATCACACAAAAAGATATTTCTGACACCGGGAGCCGTTTCGGCACAAAAGGCGATACGGCTCTGACAGAATCCCCTGACCCGGAGCTGTTCAAAAACATGTTCAATAACGGTATCGACGACCGACTTTGCCACCTGGCGCGGAGAACCGGAGGCATTGAAACGCCATCCGGCGATCCGTTGATCGGCCCGGTACAAATAGATGTGCAAGGCTCCGTTGACTCTTTCCGAACGCAGTGAATATTCAGACGCACTGCCCTGCCGGGGAGCATCAAACCAGCCGCACATGGTAAGAAAACGGTTGATGGCATTATTCATTTCAGTATCACCGGCAGCCCCGGAAAAACTGATCGTCGGATTATCCTGTGAACGCTTTCTGATCACGATATCCTCACCGCGAAGCAGTAAAGGCATGAGAAAAACGGCCGCCGCCGCAACAACGGAAAAACAATATTTCAACATAAAAATCATTCCTTAATAAAACAATTGCATTTCACAAACATCAGAGGAGATTCCATCTGAAATCACCCGTTATCTAAAGATAATACTTAATCAGTAATTTTTCAACACTTTTTTCAATCCGGAAATAAAAATTCCGGCATCTTCCATGCTGTTTTCTCCGCAGAAACTCAAACGCAGCGCACGATAAGCCTTTTTCGCCGGGACTCCCAGGGCCCGCAAAGCCGGAGACGGAGTGCTGCTTTCAGCACTGCATGCGCTGCCGGATGCCGCATAAATACCGAGCTTACTCAATGCCCGTATCACGACGGCCGATTCCTGATGCGGCAAAAGCAGATTGAGGATATACGGCGAAACGTTGACCTGATCCGGCAGAGTCGGCAAAATATCCAATTGTACACAATTCTGCCGGATAAAGGAGTTTATTTCCGTTACCCGGCGGTAATTTTCAGCCATATTCACCACCGATCTTTCCAAAGCGGCCGCCATAGTCAGCATCAACGGCACACTTACCCGGCTGACCGCATAATCGCTTTTGCGGCAGGCTTCGGCATGAGCCAAAAGCTCATCGGTAAAAGGACCGTCCGGAGCCAGCAGCATGGCAGCCCCGCCCGGAGAACCGAATTTCACACCGGAAATCACCCAGACATCAGCCGCCTTATCCAGCGGGATCTTTCCGGCACTTTGCACCGCATCGATCATCCGGCAGCGGCACTCTGCCGACTGAAATATCCGGGCAGTTTCCTGAATTATCCCCAATTCACTTTGCACATGATGCATACAAAAAACATCACATATACTCATTCCGGAACCGCCGGAAACCGTGCCGCAATTGTCAACAGCCAGCAATTGCGCTGATGTGAATTTTTTCAAATTGGTCAGCAATGCCGGATGTTCCAATACCGATGCCGCGGAAAATTCAAATTTCCGGAATGAAGCAAGCACCCGGAAAAGTTCCGTTGCCGAATTTCCCCAGACCACCGGATAATCACGACTTCCGAAAAGCAGCTGCGAAATCCTTTCTCCGGCCCGTTTCAAAGCTTCTCTGGCCTGATATGCCAGACCATGCACCGCCTCGGCATTGGCAAAATACCGCATGGATTGCGTTTGAAATATCTGCAGAATTTCCGGTGCGGTCACCGATGCTGCGGCATGGTCAAAATAGACGGTTTTTTCCACGATTCCCCCCTGTATAAGAAAAACATTTCAAAAGATAACACACAACTGCTTTTTTGTCAAGTTGTGATTGAAAAAAGCACTCCGGAATGCTATAGTAATATGATTGACAAATCAACTGGGAAACATACTATGGCGATCTGGCAGGAAATTTCAAAAAACAAACGGGCATTCCGGGTATTCATTCCCCTGCTTTTGCTCTATGCATCTTCATATTTTCAGCGCACGGCCCTGCCTGGTACGATCTACAAGACGATTTCCGATGAATTTTCGCTGAATGCCTTTCAAATGGGCACTCTGGCGGCGGCATTTGTCTATCCTTACGCACTGTTTCAACTGGTTTCCGGAGTGCTGGTCGACCGTTTCTGCGGCACCAGAGTGGTTCTGACCGGAGGTTTGGTATTTCTGGCCGGAATTTTTTTATTCCCGTTGTGCAGCAACTTATATTTGCTCTACTTTGCCCGGATGCTGACCGGGATCGGAGCAAGTACCATGTACTTGAGTCTGGTACGGGAAACTGACCGCTTTTTCGGCAGAAAAAATTATGCGGTCATGTTCGGCATAGCTTACTGCTGCGGCTACGGCGGAGGTCTGATGGGGTCTCTGCCGTTTGAAAGGCTGTGCGGCATATTCTCCTGGCGTCATGTGCTTCTGTCGGCGGCCGGGATTTCCGCACTGCTCTATCTGGCGGTATTTGCCGGAAGCAAAAAAATATCCCTGCCGGCGATACCGAAAACGCCGTTTTCGCTCAAGCCGTTCGGATATATTTTACGCAATCCGCTGAACTGGCTGCTATTCACCTGTTCCAATGTGACATTCTGCACCTACTTCATCATCCAGACGGTATACGGCAAAAAATTTCTGGAAGACTTCGCCGGATTTTCCTCGGCGGAAGCCGCTTCAGTTATTTTCACTTTGACACTGGTGTGCATGAGTACCATGCTGACCACCAGTTTTCTCACCCGGCTGACCGGCAACCGCCGCCGTCCGCTGGTACGTTTTGCCTGCGGTTTGTGTGCCGCCGCCTCACTACTGATGACGGCAGCGATCCACTGGCACTGGAATTCATGGATATTTGCCGTGATCTACTGCATGTTTGCCATGGCTGCCGGTATTCCGCAGATTTTTTCCATGGTCGTACAGGAACTCAATGCCAAGGACATCATTGCCCAGTCATGTGCGGTTTCCAATATGCTGGGCTACATGTCAGTGGCGGTATTCTCCCAGTTGATCGGGCTGCTTCTGGATTGCTTTGACACCCGGGTAATCAACGGAGCGACGGTCTATTCGGAATCTGCATATCAAACCCTGTTCGTACTCATGTCAGCAGTCACCCTGTCATCTTTTGTCATCTCGTGGAAAATCCCGGAAACCCGCGGACACTACCTGCATTTGAAAGCTAATAAATGATCTTATCAAGAATCAGGAGAATAAAAAAATGTTCAACATCGGTTACGCTCAGGAAATCATCACTCCGCCGGTCGGTGTCGGTCTGGCCGGATATATGAATAAACGCCCCAATAGCGGCATGTACGATGACCTTTATGTAAAAACCATCATTATCGACAACGGCAAGGTGCGCTGCGGACTGGTTTCGTTTGACCTCTGTTCCGTATTCGACCGCCTGATCAGCACCCTCAAAGAAAAAATTTCGGCAAAGTTCGGTGAAGAACTTTTCAACAACCTGATCGTCTGTGCCAACCATACCCATACCGGTCCGGAATTGCGCAAGGAACAGAATGATTTGACGGAATATTCTTTCAATCAGATCATTGATGCCGCCGTGCGGGCCGTTGAAAGAGCAGTCATGAATCTGCTCCCCGGCGAAATCGAGTACGGCTCCGTCTACAACAACCCCTACGGTTTTGTCCGCCGTTACTGGATGAAAAACGGTACTATCGTCACCAATCCCGGTTGGGGCAATCCGGATATCGACAAACCGGAAAGTGACTTTGACCGCAACATCGGCATCATCCGCATCATTCAGAATGACCGCACCGCCGCACTGATCTGCAATATTGCCCAGCATGGCGACACCATCGGCGGCAATCTGGTTTCCGCCGACTGGTACGGCCGTTTTGCCCAGGAGATCCAGCATGCGCTCAAAGCCGGCATGCCGGTGATCGTGGTGGATGATGCCTCCGGTGACATCAACCACTTTGACTTCCATCAGAAAATCAATCAGACAAACTACGACGAAGCAGTGCGGATCGGCCGCGGTTACGCCGCCATCGTACTCAATGCACTGGATAAACTTGAAAAACTTACCGATGAAGATATCGTTGTAAAAAATTCCACTGTGACCATTCCCCACCGCAAACTGACTCCGGAAGAGGTCGCAGAAGCACAGCACATTCTGGATACTGTGCCGGATATTCCCAAAGAAGGTGACTTTGAGAGTCAGGATCTGGCCAATAAAGTTCCCGCAGCATTGCGTTATTTCGCTCAACGGGCACTGGATTGCCACGCGCAAAGCACACCGTCACACGATGCCCGGCTGACCGCAATAGAATTCGGCAAAACGCTGGCATTCGTTTCCCTGCCCGGTGAACCATTCAACGGTATCGGCAGGGCGATCCGGGAAAACTCCCCATTCAAAAACACCTTTATTGTTTCGCTTGCCCAGAGTCAATCCGGCTATGTGCCGATGCTGGAATGTTTCGCCCGCGGCGGATATGAAGTTCAGCCGGGCATCAACACTGCCGCTCCGGAAGCCGCCGGTGAAATCATCAATGCCGCATTGAAAAATCTTTGAAAGTACACCTGTTATGAATAAGCCCATCTATCTTGACAACAATGCCACCACTGCAGTCGCTCCGGAGGTTTTCGAAGCGATGCGGCCGTATTTCTGCGAGAAATACGGTAATCCCTCAAGTATCCACCGCTTCGGCGGAAGTGTTGCCGCCGATATTGAAGCCGCCCGCCGGGAGGTCGCCGCTCTGCTCGGAGCCACCTACCGGGATAAGGATAATTGTGCCAGCGAAATAATTTTCACCAGCTGCGGTACGGAAAGTGACAATTCCGCCATCCGCGCCGCCCTTGCCGCTCTGCCGGAAAGAAAAAAAATCATCACCACGGCCGTTGAACACCCCGCCGTGCTCCATTGCTGTGAAGAGTTGACCCGTCAGGGATATACCGTGGAATTGATCGGGGTGGATGGTCAGGGCAGACTGGATATGGCAGCTCTGGAAAAAGCTGTCGATGAAAACACCGCCATCGTTTCAGCGATGTGGGGAAACAATGAGACCGGCACGATCTTCCCGGTGAAAGAGATCGCCGCAGCGGCCCATGCCAAAGGGGCACTTTTTCACACCGATGCAGTACAGGCGGCCGGAAAAGTCAAGATCGATGTGGTAGATACAGATGTTGATTTTCTGGCGATTTCCGGTCATAAGCTTCACGCCCCCAAAGGAGTCGGTGCGTTGTATATCCGCCGCGGAATAATTTTCACCCCGCTGATCTGCGGCGGCCATCAGGAGCGCAACCGCCGGGCCGGCACGGAAAATGTCGCTTCGATCATCGGTCTGGGTGAAGCATGCCGCCTGGCCCGGACACAACTGGATGAAGAGTACAATTACCTTAAAAACATGCGCGATGCATTTGAGCGGAAAATCGCCGCCGCCATTCCCCGCATCCGGATCAATGGCGATCTGGCGAACCGTCTGCCGGGAACCAGTTCCATAAGTTTTGAAGGTATTGAAGGTGAAAGCATTCTGATGCTGCTAGATGTTTTCGGCATCTGCGCCAGCAGCGGCTCGGCGTGTACCACCGGCAGTTTGGAACCCTCTCATGTCATGCGGGCCATGGGTATACCGTACAGTGCGGCCCACGGTACGATCCGCTTCAGTTTATCCCGTTACAACCGGATGGAAGAACTGGATTTCACGGCGGAAAAGCTCCCGGCGATCATCGCCAGATTGCGGGAAATCTCACCATTCTGGGAGAATTGACCATGGATAAGAAAAAAGCAGAGATAAAATTTCCCTGCCGCTGGGAATTCAGGCTGATCGCAGCGACCGGCACTTTGGATGAAACCAGAGCAGCTGTCTGTAATATCGGTGAGAAAGAAAATGCCGCTTTTGAAATCACTGACGGCGAAAGTTCCGGCAGCGGAAAATATACCGCATTGCGGGTGGCCTGCGAAGTGGATTGTATTGAAAGAGCAAGAAGTTTGGCGGCGTCGCTTTCCAAAGCTGAAGGAGTGCGTTTTTTACTCTGAATATCGGTTTTTCAGAAAAAAATCACATTTTTTTGCAAAAAAGTGGCATTCCTGATTTGACAACTGGATTTTACGTGTTAAGTTCTATAAAGTGCATTTGTATTGTCGCAGTTTAATTTTCATATAAATAAAAATTGAGGGTGTTCCGAGAATGAAAACTTTTAACATCGTTGCCTGTATTATCGTATTGATACTCGCACTGGTAAGTGCTGTGTTTTCCTATTTTCTTTATGAGAAACGGGTACAATTCGTTGACGGCTGGCAACAGATGAGCGAGGCGATCCACAAAAGCGCAAAAACCATTGACCGCCAGAGCGATCAGGAATTTGCTCCGAAACTTACTCCGCAAGTGCTTTCCCACAAAACTTACGCTCAGGATACGTTGCGGGCCGCATTGAAAAATCTGCAGGATCAAAGCTCCCTTTTCGTACAGAAATATGAAAATGCCATCGCCGCATGGAATGCAATGACCGCCGCCATTCAGGCCAGTGCCAAAATCATGGATGCCCCGCTGGGCAGCAAAGCCGCCGAAGAAACCCTCACTCCGGAAGCGTTGGTATTCAACAACAAAGATTTTGAGATCGAAAATTACGAAGCAAAATTTGCTCAGTTGACCGCCCTTACCAATAAATTTGCCACGATGTATGCCACCGGCTGGGCGGCCATGAGCAGAACATTGCAGAATAATGCCAGAGTTCTGGGCAAAATCAGTCCGGCTCCGGCGACCGACTTTGACACTAAAGGTTTTGAGGCCACGGCCTTTGCTTCACAGATGAGAGCTCTTGAACGTCAGAGTCAGGATGTCGCCCGCAAGTATGAAGCATTGGAAGCTGAATTGGCAAGAACCAAGGCCGAGTTGGCGCAAACCAAAACCGCCCTGGCCAATATGACCCAGAGATACAACACGGAAAAACGCAACCGTGAACGCATTGAAGCTGAACGCAACAGCTTGAAAGCCCAGCGCGACTACATGGCCAACGGTCTGGCACAGATCGGCAAAAAGACCGGTGCCGGTGCGGGCCACGAAGTGCAGTCTGACTTCCAGAAAGATCAAGGTTATCAGGCCCGGGTCAGCAGAGTGGTCAGCCGGGTCGTGCAAGTCGTAGACAACCGCGATGCCATCGGCGATCAGCTGGTTGCAGTTGCCCGTGCCAATGGTGAAACACTGAATAAACAAACCCTGTTTGCCGCCACCAAACCGCAGGTTCCCGGGGCGATCGCTCCGTTGCTCAGAGTTATTGAGAAACAGCGCAAGGCCCGTCAGGCTTATGCCAATGCGGTCAGCCGTATCGGCGGTATGCTCGGCGTGCAATTCCGTGACGATCTGACCAAAGCTGAAACCAATCCGGCCCCGGTCGTGAGCAAGGCTCAGGCCAAGGTCAACGAATCTGAACAGCGCAGACGTGATCTGGTTGCCGCTGCCGAAACCAAACGGCAGGATACCGCAACCATCGCCGCCCGCGAAGCGACGATCCGCCGCCATGAAGCCACGATCGCCGAGTTGCGCAAAACTCTGCACCTCGATGAGATCGGCGGTGATATTGAAGTCAAAAACTGGCCGCGCGGTTCCAAAGAATCCCGTCAGGCTCTGAGCGGTACGGTCACCAAAGTTTCCCGTGAATTCGGTTATATCGTCATCGACTTCGGTAAAGAAACGGTAGTTCACCAGCAGATCGGCGACCGCACGATCCCGGTCAATCCGGATCTTACGGACGGCTTGAAATTCAACATTACCCGCGGTGACAATGAATTTATCGCAACCATCACGCTGAATAATGTCGGTGACACGGAATCGACCGCAGATATTCCGCCGTCAAAGGTTGATATGATCAAAATCGGTGACAAGGTCACATTCAAGGAATAATCCGGAAAAGAGGAAATTGGATCATGCTTACTTCAAAATTCTTTACCGCAATGATCATTGCGACACTGATTTTTGCCGCGGCAACGGTCACATTTCAGGCACTGGAAATGAATGCCTATGACCTTTTCAAAACCTTGCTGCCTTTATGAAAAGAATACTGTTTTCCCTTACCGCTGTCGCTCTGGCAGCGGTATTTTTGTTATTATCCGGCGGATGTACTCAAATTGAACGTGAAGGGATCAGTCCGATTCCGCAAAACACTCCGGCCTCATGGGAGTTGAATCCTTACGGTGATGTATTCCGGTGAACTCTATCAAACCGGAACCATGACTGTCATAATCTCAAAAAAAGCAGGTGACAGCCTTGTTTCTTTTGGGTGATCCGGTTATTTGAGACTCAGCCAACCAAAGAGAGATTGTTTTTCCGGTAATGATCAAAACAACTCCTGCGAAAGTTTTTGAAAGACCGTGAACCGGAAAGAGAAGTTTTTTCATCGTATGACTTTTCCCGGCAGAGCCATTTATTCAGCAGGAGTTTATACTCAGCGTGCCAGAAAACCTTTCAGAAAAAGAGTCATCCGGTAAACACCGGCTTTCACCGGGCACTTTTCACCGATCCGGCAATCAATATGCAAAAAGATGTCGCTTTCACAGACCGGTTCTTTTCCGGCAGCAGCGGCATCCTCTATTGCAAACTCCGAAAAAGGCAAAGCCGAAAAGGTAAATTCCCTGCCCCCGGTGATCTGCAAAGTTCTGATGCCGTCACGGTCACTCAACGACAAACGGAGCGTGCCGCTGCGGCTTCCGCCGGACACCGCCGGAGAATATGCCGGATAAAGCTGATTTACATTGGCAGAATAACGGGAAAAAACTGCGCTGCGGTCACCGGGATAATTTTCATGCGGCCCATTGCCCAAATAATCGACTTCACTCATCATACCCGGCAAACGGAAAAGCACTCCCAATCGCGGCACACCGGCAAATGATTCAGGCACAACAAATTCCGCATCATAACGGATCGCCCCGTCCTCCTGCGGAGTAAACCGCTGGGTAAATTCAAGTTCATCAATTTCCATCAATGACGGCAGAGCCAGCGCATGGCATTCCACGCTTTTACCATCTGAAACGAAACGGTCCGGAGCAACTTTCAGGCGGTCAAGTTTCAATGTGCGCAACTTTTCCGGCACCATTCCGGCCCGGAAAAGTGCCAGTCTGGGGCCGCCGGCAAGCAGCTTTTCGCCGTTTATCCGCAACTCTCTCATACCACCGGCATCGATCACTGCAGAAAGTTTACCGCTGGATATGATCGCCTGTGACACATCGAAACGTACACCGGTAAAAAATTCCCCGGCCGCTTTTTCCGGAAGGGATCTGGCCGGAGGAGTCATCGGGAAACTTTCCCGGGCAATCACAGCATCGTTTCCGCCGGTAAGAGAAACGATCAGCCGGGCCGCACTGCCCCATGGCATATCCGGCACTTCCACCGAAAGCAGAAACTCCCGGCATTCTCCGGATGCCATATCACGGATCAGAAACCGGCCGAATGAGTGGCGCACGCCATCAACTTCCAACTGCCATTTGCCGGAAACGTCCCGGTGCGCCTTGCGGCATTCAACTTCAATGCGTCCGGTGGCATCATCGAGCAATCGGATGATAAAATCCTGCTCTGAATAACGTTTTTCTGCGATTGCAGCTGTCAAACTGTATTCCATTGTTTACGCCTTTCCCAGTAAGACGATTGCCGCAGCGGCGATACCTTCGCCCCTGCCGGCGAAACCGAGTTTTTCGGTAGTGGTGAATTTGACCGAAACCCGTTCCAACTCCCAACCGGTAACAGCCGCGATCCGCTCTTGCATGAGTTTGCGAAACGGCGCAAGTTTCGGTTTCTGGGCGATAATGGTGATATCGCAATTGATCAGCTGCCGACCGGCAAATTCCGGCATGCCAAGTACAGTTTGCAGCAGATTCATACTGTCTGCCCCGGCATAAGCCGGATCATTATCCGGAAAGATCATTCCGATATCACCGGCGGCAACGGCACCGAGCAACGCATCCATCAAAGCATGCACGGCGACATCAGCATCACTGTGACCGGCAAGGCCGTATTCAGACGGCACTTCCACGCCGCACAGGATCAATTTTCTTTCTGTCACCAGCTTGTGGACATCGAATCCCTCACCGATACGCAAATCATTCATAACTGATTAATCCCTGTAAAAAATTCAAGCCGGGAACAGACTCCGCCGCAACCAAGTCAGGTATCCGGGGAATTCCGCTTCCGGCCGTTAAAGATCAAGAGAAAAGATTATTTCTTGATCAGGGCTTTGATCTGCTCACGCTTGCGGGCGAGATAAGCTTTGCGCCGGTTGCGTTTTTCGATCTTGTTGTGCTGCTATCCCATTTTTATCCTCATTTCGTTAGAATTTGACTTCTGAACACACTGCTTTCTATTAATATAACCGCTGATCGGTAAAATTTCAAATCCGATCTTTTGATTTATCGCTTCAATCCGGTCATTTTCTCAAAATATTCATCTTTATCACACTCAAAAAAAGTAAAAGCGCGACTGCAAATAATTTTCAAAATTTATAAAAACCTGTGTCAGATTCTTTTCCGGCCCGGCACTATTATAAGCGGAACACATCAAGACGGTGTGAAAGATAAAACAAAAAAATAAAAAAAGGAAAATGAAAAATGAAAAAAATGCTCGCAACTCTCGCTCTGATTCTGGTTGGTTCAGCCGCTTTTGCCGGTGCCCAGGGTGGTCCGCAAAGCACTACTGAAAGAGTAAAAGCCAACTCCACTGATCGTTATGAAGTCGTTTTTATCGGCGGTGAACAGGCTGAAGTATTCATTGACGGTGACAATGATACCGACCTTGATCTTTACATTTATGATGAGAACGGCAATCTGATTGAAAAAGATGATGACAATCTTGATCTGTGCATTTGCACATGGACTCCGAAATGGACCGGCAAATTCATCATCAAAGTCGTCAACCTCGGCGATGTCTACAACGAATACAAAATCCGCACCAACTGACAGATCCCGGATATTCCCGGCTGCCGCAACTGAAAACAGCATGCGGCAGCCGTTTTTATGCTCCGGAGCGACAGATTTTGAGCAGCACCGGGTAAAAATTTGTAACTGTTTGAAAAAAACTTATGCTATATAAAAAATGTGCGGTGAAATTTTTTGTTATTGTCTCATTTTTTGGTAATGTCCCGAATTTTGTGAAATCCAGGCAGAGGGGGGATAAATGAATATTTCTGTGATGTATAAAATATATCACAGAAGTTGTGATTTTTCAACCGGATCTGCATGGGGCAGCTCCAACCGGTGGATGGATTGCGAAAGGAAGGTCGGGTTTTGCGA
>JAFVZS010000020.1 GCA_017508015.1 Lentisphaeria bacterium
CTTTCGTACTGCTCCTGGCTCCCTTTGCTCCGCATGCCTGCGAAGAAATGTGGGAGATCCTCGGTCACAACGAATCCCTCGCCTATGAAAAATGGCCCGAATGGGATGAAAAACAGCTGGAAGTTTCCGAAGTTGAGATCCTCGTTCAGGTTTTGGGCAAACCCAATGCCCGTCTGATGATGCCGGTCGGCTGCGATCAGGCAACGGCACAGGAAATCGCTCTCGCCGATGACAATGTGAAAGCTGCGATCGGCGATAAGAGTGTCCGCAAGGTGATTTACGTTCCCGGCCGTCTGGTCAATATCGTTGTCGGCTGACGGGATAAACAGGGGGCATCGCCCCCCTGAATCCGCCGGAATTATGGAGTTTCAAGAGAGAGGAGAAAATGTTTTATGAGCAATGATGCTTTTTTGATTTTGTTCATCGCCTTCATGGCAGTCATGGGGCTGATACCGTTTGTGCTGCGCCGTTATCAGATACCCAGCGTAATTGCACTGCTGCTCGCCGGCATGTTGCTGGGGCCAAACTGTTTTGATATGACAGGGAAACTGTCGAATCTCTTGAGTTACCTCGGTGCAAACAGTCAAATCACGGCGGCTCACTTCAACAGTCTGGTGAATTCTCTCGGGTCACTGGGATTGGTTTTCCTGATGGCTCTGGCGGGAATGGAGGCGGATTTCAAATTGATCCGCTCCGCACGGAAACCGGTCATTTCGTTGAGTATCCTGACCTTTCTGCTGCCGGCTGTTGCGGGATATTTTGTGTACGCCTGGTTCCGGCCGCACGATTTTCCCGGTAAACTTCTTTACGCCTCGCTTTTTGCTTCACACTCGGTGGGTATCGTATTCCCGGTGATCCGTGAACTGAAACTCACCAAGACGAAGTTCGGGGCGGCAGTGCTGATTTCCACGATCGTGACGGATATTTCCAGTATCATTCTGCTGGCGGTCAGTGTCCAGCTCAAACGGCAGATGACCGCCGGAATACAGGGGCCGAAAACTCTCTCGGTTTTCGATTACATCGACCCCGGATTTTTCGGTCAGTGGTTCACGCCGGTTTTTCTGTTGATCGTAGTTGCCTACATGGTTACGGCAATCTACGTCGTTTCTCTGTTGGGAAAATGGCTGCTCAAGGTTTTCCAGCCGGGGGAAGATATGCTTATTACGCTTCTTCTGTTCGTTATTCTTGCCACGGTGCTGGTCGGGGAGTTCCTCGGCATCAATCTGGTGGTGGGGGCATTTATCGCCGGACTTGCGCTTTCCAAACTGGTGAAGCCGCAGGGGGGCGGTATGGCTTTGATGGGGCGTTTTGAGAGTATCGGTTACGGTTTCCTCGTGCCGTTCCTCTTTGTTTCGATCGGTATGAAAACGGACTTTTCTGCTTTCGGAGCCAGCGGTAATCTGGCGATCGTTCTCCTGACGGTCATCGGATTGGTGGGGAGCAAAATATTTTCCGGCTGGCTGGGATTGCGTATTACCGGCTTTTCCAACGGTCACGGGCTTTGTGCCGGTTTGATGACGGTGCCGCAACTTTCCGCAACGTTGGCGGCGGCGGCGATCGGTAAGGATTTGGGAATGTTGGATGACAACTTCTTTAATGCTATTATTATTCTGTCGATTATCACGACACTGCCGATTCCGTCACTGGTGCGTTTTGTCATTACCCGGATGAAATTGCAGTTCACCACGGTTGAAGATGAGGCTTATCAGATTCCGGCGGGTGAACGTGATGACGAACTGATATAAAATAAAAATACAAACCGGCAGCCATCTTTTGCTGCACCAATAATCCCCGACCTATAAGTCTTACAAGTC
Source organism: Lentisphaeria bacterium (assembly GCA_017508015.1). GTDB lineage: Bacteria > Verrucomicrobiota > Lentisphaeria > Victivallales > Victivallaceae > UBA1784. The sequence continues at coordinate 1,815 of JAFVZS010000020.1, forward strand.
TTATAGGTCTTATTTTATAGGTGACTCAAGGGTCATCTCTCCCACCCGACAGGCATACTGCCAATCATCGCTGTCAGCCAACTCCCCACACCAATCATCGTC
>JAFVZS010000001.1 GCA_017508015.1 Lentisphaeria bacterium
CGCCGATTCGGCTGCGTTCTCCGGTGGAATTGATCAATCCCCGCAATACTGTCGCTCAGAATCCTGATTGCAAACCGTAAATATTTGGATAGTTTCCTTATATCCGGTATTCTATGTGTGCCGGGAAAAACTGAATGCGATTTTGCCATTTACGGAGTCTGAATTGGAGCTCCTTACCGCTGTTAATAAACGTGGCGAAATCAAGCCGGAACTGCTGAATAATTCTCAAGCGTGGTGCGAACTTGTTAGTAAGCATCCGATGCTGCAGTGGAAAATATTCAATGTTCGTAAGCACTTCGGATTGTGACTTGACATTGTGCGACTTTTTGATAAAATCATGCAATAATACGCTTGTACATGTAAGATTATAAATCAACTGTTTTTTGTGTGGATTTATTCCCCATATTTTCCCCGTTTGAGTTGAAAAAGAACAAACAAATGCTATATTTTGTTGTCTTCAAATCAGTAGGGATGAGGGGCAGGTAATATGCGGCAAAGAATCTTTCGGCGACGACATCGGAGGAGCAGCAGTATATCGGAGCCTGCCGAGCAGGTCCCGGTTTGAGGATTGGCTGATTGGTATTGAAAATCTTCCCCGTTTTTTTCCCGTGAAGCACGGATTTTCCCCATTTCTTCACCAAAATGCGGATGTCGCAAATCAGGTCATGATGTGCCACAGAGTGCCACGTTTCAGGATAAAATACAAAAAACAACGATTTTTCAGGGTAAGATGGACTTCAGAAAAACTCCCGTTGGAGATGCCATTTCTTTTTTAAACTTCGATCACCGTTCACAATTTTGATCAGCCATCTGTGGGTTTTCGTCAAAAATCGGCATTTGATGGATTTGGCGGTCAGGATGGGTAAAATGGACTTTTCGACATTACTGTGTAAAAGTTGTCCATATGGTCCATGTGGTCCATTCAGTCCATTATGTCCATTGAAAACTCTTTTTTATGCAATTCCGTATTTTGCCGACAACATCGGAGGAGTGCATTATCCGGAGCGGTACGTTTGCCGCTTTTTTGCCGCTTGTTTTTGCAAAGCTATTCACCGGAGTCGGTTATCCGGTCAAAGGCGGAAACGTAGTTTTCTGCAGCCAGCATGGATGCTCCGATAGCCAGAGCATCGGCTGAATCTATTTCCGGAAAGCTGATTTTCAGATTCTCTTTTGAAAGTGAAAAAAGTGAAGTTGTGATGCTTTTCTGCAGGCGTTTGCAGAATGCAGTTCCGAATTTCAGAATGTCTCCGGAAATAGCGAGCGTATCGACCGGATAATTATTGAGCTGCTCGGCAATGGCCGTGCCCAGAATATCTATTGCCGGAGCGATGACTTTTTCTGCATCCGGCAAATTGCTGAAGTATTCGGAAGCGAGTTTTTCAAGAGAGATACTTTTACCGGTAAGTTCCTGATATTTTTGGAGCATGGCAGGGGTGGAAACCAGAGTTTCCAGACATCCCTGCCTGCCGCAGGCACACTTCGGGCCGTTGGGCATGCGGATGATGTGTCCGAATTCACCGCCGTGATTGTTCCGGTTGAAAAGTTTTTTTCCGTTTCTCAAAAGCACCACCCCCAGACCCTTGCCTGCATTTATCAGCATTACATCACCGGTGGTCAACTCCGCTTCCCGCCGGGTGAGAAAAGTGGCGAGAGCCACGCTGTGGTCGCAGATGATAACCTCTTCAGTAGTGCATCTGCTGAAAAACGGCCGCAGTTTCAGGCCGTTGAGTATGGGTAATGCGGCAGCTTTTTCCAGAACCGCATCAGTGCCGTGATATGAACCGAAAACTGTGACTCCGATGCCGGCAACTTTATCTTTTGCGGCAAGTTGAAGTTTCTCAATGATTTCAACGGCAGCGGCAAGATATTCCTGCTGATCGCTGCAATTGCGGAAACGGATTTTTTCCACCCGCAGAGGCTGACTTTTCAGATCGGTAAGTACGCCGCTGATGCCATCCGGTTCCAGTGCGATCCCCAGCAGCAACGGACCACCGGGATTGACCTGCAATGCCACTCTCGGTCGGCCGTTGCTTGAACCGTTTTTACTTCCGGGGCAGATGATTTTCCGGTCAATAAGCTCCTTTACCGCCCGGGAAACAGTGGTGTTGTCGCATCCCAGTTTTCCGGCGATCTCAATGCGGGATAAGCCGTCTGACCGCAAAAGCAGATCCAGAACTGACCGCAGATTATTCCGTTTTACTTCGTTGAGAGTGATGATTTTCTTTGTCATAATATATATAAAATACAACTTCCGGCGGTATAAGTCAATCGGTACGGTGAAAATTGTCGGTAAATTTTTTTGAAAAAACTTGAATTTTCAAAGTTGAAGATGTATTTTTTAGATAACTGCAAAAAACTGTCGAAAAAAGGAGGTTTCTATGACAGCGCAAGAATTGCAAAAATGTCGCGAATTGGCGAAGAAAGTACGGATACATTGCCTTAAAATGGTCTGTAAAGGTAAAAGCGGGCATATTGGCAGTATGTTGTCGATGGCGGATATTCTGCCGGTTATTTACACTCAGATATTAAATGTTGATCCGGCAAATCCGGATAAAGCTGAGCGTGACCGGTTTATTTTGAGTAAAGGTCACGGCGGAGCAGCTCTGCTGGCAACGCTGGCTGAACTCGGATTTTTCCCGCTGGCATGGCTCGACCGGTACTATTGTGACAATGGTAAATTGAGCGGACACATTTCCCACCACATTCCGGGGGTGGAATTCTCCACCGGTTCACTCGGTCACGGTCTGCCGGTTGCCTGCGGTATGGCGATGGCTGCGAAACAGGCCGGTAAAAAACACCGTATCATTTGTATGTCAAGCGACGGCGACCTCAATGAAGGATCTTCCTGGGAAGCGATCATGCTTGCCGGTCAGCATCACTTTGATAATCTGACCATGCTCGTTGATTACAACCGTTTGCAGGCGTTGGGCAAATCCAAAGATATCATCGATCTTGAATCTCTCAAAGAGAAGCTGGAAATTTTCGGCTGGCGTGCAGTCGAAGTCGATGGACATGATCAGCAGGCGGTTTACGAAGCGATGCGGGATCTGCCGCTGTGCAATGGCAAGCCGTCGGCAATTATTTTCCATACAGTCAAGGGAAAGGGAGTCTCTTTCATGGAAAATGATTACAAGTGGCACTACGGCGGTTTGACTCCCGAACTCTGTGAGAAAGCAATCAAAGAAGTGGAGGCTGTCAAATGAGAAAAGTATTCAATAAAGAACTTTTGAATATCGCCAAAGAGGATTCACGGGTTTTTATGATCCTGGCGGATATCGGCTACGGTGAAATAGAGGAATTTGCCAACACTTTTCCCGACCGTTTTATCAACTGCGGTGTGGCGGAGCAGAATATGACCGGAGTTGCCTGCGGTGTGGCTATGGAAGGCAATATTGCCATTACCTATTCCATTGCCAACTTTCCGACCTTGCGCTGTCTGGAGCAGATCCGCAATGATGTCTGTTATCACAATGCCAATGTAAAAATCGTTATCATCGGCGGCGGTATGGCGTACGGGGAACTTGGTATTTCCCATCACTCCACTGAAGATATTGCCATTATGCGTTCATTGCCCAATATGGTCGTGCTTGTTCCGTGTGATCCGGTGGAAACTGCGGCTTTGACCAGAATGATGATGAAGTACGATGGTCCGGTCTATTTCCGTTGCGGTTACAAAGGTGAACCGGTGATCGTGGAAAGAGATTTTGAAGCAAAACTCGGTGGTTCTTCACTTATTCGAGACGGCAAAGATGCCACTGTTTTCTTTGCCGGTACGGTCGGTATCAATGCTAAAAAAGCGGTGGAAGAGCTTGCCGCAGAGGGCATCAACTGCCGTCTGGTAAGTTTGTATTCCATCAAGCCGATCGATAAAGATGCGATCATTGCCGCAGCAAGAGAGACCGGCGGCATCGTTGTGCTGGAAGAGCACAATATCCATGGCGGCGTCGGCAGTGCCGTCGCTGAAGTGCTGATGGATGAGGGCGTCGGCAATGTGCCTTTCAAACGGATCGCCATGCCCGATGTGAATGCCACCAAAGTCGGTTGTCAGGCGTGGATGCGTGAACAGTATGGCCTGGGGGTTGCCGATGTGGTAAATGCGGTCAGAAAGATGGTGAAAAAATGAAAGTTCTTGCCGGAAAAAAAGCGATCATCACCGGTGGAGCCGGTGGTATCGGTCTGGCGGCGGTGAAAATTTTCACCGCTGCCGGAGCCGAAGTGATCATCGCTGACGTGAATGAAGAAGCCGGAAAAGCCGTTGCGGCTGAAACCGGGGCCGTTTTTATCAAATGCGATGTGTCAAACAGTTCCGATGTGCAGAAAGTCATTGCCGCTGCTGACGGCAAACTGGATATCCTCTACAACAACGCCGGAGTCTATTGGAATAAAAAAGACGGCAGACTTACCGAAATCGAGGAGGAAAACTGGGATCGGATCATCGCCATCAATCTGCGGAGTGTTTACCTTTTCTGTAAATATGCATTGCCGCTCCTGATGAAAGATGGCGGTTCGATCATCAATACGGCATCCAGTGCCGGTATGATCGGTATCCCGAACTGCGATGCGTACACCGCCACCAAGGGGGCGATAGTGCAGCTGACCAAATCTCTGGCCGCAGAATACGGCAGATACAATGTGCGGACGAACTGCATTTCTCCGGCGGCGATCATGACTCCGATGGTAAAAGAGAGCAATCCGCCGGATTCAACATTTGATGAAAATGCCTTTTTGAATCTCCGTACTCCGCTTCGCCGTTACGGAACTCCGGAAGAGATCGCCCGGATCGCCTGCTTCCTTGCTTCCGATGCGGCAAGTTACCTCAATGGGGCGATCATTGCCGCAGACGGCGGTATCACGATCAACGGTGATTTATCTTATCCGGATAAACACTGAAAAGCTGCATAATATGGTGTGCCGCACCGGTTCCAATCCGGTGCGGCATCGCCGGTTACAGGAAAAATAAAAATACCTGACAGTAAGCATTTATTAAATAAAAAAAATTTGCTAAATATGCATAATTAGCTTGAAAAAAATATTTTCCGGTGTTATATTTTACGCCAGTTCAATCCACAAAAAACCAACAACAAGAAAGTGATACTTTGATGAACGGAAAAGTGTTCCCTGTGGATGCCGTCAAACTGGCGGCAAAAGTCGACTACCCGGTCGTTGAAACCGCCGTTGAAAACGGCAAATCAGTCTGGCAGATCGCTGCTCCGGCAGTTTTTATGAATGATGCCATGATCAGTAAAATAACGGCTGCGGCCGGCAGCTGCAATGCGGAAGTCGCAACATTCAACAGTGATGCCGCAGCTGATGATTTTTACAACAAAGCTGTTTGCACCCTGACGATCGAATCCGATGCCGCACTTCCGGCTGATCCGGCCGGTGAAATCGCTGAATTGCTGATCTCCGGCGGTGATGATTTCTTTGTCACCTACGGCAATTTTTCCGTTGCGCAAGCCAACGTACTCAATGCGGTTGCTGAATTCATTCACAGCCAGCTCTCATTTATTGACCGCAACGCTTATACGCTCTGCGAGATCCGCCGTTTTATGGGACTTTATCCGGAAATACTGCGTGAGCTGATGGCCGGATTCCTTGCCGGCAGCAACGATGTCGCCGCCGCCAAAGCCGCTATCGCCAAGGTCAACAGCGGTATCGCCGATAAAGATGTCAAGGTCAAAACGGTTCTCAACTCTGCGGCTGAATTTTTCCGCTGTGTCATCCGCAGCAACTATACTTTGAAAAACAAAACCGCTCTGGCTTTCAAACTTGATCCGTCTTTCATGGCATTTTTCGGTGAAGTCAGCGAAAAGTATATTCAGGCTTTCCCGCCGGAACGTCCTTTCGGTGTTTTCTTCTTCTACCGCAACAAAATCAGCGGTTTCCAGATCCGCTTCGCCCCCATCGCCCGCGGCGGATGGCGTACCGTGGTGCCCAAACCGGGCAACAGTCCGCTGGATAAATATGATGCATTCAACCAGGCTCACTGCGAACTTTTCCGTGAGAACTTCGTACTGGCCAATACCCAGCATAAGAAAAACAAGGATATCTATGAGGGCGGTTCCAAGATGGTGACCATTCTGGAAAACCTCGACGGTGCCGATTTCAAAACCACCCTGTGGGCCTATCAGCGGGCGATTTACGAAGCTTTCCTTGCTCTGCTGCTTCAGGACAGCAACGACATTATCGAAATCGGTCCGGATGAAAACATGTTCGACGAGATGATCACCTATATGGGTGAACGCGGCGAAGCGGAAAATTACGTTCTCAGATCCGGCATCATTTCCGGTAAAGAGGATACCGGAATCAACCACAAACACTATGGTGTGACCAGTTTCGGTGTCTATCAGTACTTCATCCGCACGCTCAAACATCTGGGTATCGCTCCGGAAACCGATGACTATTCGGTGATCCTTTCCGGCGGACCTTTCGGTGACGTCGCCGGTAACATGATGAAACTGCTCAACGCCAAAAAAGCTGACGGTTCCTACAAACTGGCCAATATCCGTATTATCGCCATCACCGACGGTCCGGCGGCGGTTTACGATCCGGCCGGTATGGATCGTGAAGAGATCAGTGCGCTGATCCACAAGGCTGCTCTGGATGGTTTCAATCCTGCCAAGCTCAAAGGCGAGGGGGCTTTCATGATCTGGAGTGCCGCCAATGCTGACGGTACGCACCGCATGGCCACGGTGGTCAACGGCAAAGTTGAAGAAAAGCAGATCAGTCACAATGACTTTATGCAGCTCTTTGCCAACAACATTTTCCGTGAAGCCACGGTCTTTGTTCCCGGCGGCGGCCGTCCCCAGACCATCCACGACGGCAACTGGAGCAACTTTGCTCCCGATGGCAAGCCGATCGTCAGAGCTATCGTTGAGGGTGCAAACTCTTTCACCACTCCGAGTGCCCGTTTGAAACTTCAGGCTGCCGGTATCGTCAACGTGCTTGACTCATCGGCCAACAAGTGCGGTGTGATCACCTCCAGTTACGAAATTCTCAGCGGAATTCTGTTGGAAAAGGATGAATTCATCGCCAACAAAGAGGCTCTGGTCGCTGATCTGATGGATAAACTGGCCGCCTGTGCCAACAAGGAAGCCGAGTGGCTCTACAATGAGTTTATCGCCCGCAAGAATGTGCCGATGACCGATTTGAGTAACGAGCTTGGCAACAAGGTCAACGAACTCAAAGCGAAACTTTTCGATCTTTTCACCGAAAAACCGGAATTGCTGGCTGATCAGCTGATTCTCGATCACCTGCTGCCGATCTTCCGGACGAAGTTCGCAGACCGGATTGTCCGTATTCCCGATCTTTACCGTAAGGCGATCGGCGCGGCGGAAGCTGCCGGACGGATCATCTACACCCCGGCGGATCCGGCGGTGGCGGATATCATCAAAGCTCTGGCATAAGTCAAACGTCTGAAAAACACTTCCGGAAAAGCTTGATATTTTCCGGAAGTGTGTTATATTAACTGAATGCGGGATTTATTTTCCGTAAAAGTTGCCCAAAAAAAGGAGAAATGAAAATGGCTGCTACTATCAATCAGGATACTTGCGTCGGTTGCGGCGCCTGCGTTGACACCTGCCCGGTCAGCGCGATCAAACTTGAAAACGACAAAGCCACCGTCGCCGAAGGCGAATGCATTGAGTGCGGTGCCTGCGTCGGTGCCTGCCCGACCGAAGCGATCTCTCTCTGAGTTTTTCATGGAGAAGAAAAAGCCGACTGGAATGATTTCCAGCCGGCTTTTTTGTTTTCTTATTCTGACCGCATTTGCTCTGCTGAGTATGAATTATCTGACCAGAGAGTTGTGGTTCGATGAGGTTCTGACCTTACAATTTGCCAATCTTTCATCAGTGGCGGAAATTTACCGCAGTTATACGATCCCCAATAATCAGATAATCCACACCGTGTTTATCCATTGGCTGCTGAATGGTGGAATGATTCCGGAATTTTTGCGGTTTTTTCCATTATTTTGTGCGGCATTGATGCTGTTTTTGCTGTGGAAAAATTTTTGCAGGGAATTGGGGCGCGGGCCGTTATTACTTGCATTGGGATCATTGGTGCTTTCTCCGCCGTTTCTGCTTTACAGCAGTGCGGTCAGAGGTTATATGCTGGCGGCGTTATTCTGCGTATGCGCGCTCTGTGCCGCCAGAAAATATGCCTTGGGCGGGAAGTGGCGTTTTGCGGGGGCATGGCTGTGTTTTTCAATGCTGGCCGCAGGAGTGATGCCTTCGGCACTGGCGGGGATCGCCGGTGCCGGATTGTATGTACTGCCGTATTGCGGGAAAAAATTTTGGAAGCACCGGAAAAGTTATCTGCTGGCGGTCATGCCGTTTGCCGCTTTCATACTCTTTTATCTGCCGATTTTCAGTGATTTGCAAAAAGCTTTTGAGTTGAAAGAAGGGTGGCATCACGGCGGCAGTGCTCTGCTGGCTCTGGCGGCAGCGGTGGTAACGACCTTCTCGGTTCCGTTGCTGTCCGGTATGTTTTTTCATCGTCCGAAGTGGCGTTACTGGCCGAGAATGTTGATCTGGTTTCTGCCGTTGGGCGGGCTGCTGCTGCCGGTTGCGCCGTTTCCGCGGGTATGGTTTGTATTATTTCCGCTGTTTGCACTGTTGTGCGCCGGGTATTTGCGGCGGTTGCCGGAAAAATTCGCACTATTTGCCGGAGCATCAATATTGATTTGGGGTACGGTGACATCTCTGGAAGTTTCCCGCGAGCTGATTTCTCCGGTGGTATCGCTGGGCGGTCAGGATGATTTTTTCGCCCCCCGTTTTGCCACGGCACGATTCACTCCGTCTGCTACGGCGGAATTTATTCAACACCGTTATGGTTCCCGGGGGGCGGCGGCGGTTTTTGCTTCGTTTGATTCCGACCCGTTTGCACTGCTTTATTATTTGCCGTTGAATATGGATGTGCCGCCGGGAAAGTGCCGGTATTTGCCGTCAGGTACGCTGATCGTATTGAGCATCGGCGAAGAACCGGCGGATTATGCATTGCGTTTCAATGGTACACTTACCGAAGTTTACCGCAACGCACTTCACCGGGTTTTTCTTTTCCGCAAAACAGCGTTGTGATAAAAACCGTCACAACTTTGAAATACAACTTTTGCAAATTTACCCTTGTCAAGTCGGCAAGGGTATTTTTTTATGAAAATATTTTCCGGAAAAGTCACTTTTTACTCTTGCAATATCCGGTTGTGGTGATATATTGAGAAACACAAGATATTGTGCGGTGTTAAAACCGCGTTAACTATATACTGTGGTAATTTGCCCGTCCGGGGTTGCCGCAAATAGATAAAAAAAGAGTATAAAATGCGGTTCGGATTGCGTAAATTGACATTGCTGGATTATCCCGGGCAGGTGGCTTGTACGGTATTTACCTGCGGGTGCAACTTCCGGTGTCCGTTTTGCCACAATCCGGTGCTGGTTACCGGCAGTGAAGATGATCTGGAGTGCAGTTTTGCCGAAGTGCTGGAATTTCTGGAAAAGCGCACCGGTCAATTATCGGCGGTGTGTGTGACCGGGGGCGAACCGCTTTTGCATGAAGAGAGCGTACTGTTGATGCAAGCGGCCAGGGCGATGGGATACCGGGTGAAACTGGATACCAACGGGGCGTTCCCGGAGCGTTTGAAAGAGCTGGTTGTTGACAAAGCGGTGGATTATGTGGCGATGGATATCAAAAATTCGCCGGAAAAATACGCATTGACCAGCGGCGTAAAAAATTGGGAAAACATTTTGGAAAGTGCCGGATTTCTGTTGAGTGAAACTGTGGATTATGAGTTTCGCACGACGGTGACCGGCAATTTGCACGAAGCGGCAGACTTTGTTTCCATCGGGCAGTGGCTGATGGGGGCGAAGCGGTATTTTTTGCAGGGCTTCAAGGATTCCGGCGATATTCTGGCCGGGGATGCCGGGGCGTTTGCGGTGAGTGATGAAAAGTTGAAAGAATTTCTTGCTGTGGTGAAAAAATTTATTCCGGCGGCGGAGATTCGGGGACGATAAAAAAATAAAAATCTGCCGCCGCTCTTCACCGGGGCTGCGCCCCGGAGGGGAGCAATCCTCCATCGCCAATGCTTCGGAGGAGTTGGGCGGCATTCGGGCGATGACAACGGAGCCGCCTCATACCGCAACCGGGATGGCGGAGAAAAGTTGAAAAGTAAACAATCGTTTTGACGTGTATATTTTGCAGTAAAAGAAAGGACAAAAAGGAAAAATGTATCAGGTACAGAAACGTAACGGCAAAAACATCGACTTCGATCTGAAAAAGATCGCCGATGCAGTCAAGATGGCTTTCGAAGCTCAGGAAAAGCAGTACAACCAGTCGATCATCGATTTTATCGCTTTGAAAGTCACCGCAGACTTTGAACCGAAAATCAAAGAAGGTCTGATTGCTGTTGAAGATATTCAGGACAGTGTGGAATCAGTGCTGGTTCAGGCCGGATATGCTGATGTCGCCAAAGCGTACATTCTCTACCGCCGTCAGCGTGAAAAATTGCGTAATGCCCAATCCACGATCCTCGATTTCAAAAAGACGGTCGATGACTATGTGAAAATCAACGACTGGCGGGTGAAAGAGAATTCCACGGTAACTTATTCGGTCGGCGGACTTATTCTTTCCAACAGCGGTGCGATCACGGCCAATTACTGGCTTTCAGAAATTTACGATGATGAAATCGGCAACGCCCACCGCAACGCTGATATCCATTTGCACGACCTTTCCATGTTGACCGGTTATTGTGCAGGTTGGTCACTCAAACAGTTGATCCAGGAAGGTTTGGGCGGCGTGCCGGGCAAGATCACTTCCGCACCGGCCGGACACCTTGCCACACTGTGCAACCAGATGGTCAACTTCCTCGGTATTATGCAGAATGAGTGGGCAGGCGCACAGGCATTCAGCAGCTTTGATACCTATCTCGCGCCCTTTGTCAAAGTTGACAATCTGGATTACAATCAGGTCAAAAAATGTATCGAATCTTTTATTTTCGGTGTGAATACTCCTTCTCGCTGGGGTACTCAGGCTCCGTTTTCCAATATCACTCTGGATTGGACAGTTCCGGCTGACCTCGCCGAACAGAATTGTATCGTCGGCGGCAAAGAGATGGATTTCAAATACAAAGACTGCAAAAAAGAGATGGATATGGTCAACCGGGCATTCATCGAAACGATGATCGAGGGCGATGCTCAGGGCCGCGGTTTCCAGTATCCGATCCCGACCTATTCCATCACCCGGGATTTCGACTGGAGCGAAACGGAAAACAACAAGCTGCTCTTTGAAATGACCAGCAAATATGGTACGCCATACTTCTCAAACTACATCAACAGCGATATGGAACCCAGCGATATCCGTTCCATGTGCTGCCGCTTGCGGCTTGACTTGCGCGAATTGCGCAAGAAATCCGGCGGATTTTTCGGTTCCGGTGAGAGTACCGGTTCGATCGGTGTGGTGACGATCAATATGCCCCGTATCGCCTATCTGGCACAGGATGAGAAGGATTTTTATGCGCGTTTGGATCATATGATGGATATTTCCGCCCGGTCGCTCAAAATCAAACGCGAAGTTATTTCCAAACTGCTTGATGAGGGACTTTATCCTTACACTAAACGCTATCTCGGCAAATTTGACAACCACTTTTCCACCATCGGTCTGGTCGGTATGAATGAGGCATGCCTGAATGCCAAATGGCTGAAAAAAGACCTCACTAATGTCGAAGCTCAGGAGTTTACCAAAAATGTGCTCAACCACATGCGTGAACGCCTTTCCGATTATCAGGAACAGTACGGCGACCTCTACAACCTCGAAGCAACTCCGGCGGAATCCACCAGCTTCCGTCTGGCCAAACACGACAAAAACCGTTTCGGCGATATCGTGACCGCTTCTGAAAACGGTACTCCTTATTACACCAACAGTTCACATTTGCCGGTCGGCTACACCGATGATATCTTTTCCGCTCTCGATGTGCAGGATGAACTTCAGACCCTCTACACCAGCGGTACGGTCTTCCATGCCTTCCTCGGAGAAAAACTGCCCGACTGGCAGGCTGCTGCCAATCTGGTGCGCAAGATCGCAGAAAATTACAAACTGCCATACTACACCATGTCGCCGACCTATTCCATCTGCCACAATCACGGCTACATCGCCGGTGAGGAATTCAAATGTCCGGATTGCGGCAGCAAAACCGAGGTTTACAGCCGTATTACCGGTTACTACCGCCCGGTTCAGAACTGGAATGACGGTAAGGCTCAGGAATACAAAGACCGCAAAGTCTACAACGCCTGCAATGCCGTCAAGCGCGAATTCGGAGAGGGCGGCCGCTGCTCATGTACCCCCGCAATGGTGACGGCTCCCAAAACGGAAGCCGCTCCGGTCGTGAGCGCAGACAAACTTACGCTTTTTACTACGACCACCTGTCCAAACTGCCGGATCGCCAAAACTTTCCTTGATAAAGCCGGAATCGAATATGAAGTGATCGTGGCCGATCAGGATGTGGATGCCGCACGCAAATATGATATCCGGCAGGCTCCGACTCTGGTCGTGGCCAATGGTGCGAATGCCGAAAAACTCGCCGGCATCTCCGCAATCCGCAAATACATCGACGGCCGCTGAAATTTGCTTTGCATTGCGGGCAATCTCTTGCCAAGTCAGCGGACACCGGCTCGGTCACATACGGTGGTATGCTCCCTCGCCGTTGCCTTGACTTGGCGGCGACCTTGCCGCGCACTGCTTCGCAAATTGCCGTTGGGTGAAGCGACTCGGCGGGCGGTTTGCCCCGCCCTTGACAGGGGCTTCGCCCCCGTACCCCCGGTGCGGCCTGACGGCCTTGACAGGGGCTTCGCCCCCG
>JAFVZS010000021.1 GCA_017508015.1 Lentisphaeria bacterium
CAAAAAACTGCGATTGAAACTAAACAAAGAATACCGCTTTTCTTGAAAAGAGCAGTGGGGTTTGGGGAGAGGGGAAAAACCTCTTTTCCCGTGAAAAGAAGTTTTTCCCCTCTTCCCAAGAGCGCATTCACTTTGATAGAACTGCTCGTGGTCATTGCCATTATTGCCATCCTTGCAGCGATACTGCTTCCGGCACTCAACAGTGCCCGTGAGCGCGGACGGACGACCAGTTGCATCAACAATCTCAAAAACATCGGTACATCTACCGCTATGTATGCCGATGCCAATGACGGTTATGCTCCGGCGGTCACCGGCAACTACCGTACAGACAAGCCCGGCAACAGTTGCAACTGGGCCTACGCACTGGCCACCGCCGGATTTTTCAGTGTCGGCGACTCTATTTTCTACTGTCCGACTTCCGGAGTGGCAGATAAAGATGCCGTGAAACCATTGAGTACCAATGAACAGGCCTGGAGCTGGTACACTTACGGTATGCGCTGGAATGGCTCCAATACTGTTTCATTCCGCATCAACGGCACTCCGATAACCTGTGCGGAAACCGGTTACGGCCCCTACTCTGCCAGTGAATTTTTCCTTTTTGCTGACAGTCTTCTGGCCAATAATGCCGCCAATCCCGGTACTTCCGGCATCCATCCGATGGCATCCAGTGCCGACAATTACAAAATCGGTGCCAGACACGCCAAAAAAGCCAATCTGTGGTTTGCCGACGGTTCAGTGCGTTCATTGAGCAAAGATGAAATGGTCGGTCAATGTGATGTAAAAGATTACCAGATCACCGAATTGTGACCATGCTGAATTTTCTGAAATTCCCCGTAATTGCAATACTTTTGCTGATGAGTGGATTTCTGCGTGCGGAAATCCTCATCGGCAATGCCGGAGTGCCGGGAAATTCCACGCAGGAAGCTCTCAACCGGCTCGAAGCCGATGTCATTGCCCTGAATCCGACGGCAGTGATAATTCTGCTGGGAACCAATGATGCCCTCAATCCGGCAAAAATAACTTCTGTGGAGCGATTCGGGGAAAATTTAAGTGCGATATGCCGGCAGTTGCAGGCCGCCGGTGTGCAAAAGGTGATATTCATCACTCCGTTTCCGGCAGTGGAATCCATTCTCCGGCGGCGGTCGCCACGGGTGAATGAATTAGTGCCTCCGCCGCAGACACTGGAAGAATATATGGAAAAATACGGCGATGAAGTAAAACGTATCGCCGCACTTTCCGGAGCGACAGTAATTGATTCATTTGAATTTTTCCGGAATAACGGCGGCGCAGTTGACGGCAAAGATTCTCTTTTCCGCACGGTCGCCAACAGCCGGACACCGGATGGGATCCATCTGACCGCCGCCGGATATGAAAAATTTGCCGCTTTTTTGAGTGATAAGTTATCCGGCATCCTCACTGACGGCGACCGGGTGGTCTGTTTCGGTGACAGTATAACTTACGGAGTTCACGTCACCGGAGCCGGAGGCGTGACCGGTGACACCTGCCCGGCCCATTTGTGGCGCAAACTCAACCCCGGTTCAACCGCACCATCCGCTCTGATCAACGAAGTATCAGACGGCAACATTTTACGCAACGGCTCACTGGATATCCTCGACCGGAACCATTTTCCGGTAAATTGGAAATATCATCAGAAAGATCAGGATACCGCCGTGGCCATCGCCGCCGGAAACGGTCAATTTTTCCTCCGGCTGACCCGCAATTCCAGAACTCCGGCCCTTATCCGCACCGTGGAAACCCGGATCACTCCGGGGCGTTACCGGATATCACTCATGCTCCGGGGGCGGGGCGAACTCCGCCTCGGCATATCAACCTATCACCCGGTGCGTCACACTGAATTGAAAAAAATCCGGCTTTCCGGGCAATGGCAGACAGTTTCGGCCGACATAACCATTCCACGCAATGTATCACAAATAACATTGTCGCTCCGGGTTTCCGGACAGGCAGATATCGACAATGCCGCCATTACGCCATTGGCAACTCCGGCAACTGCCACGCCCCGGGCAGAGACACCGAGCGCAAATTTCCGCTTGGATTCCGGTAAATTGAGCATATCTTTTGCCGGAATGCCTCATGGAGCAACAATCGTTGACATCAGCAATGCCGCCGGTAAAAAATTCATCAATTTTCCAACTGTTTCAGGTTTGTGGTCGATCAGATTGAAGTCCGTCGCAAGAATCCCCGGTCTGCCGCCGGTAACTGCCATCGCCTGTGATCCGGAAATGGATGATTCGGCAGATTCTATCGGCAGAGATGGAGAATCCGCCGGAGATCTGATCATTGATGCCAGTTCAGCGGTCTTGCGCGGCGCAGAATTTTCCGTGGAAAAAAGCGACCGGGAAATCACTTTTCACTGGCGCAAAATCGATCTCGCCGATGAAAAAGGGGTGCTGGATGTAAGTGTCAGCGCAGAAATCTCCACCGGCGGCGGAATAATTTTCCGGGGAAATTTTGAAAACCGCTCCCGTAAACGCACCGTATTTTACTTTAATTTCCCGCAAATTTCCGGTCTGGGCAAAATAAATGGCGACCCCGCCGATGACTTTCTTGCCACTCCGCACTATCTGGGCAGATTGATCAACAATCCGGCATCCGGGAAACTGCTCAACGGCCCCCGGCTTTTCCGCAGCAACAACTCCGGTCACAGTATGCACTTTGATGCCCTTTACAGCAGAAGTGGTGACGGTCTGTTTTTCGGCGTTTGGGATCCGGCGCAAAACTGTAAACGCTGGGACTTAACTTCTGACAGAAGACATGGATTTTCATGGAGTTGTGTACATCTGCCGGATAATATGATAATTCAAGTGCCGCAAAGATGGATGATCCCGTACACCGTAGAGATACTGCCGTTTGCCGGTGACTGGTACGATGCCGCTCAAATCTACCGCCAATGGTCAGTCAGACAGGAATGGTGCAGTAAAGGAACTTTGAGTCAACGGCGCGGCAACGATATTCCGGCGTGGTTCCTCGACACGACCATGTGGCTTCATGTTTCGGTGGAAAATCTGCTCGCCGGACAGAAACTTGACTGTGAACGTTACTTTTCCGATTTTCAAAATCATAAAATCGCTATCTGGCTCACCCATTGGGGCGTAGACAACAAACGCTATGATTTCCCCACGCCAGACCGTTTCCCGCTGACAGACAAAGATCAACTGGTTTTAACGATGCTTAAAAATGCCGGATATCCGGTTTCCGGCTACATCCAACTGACCGGATGGACCCGCACCATGCCCAGTTTCCGCAATCAGCCGGATGCAGAAAAAAATCTGCTGCGCAACTTTTACGGTCAAATCCTCTCCTGGGGCGGAACCGGCTACCGTAAAGATACCATGCTTGCCTATCCCGGAACTCTCTGGCAGAATGTCCTTCGCTCCTTTGTCGGACGCATGGCCCGAAGCGGTTTTCAGGTAGCATATCTGGATTCCGGAAATCACGGTGGAGCGCATTTGAATTTCACGCCGGAGTGTTCTGCGACCTCCGGCGGCGGTCATGATTACGTTGACGGCAACCGGGCATTGATGACTTTGCTGCGCAACGCCGGGAGGCAGATAAACCCCGATTTCTGTATCACTACCGAAAGTTTCTGGGAGGGCAATCTGCACTGTCTTGATGCCGTCATGTGTGTCAATTCCCCCTCGGCCTATCTGGAAGGCGACCGGGTGACTGCCATACCATTGGCCCCGGCGGTCTATCACGATTACGCCTTGCTCTTTGCCACTCATTACGGCCGGGGAGACCTCACCGGCAATGCCGCCGGCTTGATCGCCAAAACTTCACAGGCATTGCTCTGGGGCATCATGCCGGGGTGGGAACTGCCTCATGCGATGTACCGTTTCAGCGACCCGCAACGGGTTTTACAAACCTCAAAACGGCGCATGGAAGCATACGATGCGGGCAGAAAATTTCTGCAATACGGCAAAATGCTCCGTCCACCGCAGATATCAGGGGATAATCCAATGCTGGATATTCCGTGGGGCATCGGCTGGCGGGAAGCGGTCTATACCGTCAGAAGTCATGCCGTTACTGCCGCAGCGTATACCGCACCGGATGGCACATTAGGGATCATTCTTTACAATCAATCTGAAAAACCGCACGAAATTTCAGTGGCTCTGGATGACCCGGAATATGCCTCTGACAACCGGATATTCCAAGTGGTATATCCGGCAGATTGCCGTTTTTCTTTATCCGGCAACACCCTGACCTTGAATATCCCGCCGCAAATACCAATAATCATTGAAGGAAAATAACCATGTCTGAAAAAATCTTTTCCACGCCGGAAACCATCCACCGTCATCCCGCCAATCCGATATTGTCGGCCAAAGATATTCCTTATGATGCGTCTCTGATATTCAATGCCGCCGTAACCAGATACCAAAACCGCTATGTGATGCTTTTCCGCAATGATTACGGTGCAACTGAAGCGGATTTTCTGGCTTCCGGCAAACGCGGAGTGCCTTTTGCCGGAACCAATATCGGCTTTGCCGAAAGCAACGACGGAATAAACTGGCAGGTGCATGAAAAACCGGTCTGGCAGATCCACGATGAGGAAATCGAAAGGGTCTATGATCCCCGGATGACCGTTATCGACGGCAAAGTTTATGTCTGTTTCGCCATGGA
>JAFVZS010000022.1 GCA_017508015.1 Lentisphaeria bacterium
TGATTTTTGTGAAAAATATAACCTGCGGTGGCGGCTTGCGGGTAATCTCGCGCTTTGCTCCTGCGCCGCAACAGTCGAGTACACAGTACACTCCTGTTGCGTACTCATCGCAAAACCCGACCTTCCTCCGCAATCCATCCATCAGTCTTCGCATAAAGCTGCGCCCTGACAAGCCGGTTGGAACTGACCCATGCAGATCTGGTTGAAAAATCACAACTTCTGTGATATATTTTATACATCACAGAAATGTTCATTTATCCCCCCTCTGCCTGGATTTCACAAAATTCGGGACATTACCTAAAAATTTTTTGAATGTATTTTTGCCGTTCACATAATATAATACCGGGGGGTGTGCTTTTCAACCGGGGTATACAAAAAATTGTATTCTCTTGTCCGGAATTTTTTTGCCGGTCAGCTTGCAAAGAGCATGAATATGCAGTATAGTAAAACAGTTCTGTAAAAATTCGGAAATATTATAACAGGAGCAAGTTATGTTTGAATTTGATTGTCCCCGGTGCGGAATGATCCTGCAAGCTGAAGAAGAGTGGCGCGGTCTGGAAGTATCCTGCCCGAAATGCAACTGCGATCTGATCGTGCCAACTGTTCCGGAGGTCAGGAAAACGGGTATGAAAAAATGGTTGATCCCGGCCGGGATCGGTGCAGTTTTACTGGCGGGGGGAATTGTTGCACTTCTCGTTTTTACCGGAAAATCTGCCGGTGAATCAATTCAGAGTGCTCCGGCAGTTATTCCGGAACCGCAAAGCGCAGTTGCAAAAACTGCGGAAGTGCAGGAAACCGTATCGGCAGATGAATTGATCCGGGAGTTGATGCGTGCGGAAAATCCTGATATCAGGAAAATTGCAGACTTGATTCCCAGTGCGGATGATCCGATGGTTTATCAAACCGCTTTTTTGCGGATCGTGGATGATGCTTTGAATAAAGCAGCCGGTTTGCCCGGCAAGTATCAGATTTTTGAGGCGGCAGGTGCTTTGGAATGGGAACCGCTTAATGAGCGTTGGCGGCAATTTACGGATGTTCTGGCACAGGATTTTGAAAGAGCCGTAAGAGAAATGGATGTCAACGATATCCGTGCCCTGCGCCCGATGGTGGTAAAGGCATTGCCCGGGAATCGTTTCCTTGCCGAATCATCTGCCGCAGAAGAGGCCGCAGCTCTGTTGGCCCGCAGCGACTTTGAAGCTCTGCGCGACTTCGCGGCCAAATGTACTTATCCCGGACTTAAAGCCAGAGTGGAAAATGAATTGCGTAATAAGGGCAGCCAACAGGTTTCCCGTCTGTTGGGGCTTGCCCGGCAGATGCTCGCCCGGGGGGATATCGCCGGAGCCCGGAGCGTGCTTGAGGAGTTGCGCAAAGTTGCTCCGGATGATCCCCGTGTCGGAGAATTGGCCGGCAGATTGGCACAGGAAGGTGAACGCTCCGGCACCCGGCCGCGGCGCAATGTGCCGCCGCAGGGCCGTAATATCCCGTTGGAAGCCAGAATCAACCGGGCTTGCATGCATGGTTTGAAACATGAGGTGATCGCTCTGATGCAGCAGGGGGCCGATCTGCATAAGGTGATCACGGTCATCCGTAACGGCTCCAGACGGCAGTTGACTGTTTTTATGTCACTGCTTGAAAAAGCCAAAACGCGCGGACCGGTGGGAGAGAATGTCAAAAGATGTCTGGCGGCGATTCTGGAAAACGGCTTCGTGCCGAATGAAGAGGAAAAAGCTTACATCCGCGAAAACTTGCCGGAGTTGACAGAACTCGTTTCTCCGTGAAATTTCCTTCCCGGCTCTGTTATGCAGTGCCGGGACAGAGATTTGCCGCTTTTTACGCCGCCGGATACTCCGGCAGAGCGTTTGCCGGTTGTGAAATGATTCAAACCGAACGGATTTTCAGGTGGACGTTGTCTTCGTGAATGATGCGTTTGCCGGATTTGCGTGCCTCTTCGGCATCGGCGATAGCTTTGGTGATGGCGGCAGAAGCGTTTTCAACGAATTCGGCTTCGATGATGCGTCCGGTCTCGGCGCAGGCACGTTCCGGGTAGCCCATGACACCGACTTTAACATCGCTGCGCTGGCTGGTCTGAATGACTTCCTGCTTGAGGTCGGTGAATGATTCTCTGAGCTGATAACTGTCGGGGTCTTTGCGGAGTCTTTCAGCGACTTCCGGGGGATCCATGACGATTTCAGGGCGGACGACTTCCGGACACCAGTGGAGCATGAGAGAGGTTTCGGCATCTGAAGCGTGGTAATCCTGTTCATCGAACATTCTGGTGAAGGTCGGTGAGAAGTCCCAGATCTGGGTGACAAGTATCAGAGTTTCACGCAACGCCGGATTGAGCCATTTGAGAATGCGCAGTGATTCTTTGAGGTGGAGCAGACTTTCACTGCCGCCGTGACCGGGGAGAATGATGATATTGCGGAATCCCTGCAGTACAAGAGATTCGATGATTTCACCGACCAGATTGGAAAAGGTGTTGGGTTTGACATTGATGGTTCCCTGAAGCATGCCGCCGCTGAATGTATAACTGAGAGTGGGTGCTACGATGCAGTTGAGTTTTTCAGCAAGGACCTTTGAACAGAATTCCGCATTCCGGATATCGGTATCCAGCGGCAGATGGAAGCCGTGCTGTTCACACAGAGCGTACGGCAGAATGACGGTTTGGTTGGTTTTGAGGTACTCCTGCAATTCACGGACGGTGAGATCCTGCATGCGGTAATGTTTCATAAGATGATTCTCCTTGTAAAAATATTGGCATCATGATTAATATAACGCTGAAAATAAAAAGTTTCAAGGTGATTTCCGGTTGATATTTCCTCCGGGGTGAAAAAGTTTCCGGAACGGGCGATTTTGTCGGAAAAATTTCTTGCAATCGCCGGTTTGTGAGGTTATATTCTATATATGGTTTAAGGTAATTGCAAAAGTCCTCAAAAATTCTTGAAACTCATGGTTGTGATTCCGGCTCCGGTATTCTCTGAAAAGAGATTTATCCGGGGGGAGGCTGAATCCCGGATAACGCTGATTTTTGATTGACTTATGCAATGATTTTTTGAAAAAAGTGTTGTTTACTGATAAGGTTATGGAGAAAACAGATTGATTCTCGGTTCAAAAGCGAAGCCGGCAGAAAAGAAATCCGGTCACCGGGTCAGGATCCGGCATATATTTTTATTTTCGGCGATGATTCTGGTGCTGTTGGCGATGATCTCCCATTCGCCGCAGGATTGGGATGCTCTGCGCGGCGGAATAAATGCTCCGATAATGAATTGGATCGGTGCTTCCGGGGCGTACTTAAGTCACATATTGCTGATGTCATGCGGTATAGCCGGTTATATCCTGGTGATATTGCTGCTGTTGCGTTCGTTCCGTTTGCTGCTGCCGGATTCCGGCAGTAACCGTAATTTTATTTCCGGAGTGCTGCTGGTCACTGCCGGAGCGATGCTGCTGCTGGCTCTTGCTCCGGAAGCGTTTGCCAATATCACCCAGAATCTCGGTCTGGGGCGCAGTGCAATGCCGCATAAGGCTCTTTCCGGAGGGCTGATCGGGCAGTTTTTTGCCGCTCCGCCCTGTCCGGATGATGTGCCGCCGATCCCTGCCGGATGGCTGCGTACTTTGATCGGTGCGGTGGGAACAATGGTAATCGGCTGGATCATGGTGACTGCCGGCGGGGTGATACTCTATATTTCCGATTGGCATAATCTGATCCGTCTCCGTCTGCTTTCGCCCGGTGCGGCGGCGGCCGGAGAGGCTTCCCGGTCACTGTTGAAAAAACTGGCTGACCGGCAGGCCGCCAAAGCTGCCGTGCGTGAGTTGGAAAACGGACGCAGTTATGCTGTTGATGAGGAAGATGAGGAATGTGATGACGTGGAAGAGCCTGCCGGAGATATCCGGGAAGCCGAGGCAGAGGAAGTGCCGCCGGTAAAATCCCGTTCCCGGTTGAAAGATCTGCTGAATTCCGGCATGGAATTCGGAGAAGATGAGCTGCCGTTGGCGCGTAACAGGAGCAATCCATCCATATCCCGGATCGCCGCCGGTATGGAAGCTGAAGAGTGTGAGAATCTGCCGGAAGAGAAATTTTCTGCGGCGGCGGCAGTTGCCGCGAAAACTCCTGCCATATTGGAAACTCCGGAAGTCAGTAAAAAAGTGGTGCAGAATGGCGAAAAGATCCGTGGTGAACACGGGGATTTTATACTGCCGCTGGTGTCAATGCTGGCACAGGGCAAGAATGTCATCGGCGAAAGTACGGAAGCCATTGAATTGGCCAAAAGCAAGATCCAGCAGACTTTGGAAGATTTTTCCATTGCCGGCCGGGTCACCGGACAGGTTTCCGGTCCCAGGGTGACCCGTTATGAAATCACTCTCGATCCGGGGATCAACGTTAAAAAAGTTGAACAGATCCAGGATAATATCCGCATGGCACTGGCAGCAACCAGCATCCGGGTGTTGGCTCCGATCCCCGGCCGTCCGGTAGTCGGGATCGAGGTTTCCAACAGCAATCCGGAAGCTGTATTCATGCGTTCGGTAATGTAAAGCGATGAGTGGAAATACTCCAAAGCGGAAATTCCCATCGCTCTGGGCAAAAATGTTTCCGGCAAACCGGTCATCCTTGATTTGGCCAAAGCTCCGCACATGCTGGTGGCCGGTGCGACCGGTACCGGTAAGAGCGTGTGTTCCAACTCATTGATAATCAGTTTGCTGTTCCGGTTTCGCCCGGATGAGTTGCGCCTGATTATGGTCGATCCGAAAATCGTGGAATTTGATGCATATAAAAAGTTGCCGCACTTGCTTACCCCGATCATCAATGATTCGGCTAAAGTTCCCATTGCTTTGCGTTGGGCGGCTAATGAAATGGATCGCCGGTATCACATTCTGGCCAGTGCTAAAGTCAAAAAACTTTCTGAATTCAACAACCGTCCGCGCAGCGGTGAACCGGAATATGACGAAAACGGCAATTTGATTCCGGATAAGATGCCGCTGCTGGTCATTATTCTTGACGAATTGGCGGATTTGATGATGACTGAGGCCAAAAAAGATGTGGAAACCAACATCACCCGAATCGCCCAGAAGGGGCGTGCCGCCGGAATACATATCATTGTCGCCACCCAGCGGCCGAGTACCAATATCATCACCGGTGTGATCAAGGCCAATTTGCCGACCCGGCTCTGCTTTCAGGTGCGCAGTCTGGTTGACAGCCGGGTGGTGCTGGATACGCCGGGGGCAGAAAAATTGCTCGGCATGGGCGATATGCTGGTCATGACCAGTTCCAGTATGGAAATTGAACGTGTTCAGGGAGCGTGGGTCAAAGATGATGATATTCAGAATGTGGTGAAGTTCGTTTCGGATCAGGCCCCGCAGAAATTCAACGATACCGTGCTGGCGGATACCGAGGATAATGACGAGGAGATCGATGAAGATCTGGCGCGGATCGATCCGGAAGACCGGGCTGATATCGCTCCGCTGGTGCAGAAACATTTGCGCCCGGGGGATGATGATATTATGCGCCGGGCACTGGAAGTGGTGATCCTTGACCGCAAAGCCAGCACCAGTTATTTGCAGCGGCGGCTGAAAATCGGCTATAACCGTGCGGCGGAATTGGTCGATCAGATGGAGGAACGCGGCATTGTCGGGCCGCCATCCGGCAGCGGCAACAAGCGGGATATTTTGATTTTTGATGGATTTGATATAGGGTAAAGGAATAAATTATGCTGGACTTCGGAACCGATATGACACCCCGTGAAGATCAGGAATCCGGTGATGATCTTTTTGCCGGATTGACCGGGAATAAGCTTGCATCTGAACGTGCGGAAAAAATTGAAAATAAAACGCCGGATATCGCTGCGGCGGCGGATAGTGAAACAGCCAAACCCAAACGGCCGCAGATCAAACCGCCGACCTTGCCGAAATATCAGCAGCCGGCGGCTTTGCAAGCCAGAGAGGAAGCGATTTTGCCCTCACTGCGGAATAATCCACACTTTCTTCATCGCCGGCGTAAAGCGGAAGATTTTTCTTCGGAAGATAAAAAAGAGGTTTCCAGAATTCTGAAAGAGGCCCGTAAAAGTTCCGGTTTATCCATTGAAAGTGTGGAAAAATCCACCCAGATCCGGGCACATTATATTGTGGCTCTGGAAGAGGCCGATTACGATAATCTGCCTCAGCCGGTGTATGTGCTGGCGTATTTGCGCAAGCTTTGCAACATCTACAATATTTCAGAGGAGGAGGAGAATAATCTTATCCGCCCGTGGCGCAATATTCCCTGCGAATTACCGGAAAATCTCAATACCGCTGTGCAGCTTGATGAGGATAATAACAACCGTCAGGTGCTTTACCGGATCGAGATAATCCTGCTGGCGGTCGGAGCCTTGATCGTCATCGGGGTAATTACGTTGATCATCGTGCTGATCGTGTCTTACTTCAGCGGCAAGGATCTGCCGCAGACATCATTTGAAAATTCCCGGGTGCTGGAGTTGCAGGAAATGCCGGTAATTGATGTTCCGGAGCAGCCCCGTCCGGGAACTTCCGGGCGTTAAATGCATAAAAACATCTGACAGCGACTTGAAAAAAGTGCTTTGCGGAGCAATATTATATGAAGTAACAATTTTTGGCCCGGTAGCTCAGTGGATAGAGCAACTGCCTTCTAAGCAGTGGGTCGTGGGTTCGATCCCCGCCCGGGCTACCAAAAAAATAACTGCCAGCCGTTTTCGGCTGGCTTATTTTTTTGGTAGCCCGGGCATGGCGTATGTCGAGGTTGCCTCGCTGCGCTTCGGCATCCGGCGGCTCTGCCGCCTCCCCGACCTCCGCCCCGGGCTGTGGTAAAACAGGATGATTTCCAGCCGTTTTCGGCTGGCTTATTTTTTTGGTTTGTTTTCTACCGGTGGATGCAGCGTGCGGCAATGTCGGGTTTTGCGACGAGTACGCAGAGGGAGTATACGACTGTATTCGACCTCTGCGGCGCAGGAGCAAGGCGCGAGATTGACCACGAAGCGCCACCGCCGTAAATATTTTTTACAAAAGTGGCCTTCATCGCCCGCCCGGGCTGTGGTAAAACAGGATGATTGGGGGCTGTTGTTAACCTTTTTTTAAAGTTTTGCAACAACCCTTTTTGTAAAATAACTTTTATTGTGTTGTATTAATCAACAAGAGTTATAGTTAATTCTTTTGAATCGTTCCAGGAAACAACTTTATGTCAAATGTATAAAAAGAGTTTCCAATGGACACAGATGGACTGAATGGACCCCATGGACGACTTTACACAATAATGCCGGAAAGTAAATTTTAAGGCGGCTTGCCGCCGTTTAAGCGAAGCGCAGTAAAAAAAGAAACACATCCTCCCGCCGCAGGCGGCAACTTCACAAGTGCAATGGAGCGGTAGCGGAATGAAACGGCTTCACAAGCGAATGAAATGAGCGGCTTCACAA
>JAFVZS010000023.1 GCA_017508015.1 Lentisphaeria bacterium
GTGGTATGCTTGTAATCATTGGCGGCAAAAAGTTCAGCCAATTTGCCGGCGGCAATGGCGGCTTCCTGCCCGGTAAAGATTTGGCAGTAAACGGCATAAGCATAGGCTGCCTGACAATTTACCGACAATTTTCCCGGAGCTGTCCGCCATTTATCCAGAAATGCCCTGCCAATTTCGGCGGCACAGCCGGTAAGATATTTGCCTTCATCACTTTTCCCCAGTACCAAAGCCACTTTTATCAGCAATTTGATCGCATAATGGGTCAATGCCGTGGCAACCAATTCTTTAGGCACAGTCAGATTGAATGCACAATCCTGACCGTTATTGAACTTCAATGGCGGCACCCAGTCGCCGATCGGCCCTTTATACAAAATACCGTCAGCCTGACGCAGTGACAGCAGTCTATCCACCCATTTTCGCAAATTGGGATAAAGTTTGATCATCTGGGCCTTTTTGCCGTAAAACCGGTAGTTATTCAGCGTTGCTTCAATGAAACTTGAACAGACCGGGTCGGTGTCAAATCCCCAGTACAACGGTGCCGTCATCGGTACTTCACCGGTAATGGGATCCTGGGCCTCGGCAATGTCATTGAGCCACTTGGATATAACATTGGATTCATCAAAAAGGTAAAGAGCACTTTCGTTGCGGGCCATCATGTCATTGAGCCAGCCCATGCGTTCAGTACGCTGCGGGCAATCGGTCGGCACCGCAAAAATATTGCTCTCCTCGGTTCGCCGGATCATTTGAAATATATCATTGACCAATGCGTTACTGCATTGGAATTCCCCGGTTTTCCTCACATCGTTACGCAGAACGATACCGGTAAGCGTTTCAGCAGTAAATTCTCCGGGAAAACCGGTAACTTCCACATAGCGGAAGCCGTGATAGGTGAAGTGCGGTTCAAAAATCTCCCATTCGCCCGTACCGGCCGCAGTGTAGGTATCCATCACCGTTTCACCGACCAGATTGGCCTGATTGACACTCTTATCCGGATTGCGGACTTCAGCAAAGAGCAGTTTGATGAGTTTGCCTCTGGGGGCTTTGATTTTCAACCGGCAGAATCCGGCAAAGTTGCGGCCGAAATCCACACTGAAACGCTCATCACCGATCTTTTCAAACGCAACCGGAGTTATCTCCTCCTGCGGAGCAATGGGTTCTTCCTCCAAGCCCCGGGGAGTGCCGCCGGTAAAAACATTCATCCGCATTGCCGCACGGTGTTCAGGAAACATACAGGTAACGGCATCGTGCCAGATTTCCGGCAGGGCTTGGGTCGCATCGTACTCCTCTCCGCCATAGATGCTGTTTCGTGTAATCGCCGATTTGCTGCAATGCGGCACCATGTCATAATGTGATCGCAGAATAAGTTGACCATCTCCCTCAAAACGGTAACGCAACTGTACCATGCCGACCCAGCCGCCACCAACATAAAATGAGAGCGTATTATTGCCGATGACCTCCATGCCGCTCAAATCATAGGTCATATAATGGAAACTTTTGGAATAATCGCTTTGCGGCGGCTGCAACAGAGTATTGCCACCGAGTTTGCGGCCGTTGAAGTAGGATTCCACGCAACTTCCGGCCACATACAAACGCAGTTTTTTGTATTTCGCCGTGAAGTTTTTGAAACATTGAAAAGCGACTGCCGCCCCCGCCCATCCGGCAGGAAATCCGACATACTGGGCATCCCAATCCGCTTCGGTCAGCAAGCCGCACTCAAAGGAATTGACCTCGCTCCATCGGCCCGGCTCATCATTTTCATCCCAGAGCATCACCTTGAAACAGACATATTCCCGGCTCTGCAAATCGCCGCCGCCGTAACGGTGGGTCGACATGGAAGCATCTTTGACCTTGCCGGAATCCCAGATGAATTCCCCCTTTTCCCAAGCCTCAATACTCCCAGCCGCACAGATACGCCACGCACTTTGCCGGATACTTCCGTCGATACGCCAGGAAATTTCCGGAGCATCTCCATTGATGCCCAGCGGATTGATCAAATTATTGACCCGGATATCGATCGCAGAAATTTCACTCATAATCATCTCCCTTTTGGCAATTTTTCAAAATTTCTGATTTAATATACTTGACAAAACGGCAAAATAAATGGATATTAAATAAAAAAATGTATCTGAAAGTCTAAACAACGATCTATTATATGCACGAAAATTTTATCGAAAATCCGCTCAAAATACACTGTTGCTGCTTCCAGACCGGAATCTACCCGTGGATACAGAGAAATCTCTATACCCCATTCTGGAGATTTTACTGGAACCGCACGACCGGCGGCATACTGACCCTTGCCGACGGTCAAAAAATCGAAATGACCCCGGAATATTTCTACCTCATCCCCGGTTATCTCACCTTTTCCACCTCATCAAAACAACCTTTTGATCAATTTTTCATCCACTTCAATTTGAGTGACCGGCAGAAAACTCTTGAAAATATCTGTAAGTTTCCGGCAGAAAAACATACCATTGCCCTGATCAGTAACTTCATCGGCCGTCAACAAAATTACAGCAAACGTCAACTCAACTACTTTTCCGCAGCCGCCATCCTCGCTTCCTCCTTGCTCCGGCTCGATGAAACAAAATTCGTCCTGCCGCCGCCGCACGATCCGGGGATCGAAAAGATCCTCAAACTTATGGATGACCACGATCAGCACCATAAAAAATTCACCAACAGCGAACTTGCAGATATGGCCGGAATGAGCCGGGCCGGATTCATCGCAAAATTCACCGCCGAAACCGGCAAAACTCCACAGGCCTACTGGAAAAGAAAACGCATGGAAAATGCCTGCAAATTGCTCAACTTCAGCAATCTTTCCCTCGATGAGATCGCTGAAAAAACCGGATTTGCCAACCGGTATCACTTTTCCAGAGTATTCGCTGATTCGCTCAAAGTTTCCCCCGCCAGATTCCGCAAAGAGTTGGTATTCAATCAATAATCGGCGACCGGCAGATCGTCATTAAATAATTTTTCCGGCTTAATTTACCTGCCATGCTTGACATCGGGTGACTGTCAAGGTATATTACTGCATTCTTAAACACATAAAAAAGGAATTTGAAACATGAAAAAACTTACTCTGCTGACTCTTTCCCTGCTTTCCACGATGCTTATGGCGGTCGATGTATATCTCGCCGGAGATTCCACCATGGCGACCTATCCCCCGGAACGCGCTCCATTGACCGGCTGGGGAGCGGTACTTCACCTCTTTGCCAAAGACGGCGTGAATATCCACAACCATGCCACCGGCGGCAGAAGCAGTAAATCATTCCGCTCAGAAGGCCGCTGGGATGCGATCATCAAACAGGTCAAACCCGGAGATTTCGTCGTCATTCAATTCGGTCACAATGATTCAGCTAAAGGTGAACAGAATCTCTACCGTTACGCCGATCCCCAAACCGATTTTCCCGCCAACTTGCGCCGCTATATCGCCGAAGTAAGAGCCAAAGGCGCAACTGCCGTACTGCTGCCGCTCACCGTATGCGCCCACTTCAATGCCAACGGTGCATTTCTTTCTTCCACCCAGCAGCTTTACTACGATGCGACCTGTGAAGTCGCCCGTACTGAAAAGGTCGCTTTTATCGACTGCACCAAATGGATGCTGGCCGAATTCACCCGCATGGGCAAAGAGGAAGCACGCAATATTTTTCTCATGATTCCTCCGGGCAAATATCCGGCCTATCCTGATGGTAAAGAAGACGGTATCCACTTTCAGCGCAACGGCGCACTCTTCGTCGCCGCCGGTATCATCCGGCTTGCCAAAGAACAGAATCTGGCTTTCGGAGAATTATTCAACTCCACTGCCAAAGCGGAATAACTCTGTGAAAAATATCCATATCGCCTACGGACACAGCGGCATGACCGCTCAAATCCCCGATGAAAATCTGCTGGGCATCTATGAATCCGCCCTGCCCCCCGCCGCGGCAGACGGATATGCTGAAGTCGTCCGGGCGATGGATAACCCCATTGATTCCCCGCCGTTGGAGCAGCTCGCTCGGGGAAAAAGCTCATGCGTGATCATCGCCAGTGATCACACCCGGCCGGTTCCCAGCAAATTCATCATCCCGGAAATGCTCCGCCGTCTGCGTCTCGGCAATCCGCAAATCGATATCACGATCCTGATCGCCACCGGCTGTCACCGGCAGACCGGCAAAGATGAGCTGATCGCCAAATTAGGTCAGGATATCGTCGATAATGAAAAAATCATCGTTCACGATGCTGACGACGACAGTGCCATGGTCGATCTCGGTGCTCTGCCATCCGGCGGAGCATTGCGTCTCAACCGCACAGCTGTCGAAACCGGTCTGCTCATTGCGGAGGGCTTTATTGAACCGCACTTTTTTGCCGGTTTTTCCGGCGGCAGAAAAAGCGTTCTGCCCGGAATCGCCGCCAGAGAAACCGTCATGGCCAACCACTGCGCCGAATTTATCAACAGTCCATTTGCCCGTACCGGCATACTGGATAACAACCCCATTCATGCCGATATGCTCTCTGCCGCCCGTAAAGCGGGGCTGGCATTCATCGTCAATGTGGTCATCAACAGTGACAAAAAAATCGTTAAAGCCTTTGCCGGGAATGCTCAAAGTGCCCACCTCACCGGCTGTGATTTTCTGAAAACCCACTGCTGCATCCCCATTCCCCAAGCCGATATCGTCATAACTTCCAACGGCGGTTATCCGCTGGATCAGAATGTCTATCAGGCAGTCAAAGGCATGACCGCCGGAGAAGCAGTCTGCCGTGACGGCGGCGTGATCATCCTCTGCGCCGGTTGTTCCGATGGACACGGCGGTGAAGCATTTTATCAAACATTGAAAAACATGAGTTCTCCTGCCGGATTGCTGAATACCATTTCCGCCATCCCGCGCAATGCAACCACTCCGGATCAATGGCAATACCAGATATTGCTGCGGATCATGACCAGATTCAAAATCATTATCGTTACCCGGCACGCCGATCACCAAATGATCAGAGATATGAAATTCGATGCCGCTTCTTCCATTGAAGAGGCTTTGCAAATCGCTTTCAAACACACCTCTCCCGATGCCAAAATCGCCGCCATCCCCGATGGCGTATCCATCATTCCCGGCTTGAAATGCAGCCCGGAAACCGGGAACAACTGAAAAACGCATTTCAAGCATATTTACCGGTACCGGCACAAAAAGCTGCCGTCCCGGTTGATCCACTGCTTCAAATGGCGCATAAATGAGTCATATAGAGTCCAATAAATTTTGCACCATTCTTGCACCATGATTTTTTCCGGATTTTATTTGCATCTGTCACTGAAATTACCTATATTTTACGGTAGATATTCTTTTCAACCATCAATAAAATAAGGATTTATGCTATGAAACATCTTTCATCATTACCGGTAATTATGAAGCGGGCCCGCTTCACATTGATCGAATTGCTCGTGGTCATCGCCATTATTGCCATCCTTGCCGCCATCCTGCTTCCGGCATTGAATTCCGCAAGAGAGCGGGGCAGAAGTGCCAGTTGTGTTTCCGACTTGAAACAGATCGGTATGGCGATCAATAACTACCTCGATGACAATGACGGCCGGATGCCGCTTTCCGCCGGTGGGGCCAAGAGTGGCGATGCCCATTTGGGTAATGCTCCGTGGTTCATCCGGGTAATGCCGTATCTGGGAATCCCCCCTTACCTTTACGGAAGTGTCTACTGGAAAGCTGAAGATATCGAATCCAGCGCACTGCACTGCCCGTCAGCCACCCCCGGAACCAATACCAACGGCACCTTGCATATCTACCTGCGTTCATCCTATGCCTATTCAACTCATGTCGCCGCTGATCACTACGGTCTGGATCCCAGTAAAAGCCCGTGCTGGATACACGGCAATCATATTTCATCATTCGGCACTCCCTCATCCGTGGTCGCCGTGATGGATTACAACAACGACGGTCAGGCCAATATCAGCCGCAACTTCGGTCAGATCTACGGCTGGGCAGATAAAGATATGTTCGGTTTCCGCCACAATAAGATGATGAATGCCGTCCACGTCGACGGTCATGTCGGCAGTTACGATAATTCATTCCCGACCAGCGGCCCGATGTGGCGCACGACCAATGCGGATTTGGGCTACACCGGAGAACTCTGATCTTATGAATCGTCTGCTCTCTGCCGCAAGCCTCTTTTGTGCCTTGTTTCTGAATGCCGCCGGGTGGGAGACTGCACTGTGTGAAAATCTCGGAGTAAACTACTACACCCCTTTAAGTCCCCGCACTTTTGAATATATGAATAAGTGCGATGATCACTTTACCACGATGCAAGTGCCGGAATTTTCCGCCCGCGACCTGCCGGTTAACGGCGGCATTCCCGGTCTGCGGATCGATTATGTCAAAAACTTCAACTA
The DNA here is from genome assembly GCA_017508015.1 of Lentisphaeria bacterium. Classification (GTDB taxonomy): domain Bacteria; phylum Verrucomicrobiota; class Lentisphaeria; order Victivallales; family Victivallaceae; genus UBA1784. The sequence continues at coordinate 6,368 of JAFVZS010000023.1, forward strand.
CTTCGACCCGCCGATGTACAAGGCCGTATACACCCCGGAAACGCCGCTGGATTTGAGCAGCTGCCGCCGCATGACCGGTAAACTTACCACCATCGTCGGTCACGGCTACTACTCCGGCAGATGGTACATCGAATTGACCGATAAAAATCAGAAAAAAGTCTCCTTCTGTATCGGTAAAGAGTCATGGAGATTCCGGGATGGCCGGATTTTTGAACTGCCGCTTGCCGGATTTCCCCGCGGCTTTGATTCAGCACACATCGCCACCGTGACTTTTACCGGTTACGCCCCCGTCCACGCCCACCGGGGCGTGGTTATTCTTGAAAATCTCACCTTTGATGCCGACGCCCCCATGGAAAATGAAACTGCCAGAGCGGCCGCATTTCAACAGGCAATGGCAGACGATCCGCAGTTGAGAATTATCCCGGTCACTCCGGAAACGATCATTTTTCCGGACTCCACCGGATTTTCCGCCCCCGGCAAGCCTTTTGAATTGCGCACCGCCAAAGGCGGTTGCGATGATCTGCAACTGGTCATCTCCCCCGGAAAAGATCCCCGGCGATCAATCACCGTTGCCGCCACCAACTTCACGGCGGCAAACGGTTCTCAACTGCCGCCGGAATGTGTGAAGTTTTACGAGATCCTTTTCGTGCCGACTCTGCCGGAGACCGTTGATGGTGTTTATGAAGGGCATTATCCGGATATTCTGCGGCCGCTGACCGGCAAATTTGCCGGAAGTGTTCCGCTTTACCGCAACCGCATTACTGCGTTATGGGTCAAAATTACTGTTCCGCGCTCTGCCGGAGCCGGGAATTACACCGGCAAACTGCTCATCGGCGGTCAGGAAGTCGCCCTCACGCTTACCGTGGATAACTTCACCATGCCGGAAAGACCGACACTGCGCACCAGTTTCTGGCTCTTTCCCAACCGTATTTCCCGGCACGATCCATCGCGCCCGGCGACCTTTGAAGATCTGCGCCCGTGGATCGATGCCGCACTTGAAGCCAAAATGACCCCCATTCTCACTACTGAAAATCCCGAAGATGAACCATTTACCATCACCCGGCAAAGTGACGGTACTTACTCCGTGGATTTGAGCGCATGGAAAAATTATTATACTTACGTCATGAATCACGGCGGCAACGCCATCCACGTGGCTGACACCCACTGGTTCGGACGCAGACTTTTCAATTTACCCAAACCTTTCGGCTTTACCGGAGAATCCCCGGAAGATCTGGCCAAACACGATCCGGCAAAAATCATGCCGCACCGTCAGCAAATTTTGCAGGCCTATCTGCAACAGGTCCGTGACTTTCTCGCCACCGGCCAATGGCAGGAATTCGCCTACATGCAGTTGTGGGATGAACCGAATGTCAAAGCCCGGGAAACGATCCTGCCGCTGCTCTACGGCACAGTTTCCCGTCTGGCCCCGGATATCCGTCTGGCACTGACCAAATCCATTCCCGATGATCTGGCCGCATTCGTTAAAATGCCGGTTCCCAGCATACCGGCACTTGACAACGGTTTTGATAACGGCACCGGTTACAGTGCCAACGCCCGCCGTCTCGGCAGAACTCCCTGGGTGTACAGCTGTGTAAGTTACGGATTGACGATCAGTGAAGTACCGGTTCGCAACCGGCTGCTGCCGCTTTACTGTTTTGCCGGTAAAGTCGACGGCTATCTTTTCTGGGCGTTGAACTACTACAATATCAGTCAGGTACAGAATTTCCCGGCCCGGCCGTGGCCGACCTACCGCAGTGCCACCGGAATCAAAGAAGGTATGGGCGACGGGATCATGCTTTATCCGCCGGAACCGGGAAATACCGAACCGATGAGCTCCTGCCGGATGCAGCTGTGGAGAAGCGGCATGGATGACTTTGAATATCTTGCCGCACTGCAAAAGCTTTTCAATGAAAAAGAACATCTGCTCACCGGCGAACAACGCAGTGCCATTATGGAATTGCTTGATATCAGGATCATTCTCAATCAGGCATGGGAGCACCCGGAATTGCCCGATATGCTCCGCAGTAAAGCCGGTGATGCGGTCAATTATTTGCAAAATCTTTAATTGGAAAATTTACTATGAAAAAATCTCTTCTTTTTCTGTTGGCTGTTTTTTCCGCACCGCTGCTCTTTGCCGTTGAATGGCAGGGAGAATTGCAGCAATGGTACTTCAATCACTTCTACCGGCGGCAAATGTCGGTAAAAAATATTCCGGATGCCGCAGCACCATACCCGGCCGTGGAAGTTGAATTCACCACTCCGCACCGCTACCCGAATACCGACACTTATTTTGCCCATCTCAACTTTGATTCTCCGCTGGATTTAAGCAAAATGCGCCGGGTACGGGCAGAGTTTCAGGCCGATACGCCGCAAGGTTACCGCTCCGGGAGATTCATGTTCACCCTGACCGATATCAACGGGAAAAAAATTTCCTATCTGGTGAGCAAGGAGTTTTACCGGGCAAAGCAAGGTATCATCTGGGAACATCCTTTGACCGGTGCGCCCAAAGATTTTGACTTTGCCAAAATCAAAAAAATCACCGTACACGGTTCAACCCCATCCCATGCCGGAAAAGGCAAAATCCGTTTTTCCAAATTGAGTTTCGATGATAAAGCCCCCTTTGAAAGAGCCGCCTCATGCGCGGCAAAATTCTCTGCATGGCAGGACAAAAACGGCAATGAACCATTCAAACTTTATGCCGTTTATCCGGATGAATTGATCTACCCCTACGGCATGGATAAGATGCCGACTGCCGGAGCCGATGAGCTGTTTTGCGCCAGAGGCGGCAGTGATGATATGCAAGTGATGATCATTCCCGGAAAAAATTTTTCCGGCGGCAATGTGCCGGTGACTTTCGGTGAATTCACCGACCATGCCGGCAACAAACTCGATACCTCTAATTTCCGCATCTACCGGTTGCTTTTCGTGCCAACTGCCCCGACCGGGATCACGCCGGATAAACTGGCCGACCGCATCCCGGATATCCTCTGCCCGGTGGAAAACGGTTCCATAACTCTGGAAAAAGATCAAACTTCCGCCATCTTTGCCGAATTGGCCGTCAGCCGCAATGCCGTTCCCGGCACTTACCGCGGCAAAATCACCATCGGCAGTCAAAAAATCGATATCACCTTGACCGTCGCCCGGTTCATCATGCCGGAAAGACCAGCTCTGCGCACCAGTTTCTGGATATTTCCCAACCGCATTCCCCGGCAAAACGGTGCTTCCGGCCCGGTGACGCTCGCCGAATTGACTCCTTATCTGGATGCCGCTTTGCGGGCCAGAGTCACCCCGGTGCTGGCGGATGAAAACCATGCTTTCCGTGCCTTTACGGTTCAACGTGACCGCAACGGCAGCTACTCCGTGGATATCAGCAATCTGCTCGCCTTTTACGATTATGTTATAAATCACGGCGGCAATGCGATGCAGGCCGGTGACTCCCACTGGTTCGGCAAATATTTCTACAATCTGCCCCGCACCACCCGGATACCCGGCGAATCCGATGCCGACTTTGCCCGACAGACTCCCGGAAAAATCGCTCCGCACCGTCAGCAGATATTCCACGCCTATCTTGCCGCAGTCACTCAAGAAATCGAACAGCGCCGCTGGCAACCCTATGCCTATATCCAACTCTGGGATGAAGCCAATGCCAGAGCGGAAAAAGATATCCTGCCGGTCATCTATCCATTGATGAAATCTTACAGTTACCGGCTGCCGGTATTGATCACCAGAGGCAAGATCGCCCCGGACTATTTGAGTGTGATTATGTGTCCGACCATGCCCGCCGTCGATGCCGGGAAAGGCAAAAACCGGGAACAATATGATGCTTACCGGGCCAAAGAACAGATGTTCTGGTATTACGGATGCAGTGATTTCGGTCTGACCTTGCTGGAAAATCCCATCCGCAACCGGCTCTTTCCGCTTTACGGCATCAATGCCGGAGCGCAGGGATTCCTTTTCTGGTCACTCAACCGTTATACTCCGGCTCAATTTGCCAACTTCCCGGCGCAGGAGTTTCAAGGTTACCGCCGCCCCACCGGAAATCACGATATGCTCGGTGACGGTTTCCTGATCTATCCTCCTGCACCCGATTCACGTCTGGCGATGCCGACATTGCGTCTGATGCTTTTCAAAGCCGGTATGGAAGATGCTGAATTGCTCCTTTCCCTTTCCCGCACTCACCGCCCTGCGCTGGATGATCTGCTGATCGAAGCGTGGAACAATCCGGCGGCGATCCGGCAACTGCGGCGAAATCTGCTCAATTTATCCAGATAAACTCTTGACATAGAAATTCTCCTGCGATACATTATTACGGAACCTGAAAAAAAGGAGTTTTTTATGCGTATCGGATATTTTGAACACTGGTGCAGACCAACTTGGAGTTTTATCGAATTTCTCAAAGCCGAGGGCTACGATATTGAAAAGATCGACTATTCCAAACGCGGTTATCTGGAAAATTACGACATTGCTCTGGTCGAACAGAATGGCTTCAATGATTTCATCGAAAACGATGAGTTATATATCCGCGAATGGGTCGCCCGCGGCGGTATATTCTTTTTCATGCACCAGAATTATGAACGCTGGGCCCCCTATTTCCTGCCGCATGAACTCGGTCAAACCACGCTGATCAACCGCTATATAGATACGGTATTCATCGGCAGACCTTACAAATGCTATATGATGCCGTGGATGGAGGAAAAATCGCTTTTCAACTATCCCGAAAAGATCACTCATGACGAATTGATCGGCTGGGAAATGAAGGTGAACACTTTCCGTCTGCTCAGCCACCGCAGTACCTTCGAAGATCCCACAGAAACTGTCGCCACCGCCGCTTTAAGCTGCTTTATGGCTGACGGTCAGTGGGAAACGCTCGGTTCATATATGGATCCGGGCATCAAAAACGGCGCATTGGTTTTACAGGCGAAATACGGCAGAGGTCTCTACTTCCTCAACCAGATACTTGTACCGGAAGTGCTTGACAGTGGCGCGGAAAGATGTTTGGCATTCTGGAAAAAATATATGCGCAATTTGATGGCGCATTTTGAGAACTTTAAAAACGGTATCACTCCGCCGGAAGTGAAAACTCCGGAATTCCCCGCCGGTAAACGCAACTACAAACTTACCGTGCATATGCATTCGCTGGATTGGTACGGCGCAGACTCCGCCCCCGGCACCATCAATGCCATGATGCGTTATATGGGCTTTGACATTTGCAGTTTTGCCGTGAAAGATGCCGCACCTTACGGCGGCAAACTCAATCCGGCAAAATATTCCGATGATAAGGTTCTGTTCCTCGACGGTCAGGAGTATCATCCTTTCAACTGGGGCGACCGGCATGGCGGCGTGAACCACAACGTTTATCACATTCTGGCGGTAGGCATCGATCACAATGCCTACACCCCGGAATTCACCCGCAGTCTTTTCGGCGATGCGGATGTTGCAGCCTACCAGAAAAAAGCATTGGATCATATCCACCGCAACAACGGTATCGCCATTGCCACGCACCCGTGGAATCTGGACTACTGGTTCGATCTGCCCTTTGATGCGGTCGATCAGGAGCCGCTGAAAACCTGGCAGGGAACCGAAATGGAAAGATTCTGGCTTTCCGGCCGCAAAATGGCATCGATGGTTTCCGTTGACCTTTTCGGTTTCCAGCGCATCGTCGATTATCCGGCGGTGAACTTCATCTATCTCAATGGTGAAAAGCCCTGCCGCGATTCTGTGACCAAAGCCATCCGCAATGGTCACACCATTTCCGCCTTGAGTTTCAACGAAGCGGATATCACGCTCAATGGAGCCATTCCCGGTGATGAAATTTCCGGCACGGAAAAACTGCTCCATGTCACTGCAAAAACCCGCAAGGAAAAAATCACTGAAATCCGGGTCTATGCCGATGATAAAGTAATTGTGTCACTCAATCCCGATGCACAAAGCGTGGATATGGATATCACCCTGCCCGATTATGAAGCAAAACACTTCATCCGCGTGGAAATTTTCGGTGAAACCGGCTTGACCGTACTCAACACTACTCCATATTATATTGAGGCAATTTCAAAATCCCTCAAAAATTCTTAAAAGTCATTGTTGAAACAAGGGGCAGTTGCCAAACCTGAACCTGGTGGCAATGCCCCGTTTTTATTCTGCTGATTTTTTGCGCTTTTTTCCACTGTTTTCTCTTGATTTCAGGCGGCAGTCGCACTATATTAATGAAATAAGTCCATATCATCAGGACTTCCGTCAAAAAATATCGATCACAATAAAAAGCAAGAGGTGTGGAATATGTTATCCTGGATAGATTATTTGGTTTTATTTGTCCCATTGGCATTTGTGATGTATATGGCCATATATTCCAAAAAATATATCCGGGGTGTGGTGGACTTTTTATCCACCGGAAGATTGTGCGGCCGCTATTTGATCTCCGTGGCCGGAGTTGCCGGAGGTTTATCCATCATCGGTCTGGTCGCCTATGTGGAAACTCACTACAAAACCGGTTTTGCACTGGCATTCTGGCAGAATCTGGCCTTGCCGGTAACCGTGATCATGGGGTTGACCGGCTTTTTCTTTTACCGCTACCGCCAAACCAAAGCATTGAGTATCGGACAGTTTCTGGAAATGCGTTACAGCCGGAAATTCCGGATGTTTGCCGCAGCATTGCGCAGTATTTCTGAAATATTGGCCAATATGATCATGCCGGCAGTTGCGGCGAGATTTTTCATTTATGTGCTTGATCTGCCGACTCATTTCACCTTTCTGGGAATTGAATTCAACACCTTCGGCACCTTGATTTTAGTCTGTCTGATACTGGCATTGAGCATCATCTGTATCAGCGGCGACCTGGGGATCACGATCACCGACACTTTGCAGGGATTGCTGATGTATCCGCTGCTGGTGGCTTTCATCGTCTTCTGCCTGTATAAATTTTCCTGGTTTGAGGAAATGGCCCCGGTGCTGGGTGACCGGGCTGAAGGAGAAAGTTTTCTCAATCCTTATGACATCAAAAAGTTGAAAGACTTCAACTTATTCTACATCAGCGTATATATTCTCGATCTGATCATCCACCGCGGCAGCTGGGTCACCGGCGGAGCCAGCCGTGCCCGCTCGGCGCATGAACAAAAGATGGCAGGTTTGCTCTCTGACTGGCGGGCATCTTTGTATGTGATCTTTTATGTTTTGATCGCCGTATCCATCCTGACGGTGATGAATCATGTCAATTATGCGCAGGATGCCAGAGTGATCCGTACGGAATTGAGTTCACAGGTCGCCCGGGAAATCGCTCCAACGGCAGAGATCCGGGATAACATCATTACTTCAGTGAGCAATATTCCTCAACACAATCACGTTATCGGCAGAGATACCCCGCTGTCAGACAAACAGAATCTGGATACTCCTTACATCGATGCCGCCAGAGTGGAATTCCAGAACGATCCGGATGGCAACGGCGATGCCCTCACCCAGCAATTCAGAGCTCTTTACAATCAGATGATGCTGTCAGTATCCATCCGGCATATTCTGCCGCCGGGCATGTTGGGATTATTCCTGCTGCTGATGGTGCTGGCGATGATCTCCACTGACGATTCCCGTATTTACAGTGCCGCCGGCACGGTTTCACAGGATATCATTCTGCCGATGATCAAGAAACCTTTGACCCCGAAACAGCACATGATGATGATCCGGCTGGTTTCGCTCGGTATCGGTGTGATTTTCTTCTTCGGTTCATTTTTCATGTCACAATTGGACTACATCAACCTCTTTGTGGCGATGATGGTCACCATGTGGCAGGGCGGTTGCGGTCCGGTGATGATCTTCGGATTATACAGCCGTTTCGGAAACGTCTGGGGCGCATGGAGTTCTCTGCTTTCCGGTATGGCTCTGGGATTGGGCAGCATATTTCTGCAGCGCAAATGGGCGGATGCGATCTACCCGTATCTGGAAGAGCACGGCATGGTGGAAAGTGTCGGCAACTTCCTTGCAGCGGTTTCCCGGCCTTTCAATCCGATCATTGAATGGAATATGAATGCGGAAAGATGCCCGATCAACAGTTACGAATTGTACTTCCTTACCATGCTTATCACGATGGTTATTTACTGCGTGGTGTCGCATCTGACCAATGCGGGCAAGGAGAAATTCAACCTTGACCGGCTGCTGCACCGGGGAATTTATGCCGTGGATGGCGGAGTGCAAACCAAAAGCGACTGGAGTTTCAAAGGTATCATCCGCAAAATGGTCGGCATCACTCCGGAATACACCAGAGGAGATAAGATCATCGCCTGGAGTTTGTTTATTTACTCTATCGTATTCCGATTTATCATTATGTTTGTGGTGGTAATCATCATCAATACGATTTCGCCGATTTCCATGGCAAACTGGAGCAACTATATATTGATAACCTTCCTGATCATACCCGGTATCGTGGCAGTGATCACGACCTTCTGGTTCGGTATCGGCGGTATCAAGGATATGATCCGGCTTTTCCGGGATCTTAAAGCCCGGGCCGAAATAAATGATCTTGACAACGGCATGGTCGACGGAGAAGTTTCTCTGGCTGACAAAGCCGCCTTTGAAAAGATCGAAAACGAGAAGAAAGAAGCCGGCAATACCGCCCGGTAACAGCAGTCGGTAAAATACAAAAATCCACGTCAGATTTCCGGATTGGAAGTGACGTGGATTTTTTGTTCCCGGATTTTGTCAGACCGCAACGATGAATTTCAAGAATTTTTGAGGATTTTTGAAATTGCCTCGTTAATATCCTCCCCGAAATGGGGCGATACTGCTTTTTCATCCGCCAGACGGAAAAATTCAATGCTTGACGCCGAGCAATTCAACCACAAAGATCAAAGTTGAGTGCGGCGGAATGGCGTTGCCGGCTCCATGAGCACCGTAACCGAGGCGTGAGGGGATGAAAAAGCGGTATTTGGCTCCGGTTTTCATCAACTGCAATCCTTCGGTCCAGCCCGGTATCACATGGTCAAGCGGAAATTCGATCGGTTCACCGCGGGCGATGGAACTGTCAAAAACAGTATCGTTGGGCAATTGACCTTCATAATGGACTTTCACCGTGTCGCGGGGACCGGGTTTTTCGCCGTTGCCCTCGACCAGCACCTGATACTGCAAACCGCTTTTGGTGGTGACCACGCCCTGTTTTTTAGCGTTTTCCTCAAAAAACTTCTTTTCGGCGGCCAGAATTTCTTCACTGCCGGCATTTTTCTTAGCCTCGACCTCCTGCAAAAGTTCCTGCAGGCGGCGCATTTGAACGGCATACTCTTCTTTGGTCAGTTGAAATTCTCCGCCGTTGAGAATTTCCGCCACCGCATTGCCCAGCAGCGGCAAATCAACCTTTACCGGCAGCTGCTGGATGCTGATGGCAAAATTCATTGCCAGAGCATAAGAAAGACGGTCAGAATCATTTTTCAACTCAATAGCCATAATAATATCCTTTCATTTATGTTGAAGACGATCTCTAAAGATAGTTCAAAAACGGTCAAATGTCAACCTGAAAAAGCTGTTTTTCTGCATTGAAGTTATTTTTTTTATTTTTTTTGCAAAAAACTTGAGAAAAACGCTTGCATTTTTCTAAAAATGATGTATTTTATGTAACTGTTGACAGCGAAACATAACGATGTCAGCAACCGGCAAAGATATGGCGCGGGGGAGTAGCTCAACTGGTTAGAGTGCCACCCTGTCACGGTGGATGTTGCGGGTTCGAGTCCCGTCTCTCTCGCCATTATTTTACGGAAGCATCGGATAACATCCGGTGCTTTTTTTTATTTTTTGGTAATGTCGGTTTTTGCGATGAGTACGCAACAGGAGTGTACTGTGTATTCGACTGTTGCGGCGCAGGAGCAAGGCGCGAGATTACCCACAAGCCTACAGCGCAGGCTGTTTTAGCAACTGAAAAAAGTTAGATTCGACCGGTGGATGCAGTGCGAGGCAAGGTCGCAGCCAAATCAAGGCGAAAACGAGGGAGTGTATAACCATACTCGACCGAGCTTGAGTCCGCCGA
>JAFVZS010000024.1 GCA_017508015.1 Lentisphaeria bacterium
CTTGGGGAGAGGGGAAAAACTTCTTTTCACGGGAAAAGAGGTTTTTCCCCTCTCCCCAAACCCCACTCCTCTTTTCAAGAAAAGCGGTATTCTTTGTTTAGTTTCAATCGCAGTTTTTTGTTTCAAAAAATGCAATGATGAGATAACTGTGCTTACGAGCAATTCGATAAGAGTAAAATGTTGTTTTTTTGACATGACAAACCTCCATAATTTTTTTGGGTTGAATTGCAACGCCTAATATTATAGCGTAAAAAACATGTCAAAAAAATATTCAAATTCCAAAAAAGATGTGTTTTTTTGATATTTATTCTTTTTTTATTTGCAAAGTTCATCATGCCGGATTATCTTTATTCCGGAGTATCAGATACGGAGACAGCAATGAGTATTATCAAAGACCGCAACATCTTCTGGCACTACAAAGAAAAAATGTGGTTCCTCGACAGAAGTGCCACGGAACCGGCCTACCATCTCGGTGCAGTCGGCATCACCTATCCCGATCCGCGATACCATATCACCCGGCTGGACGGAGTGAATTTTTATGTTCTGGAATATGTGATCAGAGGAAGCGGTACATTAAGGGTGGAAAACCAGGTTTTCCACCCCCGCGCGGGGGATTGCTATCTGATGCATCCGGATACCTTTCTGGAGTATTGGAGCAACCCGGAAGATCCGTGGGAAAAGTTGTGGATCAATATCAGCGGCCCGCTGCCGCAGGCTCTGATCACCTCGTATGCATTGGAAAACAGTGTGCTTTTCCGCAATTGTCCGCTGCATGAGGAGTTTTCGGCCATGATAGATCTGGTTGGCAATCCTGATTCAAAAACCGCACTGAAGCTCGCTTTGCAACTCCATAAAATCATTGCAAACTTGAGTTCCCACCGGATGAATCTCACCTTTGAACAGAGCAGCCGCAGCGGTCTGCTGCTGCGCGAGTATATCCACAAACACTTCCGGGAACAGCTGAAACTTACCGATCTGGCAAAATTCATCAGCCGCACCCCGGAACAGACGGTGCGGATATTTAAAAAGGAATTCGGCGTTACTCCGATGAATTATCTGCAAAGTTACCGTCTGAATTACGCCAGACAATACCTGACCAATACCCGATACACTTTGCGGATGATCGCCTCGGAACTGGGCTTTTCCAACAGCTATTACTTTGCCGCATGGTTCAAAAAACAGACCGGGATATCGCCGGGAAAATTCCGCAAATCCCGGTAAATTTTCCAACGGTCACTTGCGCCCGGAACTGCCGAAACCACCCTCGCCGCGGCCGCTTTCACTCAAATCATCACTGCAAACCAGAGTCACTTCCGGCAGCTTGCAGATAACCATCTGCGCAATACGGTCGCCGCGTTTCACCTCAAAATCCGAACTTCCGGCATTGTACATGATCACGCCGACCTCCCCGCGGTATCCGGCATCGACCGTGCCGGGAGAATTGGTCAGCATCAGATCGTGTTTCAAGGCCAATCCGCTGCGGGGACGGATCTGTGCTTCAAACCCCACCGGCAATTCGATCCGGAAACCGGCCGGCACCAGAGTACTGCGCCCCGGAACCAATACCATATCCTCTCTCGCACGCAAATCAAATGCCGCATCATCCTCATGGGCTTTGACCGGAAACAATCCGCCGCACCCTTCAAGCATACTTATTTTTATTTCAGTATTCACGCTGCACCTCCATTGTCAAAAGATAGCTTCCACCGGCGGATTTTTCAACATCAAATACATTTTTTTTGTAAAAATCGCTTGAAAAATCCGCCGCAACGATATATATTCACCGTCAGAAAGCAGGTTCTTCTCGGAACAATATTTGCATCGGGCTCTCTTTTGAGCTTACTGTACGTCGTGTCGCCGCGAGTAACACACCTGCTTTCTTTTTTTATTTTTGGTTATTATCTTGATTTTTGTGAAAAATATAACCTGCGGCGGCGGCTTGCGGGGAATCTCGCGCCTTGCTCCTGCGCCGCAACAGTCGAGTACACAGTACACTCCTGTTGCGTACTCATCGCAAAACCCGACCTTCCTTTCGCAATCCATCCATCAGTCTTCGCATAAAGCTGCGCCCGGACAAGCCGGGTGCTGTCAAACTTTGTTTGACAGTTGACAAATCTAACCTTCCATGGTATATTTTGTCTGTGGCGGAAATTGCCGCATATAACTTTAATATACCGTTTTCACAGCATTCGGAACATTACTGAATAACAAAAAATTCAGCAGATTTATGCGGAAAAATCCTTGAAAAACTTGCCGGCATATGGTATATTAAGCAAACGGTATACTATACACTAATTATGGAGTAAAAATCACTATGCGTTACATCGATCAGTTTATGGCGGCTTTTCCCTTTGAAGGTTTGACCTTCGACGATATTTCTCTGGTCACTCAATATTCAGACTTTCTGCCCCATGATGCTGATGTCAGCACCTTTTTTTCGCGCAACATCAAATTGAATATCCCCTTTATCAGTGCCGCCATGGATACAGTCACCGAAAGCGAAATGGCCATCGCCATGGCCCGCCTCGGCGGTATCGGTGTGATCCACAAAAATCTTTCTCCGGAGCGTCAGGCCGAAGAGGTCCGCAAAGTGAAACTTTATCTCAACGGCGTCATCCGCACTCCGGTGGTCTTCCACCCGGAACAGACCGTCGCTGAAATGCTCGCTGAGAAAAAACGCAAAAAATACAACTTTTCCGGCTTCCCCATCGTCGATGACAACGGCCGGGTGGTCGGCATCATCACCAGCAAGGATATCAAATTCCTCACCGATTACAACATCAAAATCAGTGAAGTGATGACCAGAAATCCGATTTCGGCTGCGGCAGATACCGCCATCGCCGATGCTTATCAGATCATGCTCAAAAACAAAGTCGGCAAACTGCCGATGACCGATAAAGACGGTAAACTTACCGGACTTTTCAGCTTCCTCGATGTCAAAACTCTGATCGCCGGTGACGAACCGGCATACAACCGTGACAGCCGCCATCAGCTGCGGGTCGCGGCGGCGATCAGTCCTTACGATGAACTCCGGGCCGATGCGCTGGTCAATGCCGGTGTCGATGCGCTGGTGATCGACACGGCCCACGGCGATTCCAAAGGTGTCATCGAAACGGTCAGCCTTTTCAAAGATCGTTACGGCAGCAAAGTTGATATCGTCGCCGGCAATATCGCCACTGCTGAAGGAGCCCAAGCTCTGGCCGATGCCGGTGCCGACGGTGTCAAAGTCGGTATCGGACCGGGTTCGATCTGTTCCACCCGGGTGGTTGCCGGTGTCGGTGTACCGCAGGTTTCAGCAGTTTACGCCGTGCGCAGTGCCATTCCCAAAGATATTCCGGTCATCGCTGACGGCGGTATCAAACAGACCGGGGATGTTGCCAAAGCGATCGCCGTGGGTGCATCCAGTGTGATGATGGGTTCCGCATTGGCCGGAACCAGCGAAAGCAACGGCGATGTGGTACTCCATCAAGGCAGAAGTTATGTCACCTACCGCGGTATGGGATCACTGGAAGCCATGAAATGCAACAAGGGCAGCCGTGAACGTTACGGTCAGGATGATGTGGAAGATGACAACGAACTTGTTCCGCAGGGCATCGAAGCAATGGTGCCTTTCCGCGGTGCAGTGCGCAACGTGATCCACCAATTCGTCGGCGGCTTGCGTTACAGTCTGGGATATTGCGGCACCAGAACCATCGCCGAATTACAGGAAAAGGCAAAAATGGTCAGAGTCAGTGCCGCCGGATTACGCGAAGCCCATCCGCACGATGTGGTCATTACCAAAGATGCTCCGAACTATACATCCAATTCAATTTGATCTATGAAAAAATTATTTTCCGTCATGCTGTTGTGCGGAACCCTCGCCGTGATGGCGGGGGATAAACTGCGTATTGCCGTGGTCGATCTCGACCGGGTTTTCCGGGAGTATTACAAAAGCCGGATCGCAGAAGAATTTCTCACCCGGCAGGCGGAAGCCGCACGGCTCTACATGACCCAGCTCAACACCCGGCTTGAGGCACAGCGGGCCGAAGCCAGACGGTTGGAAACCAATGCATTGAATCCGGCACTTAAAGAGAGTGACCGCCGCAGTGCCGCCGAAGCCGCCGAAGCCGCCCGGGCACGGGTGCGGACGACAGAAAATGAGATCGCTCTCTATACCGGTGAAAGAACCCGGGAACTGCACCGGCTGGAAACTGAAAGACGTCAGGAAATCATCGCCGATATTCAGCGGGAAGTCCGCCGGAGAGCGGCTGCTGAAAATTATACGTTTGTTCTGGATCGTTCCGGAAAAAGTGCCAATGACCTGCCGGTGGTGCTGATCTACCCGCAGGCAAATGATATTTCCGATGCGGTGATCCGGGAGTTGAACCGGGCCGCAGTACAGCAACCAACCCCAAGCACTTCAGAAAGATGAGATTATGAAACAGATTTCCATGACCGCCAGCCAAATTGCCCAGATCATTCAGGGAACTGTCTGCGGTGATCCGCAACGGGTGATCACCAGCGTTTCCGGCATTAAAGACGCCGCCGCTGACCAGTTGAGTTTTGTCGGCAGCAAACGCTACGAAGAACTGCTGGCGTCAAGCAAAGCCGGAATCGTACTGGTTTGCAAAGATTTGGCCAATGCCTCCACCGACAACCGCACTCTGATCGTCTGCGAAAATGTCGATTATGCCTTTGCCAAAGTTACCGCAATATTTGCCGAAGAACCTCCGGCCGCCACCCCCGGTATCCATCCGACAGCTTCAGTTGCGCCGTCAGCTGTGATCGGCAAAAATGTTTCCATCGGTGCCAATGCCGTAGTCGAAGCTGATGCGGTCATCGCTGACAATACCGTCATCGGCGCACTTTGCTACATCGGCCATGAAGTGAAAGTCGGTGCCGATACGATTCTTTATCCTCATGTAACAGTGATGTACCGCTGTGAAATCGGGGCAAAGTGCATCATCCACCCCGGAGTGGTCATTGGTGCCGACGGTTTCGGTTTCGTTCCCGGTCCGCAAGGCCTGGTCAAAGTGCCGCAAACCGGTATCGTCGTCATCGGCAATGATGTGGAAATCGGAGCGAATACCACCATCGACCGGGCCCGTTTCGGCAAAACCGTTATCAAAGACAATGTAAAAATCGACGACCAGGTAATGGTAGCTCACAACGTAGTGGTCGGTGAAAGTTCCATTCTGGTCGCGCAAGCCGGTATCGCCGGCAGTGCGGAGTTGGGCCGGGGAGTCATCCTCGCCGGTAAAGCCGGAGTCAACGGACACATCACCATCGGTGACGGATGTCAGATCGCCGGTACCAGTGCGGTAATGAAAAGTCTGCCGCCGGGTCAGATCGTGCTTGGCGCACCGGCCGAATCCCAACGGGACTTCCTCGGCCGTCTGGCACTGCCCAAAAAAGTGCAGAAGCTGGATGCGAAAATCAAAGAATTGGAAGCGAAGATCAAAGAACTTTCCAAATAATCAGCGATGTTCAGCAAAAAGATCATATTCACGGCGGCGATATCAGCCGCCGTTTTCATCTGCCTGGGTGATGAAGTTTTGAACCGGGCCAGAAGCGGAGATATTTCCGGTCAATTACAGCTTGCCGGAGAATACTTTTCGGGACGCAACCGGCAACAAAATCTGCCGCTGGCCCTCTACTGGTTCCGCAAAGCTGCCATTGCCGGCAATCCGCAGGCGCAATACAATTTTGCCCTCTGTCTGCTCAACGGCTGGGGAGGAGAAAAAAATCCGGCGGCAGCGATGTACTTTTTTGAAAAAGCCATGCAGCAAAAAATAAGCAAAGCGGCAATCCAGTATGCAAAACTGCTCTTTTACGGCGTTGAAAACGGAACATTTGAAGGAGAAGATCTGCCGGAAATTGCCGCAAATCCGGAAAAAGCTATGGAAATTCTCCGGCCGGTGGCCGCAACAGAGGATCCCGAAGCCCAACTGCTGTTGGCCGGTTTTCTCTTCAGCGATGCGGCAAATCACGGCCGGGAACTGCGGGAGTTGCTGGAAAAATACATTAATTCAACAACCGCCCCGGAGAGCGAAGCTCTGGTCATTTATGCTGCCTGTCTGCGCTCCGGGATCGGAGGATTTCCTCCTGATCCGGCCGCCGGTTTTGCGGTTTTGGAAAAGGCTGCCGCCGCAAAAAATCCCGAAGCAATGGCGCAATTGGCCGAAATGTTTCTGCACGGTTTCGGCACGGCAGCCGACCGGCAAAAAGCAATTGCTCTCTACGAAGAAGCGATCGCTCTCGGTTCATCCAGAGCGATGACCGATATGGGAATGCTGAAGCTGGCCGGATTCATGACTGCTCACGATCCGGTCGGGGCATTCCGGTACTTTACTATGGCGGCAGAAAAAAATTATCCGCCGGCCATCCGGAAAATGGGCGATTGTTACGCTGCCGGCATCGGCACCCCCCAAGACCGCACCAAAGCGATGCAATATTATCTGCAAGCGGCACAGGCCGGTGATGCTCAAGCGGCATTTATTCTGGGAGAGTGTTTCAGAGACGGCAGACTGACAGAAAAAAATCTGAATGCCGCATTCAATTTCTTTCAAATCTCCGCCAGAGCCGGTTTTCCTCCGGGAATAAGGGAAACCGGCAAAGCTCTGCTTGGCGGGCACGGAGTTGCTGCCGATCAAACTCTCGGCATGGAACTTTTACGCCGTGCCGCTGCTGCCGGAGACCGGGAAGCGGAAGCTTTTTTCCGGTAAGAATTCTTTTTCAGCGGGCAGGCCTCCCGCAGAGCGTTACACTCATTACGGCTGACCATATTTTCCAATGCAGCACTGATTTTTTCCAGTTTACTGCATATGCGTACAGCCGCAGTGGTCACGCTCAACACCAACGGCACACAGAGTGTCAGTAACGCAATAACATTGGCAATACTCATTTATTTTGCTCCTTTCCATGCACTGCCGCCGAAGAGCCGGATTCCGAAGTAGGCTTTCTGACTTTTCCACCATGACAATCCATCTTCCCGGCAGAGGTGGTAAAAGAGCTGATCCGCTTCTTTGCGTGTCCACCCCGGCACATAATTGCGGTAAAGAAAATCATGTGCCACCGCTGCCCGCAACGTTGCCGGATGGATCTGCGGCGAAACAGAATCCCACAAAAAGCGGGGGACACTGGCCCCGTCACACTCGAATCCGGCCGGCACGATGAACATTTTACCATTGTATTTGATAACCAGCTCCTGGTGAAGCGTAATAATATCCCCGCATTCATTCCGGTGATGAATATCTATCAGCATCGTTCAAAATCCTCATTTCTAAATTCCATTGGCATATCTGGCATCGATTTTTGCCAGCCCGTGCCCGACATCGATCCATTCGGCATCTTCCGGCACGTCACCGCCCATGCCGACTGCGATCACTTTTTTGATTGAGTTCCAGTTTTCATCATATTCATAGACAAAAATTTCCCATTTGTTGCCGTCCCACTGGATATTGCAAGAACTCATACCACTTTCAGGATCATTGACGTAATATTTCGGCTTGAACATATATAAACCGTTTGCCTTCAATTCGCCATTCGGCGACACATCCATGCCGTAATCCATATTGTAGACATCATCCAGACCGCTCAGATAAATACCCTCGTACGGCCACTTCTGTTTGACCAGAGTTCTTATCTGATTAACCGAAAGCTGTTGATCAAAAATATAGACATAAGCGCAATTGCCTCCATTACTGCCATAATGCATTCCTTTCCAGCTTCTTTCAACGCCGGAATCATCGACCATCTCCACCAACAAGTTACCATCAACATATACAGTAAATTTGTGATCGCTTGCTGAATAGTTGACTGCCAGATGCTGCCACTGCCACTCTTTCAAAGCAAAATTCGGTGTAAAATCAATCCGGCCGGTCGCTTCATTATTAACTCCAGCTTGTGCGGTGAATGAGTACCAGTATCCGTCTAACATAAGCTTAAAACAAGTTCCAGTTTCTCCTCCGACTCTCAACGTTCCTCTACCAGCTCTCAAATCATTTGCCCACATGGCAAAAGCCCAATCGTGACCGGAAGCGGATTCCGGGAAGCCGGGAAGATTATGGTACACTCCGTCATAATATCCACTAAAATTAGCAGGCTGATATTCACTTCTGCAATCACAACCGGTATTATCCCGATCGCCATTCAAAGCTAAAGCTTTGTTACTGTCAGACATCCCCACCGGACCGATACAGTTGATAAGCGTTTCACCGGAGTTGTACATGATCGGTTTTGGCACGCCTGACATGATCGCGCCCTGTATCAGCTGTGATGCATCGGCGGAATAGATGTTTGTCCGTTGCGGCACGATTTCGCCATAGGTCAATCCGGTGGTCAGTGTTGTGGAAATATCCGCGATCCCGACAGTGTCAAAGGTGACTTCATATCCCTCCCAGGTTCTTTCAGCAGCATTCACTCTGCGGCATTTGTAGAACTTCACCGGCTTTACCGGCATGGCATTATTGCCGATACCGGCCGGGAACAGCTTATCACCGATTTTGATCACCCTTTGTCCGGGGTAGAGCGTTACATTACCGGAAAGCAGTTCAAAATTTTTATTATTTATTGCTGACATATTTCACCTCATTCATCAATATTTACCACAGTCCAGCCTTCAGGAATAAAAGAGTCTCCGTAAAATTCCGGTAAAGCCGCAGGTTTATAAAAAGTACCTTCGTCCGCTACATTCTCCACCCATCTAACGGTTTCACTGGCGCTTGTGCTTATATTTTTTTCATTCCATTTTGTAAATCTCACTTTTATACTGGTCAATGATGTACAATTTTTTACCAAAGCTAACATGCAATTAGAGAAAGAAGCAATCGAAGTTGCTTTTATATCAACACTTTGCAAATTCGGGCAACCTTCGAATAAAAACGCATAGCACCCAACGGCCAGCGTTTCAGCCGAAAGTTCCGGAGCGGTAGTAAGAGCTTCACATTGCCGGAAAAGACCTATAAAACAACGTTCTTTTATTTCAGAAAAATTCAACATTGATTGCAATTTTCCGGAAGCTGAAATACTTCCGGTCATGACAAACCGGAAAGTATGGTGGCTCGACGTGCCTACGCCATTAACGTATGTCGAATTCAATTTGTCAGCACAATTCCAAAACTGCACATAATCACCGGCGTTGGCCAATACAACAGGTTGCCCGACAGTATATTTGGCAAATTTCGCAGTTTTATCAGTACGATACAGCAAACCTTCTGTGAACGGATCGAGATACTTGTGTGAACTCACTGTTGATCCGGCTTTATTCGCCGTAAGAGTAAGAAAATCATCAGCCGGGATGTCTGCCGGCGGGTCAACCAACTCTTCCGGGTCTTCGGGTTCTTCCGGGTCAGGTTCCGGTTCTTCCGGGTCAGGTTCCGGTTCTTCCGGGTCAGGTTCGGGTTCTTCCGGGGCAGGTTCCGGTTCTTCCGGGGCAGGTTCCGGCTTCACCCAGTCTTTCGTATAATCAGCTTCATCGCCGACTATCTTGTAAAGTCCGGCATTCTCAAGTGCAACCGGTTCCCCGCTGTTGACCGGAGTTTCTCCGGAAAGGTCAAGCTTCTGGAAATCGCCGTTGGCATCAATATAACCATATTCGATCTCAGAAGAAGAAGCAGCGATTGAAAACTCCTGTACACTTTTGTTATACCCGACCGGCACAGTGATTTTTGCTCCGTCATTCAGAATGGTCATTTCCGGAATGGTTGCAGTACGTTCAGCGGCGATATAGCCGACCGGCACAGTTACCGTGTTTTCAGATACAGTTATTTCTCCGGCTTCGGCGACCGTCAGAGTCTGGCCGGCATTGTACCCGGCCGGAATGGTTACGGTATTGGCAGAAAGTTCAGCCGATACCACCGGAATTTCCACCGTACACTGACGGTATTGATATCCGGGATAAACCGTCACCGCATTTCCGGATACAGTGGGTTCCGGAGCTTCCGGAAGATTGTCGATCGCCCCGGCAAACACACTTACCGTGTCGGTATCCGTCAGTGATCCGCCTTTGGCATTAATAGCCTTGCGGACGGCATTTTTGGCGGACTTGATGCGTTCAATTTCAGATGCGATACTCATATCAGATTCCCTCCAACACAGCTTCCAGACCGTCAAGTTCTGCACCGATTTCCTGCAAAACAGCTTCGACGGATGAATTTTCAAAAAAGTTTCCGGTGTCAGTGACCATCAGCGTATCGGTTGTCACCACCGGCGGAATGGCATCAGCCACTGCGGTGATTTTGCGTTCAAGTTCTGAAGCTATCGCCTGTACTTGAACCGCCGTAAAAAATTCCGGATCATCCGGTACGCTTTCACTGCCGTTGCCGCAATAGACCCGGCTGCGTACAGTCAAGGGAAATTGCCAGGCGAAGACCGGCATGCCATCTCCATCAAAACCGCCCAATTCACAGCAAAATTCCATGCTGCGGTTTCCTTTCAGCAAAGCCGTGATACTGCCGGCGGCATTGCCGTTCAACGGCACAGTCAGCACCGTGCGGCCGCTTTTTTCCGTTGTCAAAGTCACTCCGTTGAAGATCAGCAAAGGCGGATCACTCCGGTTGGCACAACTGATGTCCAGCGCAAAATAGCAAACGGCACTTTGCAAACTGCCGGCCGGATAATCAGCCAAAACAGCACTTTCTCCGGCGGATTCACTGCGCAATTCAAACTCCAGAATATACGATGTGCCATTCATGATTTCCAATGTGACTCCGGTACTTGAACCGTAGGAGTCACACAACTCGGTACCGGAGGCCCCGATTTTTAAAATTGAACGAATTTTTTGCATTGCTTTTTTACTCCACATATTTATAAGGTAATTCCGGAAAATTTTCTTCCTTCAAAAAAGCCTGATATTTATTTGTCACAATATCGGCGTGATCAATGTCAAGAATCGGGAAATCCATATTCCAGACCTTTTCGATTATTTCAGAAGCGGCACTGTATTCCAAATTTCCATCAGCCCGGCCGGTGGCAAAATCGATATTAAACTCCTGAACTCCGCATTCGGCAGAACCGGCACGCCAACTGTGAACTCCGAAATCGATGCGGAAACGGCCCATCCCGCGCAAGGCCGGATTCAAATGGCCCACAGATTCATAATCATCACTCACGGAACCGGGCAGATAGACCAGATGATGATCCCAACTGCGCCCCCGGCCGACCTTTTTATAACCGTAAGAGATATTATTGCCGGCAGTTTGCATCTTATCGAGGCGCAGCTGACCATCTTCCAGCCAGGTGCCGTAATAACTTTTACCGTTGTAATCGCCGGAATCTTTATCATAGGCCTGTATCTGCATATTGCATTGTATACAGAAACCGCTTTTGCCCCATGGTCCGACCCATGACGGCAGCGGATAACGCACCGCATTATTGACCATCCGGGCGGCGGCCCGGATAAAATCACTCAACGTCTGACGTCGCATCGGCACTTGGGATGCCTGACGCATGAAGGCATAATAATCCGCCCCGAACCGGTCGAAAAGAGCCTTGTCATTGACATTATAACCGGCATCTTCGTAATTGAGCCACTGATCAAATTTTCCATGGTCAAATGAACAGCGCAGCAAATTGCGGATCACATTGCGCATATATGTAATATCTGATTCGCCGATCTTCCGGCAGGGCACTTCCGGCCACGGCAGGAACTTGGTTCCCCGGTTTATCCCGTAAAAATCCACTCTTTCAACGGCCGCTTCATACAGATTGTTCCATGCGGTCACAATGGAACAGGGCATTTCACTGATCCAATTCATTTGAGATACCATTCATTGCCGAAAATCATCTTATCAGATTCCCCCTCAGCCTTATACTGCTGGGTCACCCGGCCGTAACGGAAACTGCCGATATAACGGCTGAATACCATCTCCTCCGGAAGATCATACATCAATTTGACCGAATATACTTTGCTTGCCCGGTCATAGAAAAACACCAGATGGATATCGAGAAGTTGAGCGGTCAGAGCTTCCGGTATTTCCAACTCCATCCGCGGTATGTTATCCAATCCGGGAACATCGGAACGGCCGCAAAATTCAGAATCGGGCTGCCAGCCGTTGCAAATCTGCAATAAAGTCATCGACAATGCTTCCAATTTGAAATATCCGCGGTACTCATCACCGAAAGCGGCAGATCCGCCGCCAAGTACAATCAATCCCGGTAAATCTTTTTCCGGAACCAGAAGCGTCAATCCGTTACCGCAGTTTCCGGCGCTCAAACCGCCGGAGCCCGGAGTAACTGCCCGGCCATTCCCGGTAAAATACGCCGGAACCACCCCGGAAATGGTCATCACTCCGGAGCTTCCCGGCTGAATATCCTGAATGACGATTCCCCACGGCAGAAGATCATTCTGTGCCGGCACGACCTCCAGCAGAACTTTTCCGGCCAGGCGGCAATTGCGCTGCAGGGGATCATCCGGCAAGTGGCATCCGGTAACTGCCGCCGGAGTAAAAGCCGGAATGGTCACTCCGGAATGGTTGAAAACCTCCACCCGGCAGTCGTTCACGGCCGATTCATAAGTGCCGGAAATGCTTCCGGAACGCAGCAGAGAATTTACCGCATTATAACGTGCGGCAGACTCCGGCTGCCATGCATCTCCGGCAGAAACATCACTGAAAAACATAATTCACTCCCTTATCCTGATTACAGATCCAACACCGCAAATGAGGCTCTTTCATAGAGCCGCGAAACGTGTACCGAATGCAGTTTCCCATCCGGAGCATAGAGCGGCCAGCAGTGATCCCAGCCGTCAACCATGCCGACTTGAATCCGGCCGATTTTCCGGATTTCTCCCGGACGGATTTGAAAACGGAAGGTCAAATCACAAAGCTCTTCACCGTTGACTCCCTCAAACGGATCACTGTTTACCAATCCCAGAAAAAGCACCTCTCCGCCATTCCAATTGTGAAAGGCTTCCGAATTGACTTTGCCGACCAGTTTGGCAACTTTATGCAGGTAATCCCGGGATTCAGCTTTTTTTCTGCGGAAAGTTGCTTCGCAGCACAAACTCATTTCCGGTTCATAAACCTGAAATTTTTCCGACCGGGATGAAGAACCCGGCAACCCATTCCAACCGATCAGAGTTCCCGGATCGATATCCGGCTGTGACGGATCGTTTTTTATACTTCTGACGGTTTGCAGAGCATGCTTTTTCCAGACGCTTGCCCCATTTACTTCGGCCCGCCAGATACGGTCGCCGGCCCGTTTGATCCTCCGGCGCCGGGTGGCATGCGATGAGGTGTTGGCGTAACGGTAGTAGACCCCGATTTCCAATACCCCGCCGCCGGGAGAGCGGAGAAGTTCCACTGAGCTTTTAGGAATATCCTGCCAGTAATCCGGAGCCTGAATAAATACTTCGGATAAAGCCTGATCGATCTGATCTGCGGCAACATTGCTGGCAACATAAGTGATTCTGGCTTTTTCGCAACGGCCGTAATGGTCGAGCTGCCGTTGTTCGCCGACACTGCGTTGTATTTTCATAATTTACCGGCCTTACTGATAATTTGCTCCGGAGAAAGCGGAATTCTCCAGAAGTTCCATGATTTTTGCCAGCTTTTCCGAGATGGCATCGAGGATCTGTTTCAATTCACTGTTGTTCATTTTGATCTCCTGCGTTGAAGTTACCTGAACCGGACAGTTGAAATACGGTTCACCCACCAATACTCCGGATCGTCAACACAAAAAAACGATTATTACGCATTCCGGTCAAAAATCTTTTCATAACAGAGGTGATTTCCCCGGAATAATTTTAACTTGTCAGACAAAAAAACGTTTTTTACCAACAAAAGACTTGAAAAATCTTGATTCAGGGGTTATTTTAATTGATCGACAAATTCAAGTTGTGGTATAATGTCTGCAGATGAGATATACTGCGGCAAAGTTTTTTATTGAAACGGTAATAACAAAAAACAGGATGAAACGAAAATGAAAAGAACTTTTCAGCCCTCAAACCGCCGCCGCAAACGCCGGCTTGGTTTCTTCGCCCGCATGGCCACCCCCGGCGGCCGTAATGTCATCAGACGCCGCCGTCAGAAAGGCCGCGCCCGGCTCACCGCCTGATCCGGTGTGACGTGTCGACCGCACCTGCCGGAGCGGATTACCGCAGCAATATCCGTTTCCGCCTGAAAAAAAAGGAAAAACTGCGTTTCAAGTCACAGTTTGACCAGATCCGGCGCGATGGAAAGAAAAGTGTCGCCCCCGGCATGGTAGTGGTTGTGGCCCCCTCCCCGGAAAACCGTCTGGAGTGTGGTGTCATATGCAGCAAAAAGTACAGCCTGTTATCCGTGGTCCGCAATCGGGCCCGGCGGTTGATGTGGGAGAGTTTCCGGATGTTGAA
Organism: Lentisphaeria bacterium; assembly: GCA_017508015.1. GTDB lineage: Bacteria > Verrucomicrobiota > Lentisphaeria > Victivallales > Victivallaceae > UBA1784. The sequence goes on from JAFVZS010000024.1 coordinate 14,312, forward strand.
ACCGGAGCTCTCCCCGTGTCGCATTTTATTGATCCCGCGCCGGAAAATGATGAGTTACAACCGGCAAAAAGCAACTGCGGAACTGGCAGAAATACTGACCGCCCAACAAATTATGACTGCCCCGAAAGACCGTCTTTCGCTGCCGGAGCAATGATTTTTCTCATCCGGATATACCAGAAAGCGATTTCGCCGTGGCTGCCGTGTCAGTGCCGTTTCACGCCGAGCTGTTCACACTACGCTGCGGAAGCATTCAAAAAACGGGGATTCTGGATGGGGATGGTGCTCACCGCATGGCGGTTGATGCGCTGTCAGCCGTTTGCAAAAAGCGGACACGATCCGGTTCCGGAAACAGGTTTCCGGAATCCGCCAGAAATCAACATCAAAAAAAGCGAATAAATAATGAAATTTGACAAAGAGACCATCATCGGCATAGGTATATGTCTGGTTTTGCTGCTGGCGTGGCCGGCGATCAGCAAATCGCTGGGATGGGCCCCGGAGGAGGCAACTGAGCAGACAACTGCGGTCGCTGAAAAAGCAACTGGGCAGAGTGCTGCGGCCACTGAAGAAACTGCCGCGGCCGCAAAAACTGAAACGACTGCCGCGGCCCCCTCCGTCCAACCGGCCGCTCCTCAAATTCCTGAAACGGCTCAACTCTCCGGTTGTGAGAATGTTGTATTCGGCAATGACTCCATTTCGCTCACCGTCTCCGGTGAAAATGGTGCAATTTGCTCCATCGGATTTCGCAAATATCTCCACGATGACCGGGAAAATCTGATAACTCTTGACAATACCGGACTTTTCACCCTCTACATTCCCGGCTTTACCACCGGCAAAGTTGAAATAAATAAAAAAAGCGATTCAGAGGTGACGAGCATTGTCGAATTGCTTCAGGGAAATGCCAAACTGCTGTTAACCAGAACTTACACTGTTTCAGAGGATTACACTGTCAGCTGCCGGATAACACTCACCAACACCGGCATCCAGCCGGTCACCGTCAGAGATGCCGTTGTAAGCGGAGTGTCGCTTGCCCCATGGCATCTGATTTCCGGTGATGAGTTGCGCCGGATCGCTTACCGGCTGGACTATATCACCGCCGACGGCGATCACGAAGATATTGACGGCGATGAGAATGATGAAGATTACTATCCGGAAACCCCGATCCATGTCAGATGGTGTTCGGTAAGCAACCGTTATTTTTGCAGTATTCTCAAACCGGCGGAAACCACGCCTTTCCAGCTCTGGCTGGAAAATCCCCGCCGGGAAATCGCAGATGCCAAGGGCAAAAAACACTACATGCTCACCGCCGGAGCTCAATTACAGGAACTCAAACTGCTGCCCGGTGAAAGTGAAACTCTGGAATATTCCTCATATACCGGCCCGAAATCATCCGGCGCACTTGCCGCCTTTGCTGATGGCGGTGAAGAGGTGATGCATCTGGCATGGGGACCGGTGGATCTGCTGGCCCGTTTTCTGATGTGGGTGTTGAATTTGCTCTATTCGCTCTGCCACAGCTACGGTTTGAGCATCATCATACTCACACTGCTGGTCCGTACAGCTTTTTACCCGTTGACCAGCAAAGGCAATGAATCCATGCGTAAAATGCAGAAGGTTCAGCCGAAATTCAAGGAATTGAAAGAAAAATACAAAGACAATCCCCAGTTGCTCAATCAGAAAATGACGGAGTTGTACCGTCAGGAAGGGATCAACCCATTGGCCGGATGTCTGCCGATTTTGCTGCAGATACCGATCTTTTTCGCCCTTTATGCCATGCTGGATAATGCCATTGCCCTGCGTCACGTATCATTTCTATGGGCAAAAAATCTGGCAGCGGCCGATACCGTCTTTTCGATTCCGCTGGGTTTCACCCTGCCGATCCTCGGGCTCAATGCCATACCGGTCAATCCGCTGGTACTGGCGATGACCGCATTGATGGTCGTGCAGCAGCGGATGACTCCGATGTCGATGGATCCGGCACAGAAAAAAATGATGATGATGATGCCGGTTATCATGTTGCTTTTCCTCTATCCTCTGCCGTCAGGTCTGACGTTGTACTGGACGGTGAGCAACATATTCAGTATTATTCAACTCTGGCTGCAGCAAAAACGCAACCGGAAACTGCAAGATGCCGCTGAAGGCCAGGGCAGGTAAAATTTTAAGGAACAAAAAAAATGGCAGAAAACCCGAAATTCAATGAGTACAGAGACCAGATCATTCAAATACTGGTAAAGATGTTTGACTACCTCTCGCTCAATGGCGACTTCAAAATTGAGGAAAAGGGTAACCGGATCAGTGTAACTATTTCCAGTGACAATGCTGGCAGGATCATCGGCCGCAAAGGACAAACTCTGGAAAGTCTGCAATTGCTGGTCAACCGGATGATGTTCAAAATGGATGAGCAGTGTCCGCATATCACTCTGGATATCGACGGCTACGCTTCCGGCGACCGGGAATTCAAGGAACGCAACGGTGCTGATGACGGCGACAATGCCGCCCCCAAAGAATACCGCCGCCGCCCCCGCCGGAGCAGTGATGATTCCCCGCGGGTCAGTGTTGAATTGCTGGAAAAACAGGCAAAAGATGCCGCAAAAGAGGTAAAACGCTGGGGCGAACCGGTGAAACTGCCGGAAATGAATGCCCATGACCGCCGGATAATTCACATCACCTTGAAAGATGATCCGGAAGTCACCACTGAATCCATCGGCGATGGAGCAATGAAAAAAGTGGTGGTCTCTCTGTGCAGTCAGAATGAGCAAAATTAATCACCGTTCCGCTCTTTCCGTTTCAATCAACCGGCATCTGTAAAAAAAAGAGATTTTTTTGCAGATGCTGTTGCTTTTCGAACGATTCTGAACTATAATATACCGAAGAACTCAACTTCTTATCTGAAAAAAGAAAGGATTCAACTATGATGATCATAAACTGTCCGAAATGCAATGCCGCAATGCAAGCTGATGAATCTGCCGCCGGGCAGAATGTCCAGTGTGTATCCTGTCAGGTAACATTTCAAATACCTGCCCCGGCTTCCAATGCCTTCACCAACGCTCAGGCTCAGGCCGCGGCAGTCGCCGGGAAGGCTCTTTCCGGATTGACCGGCGGCAGTGACAAAATCATCGAAAGCAAATTCGGCAAATATCTTCCGCTCTGGTTCGGTGTCGTTGCCATTATTGCCATCATCATCCTCGGAGTTTTTCTTTTTATTGAAACCCGCAAACATCCGGCCTTTGATTTCAGTGATGATGCCGAAACCACGGCCTGCCGTATTTTTGAAAGAGAGATCCGGGAATCAGCCGGCGGCTGCAATCAAAAAGCTTATTTCTGGAAAAAATTTGCTGACAGCGTTATAGATGATGCTGAATATGAAGTTTTGGAAAAAGACGATTTTGCCGCAGTGCTCATCAGAACCAAAGCCAACGGCAAAGCCGTTTGCCGGGTCATCTATCTGCTCAAAAACGAAGACGGCATCTGGACGCAAGCTGCTGATTCAAACTTTTCGGGTGCCGATGCCAAGTGGAAAACAGATACTGAAGCCAAAATCAGAACACATCTGTCTAAAAATGAAGAAGGTGACATCAAGTTTGACAATGTAAAATAACATTGCCGCACCATCATAAATGACCGGGCTGTTGCCAAACCTCCGGAACAGAGGAAAGCAACAGCTTTTTTATTGCCGGATGAAGACAGATTTGATATAATAAAATTGCTTCTGAAACATCATCGGAAGTTTTTTAAAAAATCAGTAATGTCCCGAATTTTGTAAAATCCAGGCAGAGTGGGGATAAATGAACATTTCTGTGATGTATGAGAAGTTGTGATTTTTCAACCGGATCTGCATGGGGCAGCTCCAACCGGCTTGTCCGGGCGCAGCTTTATGCGAAGAGTGATGGATGGATTGCGAAAGGACGGTCGGGTTTTGCGATGAGTACGCAACAGGAGTGTACTGTGTACCCGACTGTTGCGGCGCAGGAGCAAGGCGCGAGATTATCCGCAAGCCTACAGCGCAGGCTGTTTTAGCAACTGAAAAAAGTTAGATTCGACCGGTGGATGCAGTGCGAGGCAAGGTCGCAGCCAAATCAAGGCGAAAACGAGGGAGTGTATAACCATACTCGACCGAGCTTGAGTCCGCCGA
>JAFVZS010000025.1 GCA_017508015.1 Lentisphaeria bacterium
ATTCGGGGAGAATTTATTTAAGCACCATCAGGTGCGCTGTAAAAAGAAACACATCCTCCCGCCGCAGGCGGCAACTTCACAAGCGGAGCGTCTTCACAAGTGTAATAGAGCGTCAGCGGAATGAAACGGCTTCACAAGCAAGTCGGAATGTTTTTAGTGAAGATGTGAAGAAAAGCCTACGGCTTTTGAGTGAAGAGCGGCTGTCGCCGCGTGAAGTGAAGACTTGCGTCTTCGTTATTTTTTTGCCCAAAATTTGGTCAAAAAAATGGGGTGGTAGACCGGACTTGAACCGGCGACCTTCTGGGCCACAACCAGACGCGCTAACCAACTGCGCCACAACCACCATTTGTTTTACTGTTTTCTAATATATCGCCGACGCGCTGTTTTTTCAAGTGATTTTCTCAAAAAAAGCGGAAAGAGGCAAAAAAAAATAAAAAAAAACAATAAATCACTTGCAATTTCACTATATGTATGTTCCATTATGTGCAGAGAAGTTATCCCCCGGGCAATTTGCCGGGAAAATAAATTCAGGAGCGAGTTGATGAAGTATTATACCGAGGACCATGAATGGGTGGAAATCATGGGCGAAATTGCCACCATTGGTATTTCGCAGTACGCAATAGAACAGTATGGTGAGGTCGATTTTATTGAATTGCCGGAAAAAGGTGATGATTTCATCATCGGTGACCGGCTGTGCAATATGGAAACCGACCGTTATTCAGTCGAATTGTGTGCTCCGATCGGCGGTTCTGTCGCCAAAGTCAATGAAGCTTTGGAAGATGAGCCGGAACTGCTCACCGAATCTCCGGAAGATAAAGGCTGGATTTGCAAACTCATCGATTTTGATGCTTCCGAACTTGATGATATGATGAATGAAGACGATTACTTCAAATATCTTGATTCATTGGAATAATTAAACTCAAAGGCCGCTTTGGGCGGCATCTGCGGGGGATGTCATGCAGCAGAGAGTCGTTACCATCCGCAACAACGCCGGAATCCACTGCCGCCCGTCCGGGGTGATCCTGACGGTGATGAAAAATGAGTTCCCGGATCACCGGGTCGAAGTTCTTACTGCCGATGGTGTCATTACGGAACTTGACGGCATTCTGGCTTTGCTGTCGCTGGCCTTGAGTAAAGGTACAACAGTGACACTTCAAATCGAAGGGATCGATGAAGAACGGGCCATTCAACGTATCGGTGACCTTTTTGAATTTGAATTCGACTTCCCGCCCCGCTCATGATCAGCAAACTTGTAAATAATTTTCTCAATCACCGGAAAATCTGGATATTCCTGTCGATCGCCGCGGCGGGATTATTGCTGCGTATCTTGTATTTGCAGCAGTATTCCCGGGAAGTTTATTCATCCTTTGCCATCGGTGCGGATGTGCAGGAGTATGATCTGCGTGCCAGAGAGCTTATTAACGGTATATTTTTTCCGGTATCTCCGGAAATCCACGCTCCGTTGTATTCGTGGTTTCTTGCCCTTGTTTACCGGCTGACTGATTCATCGGTTATCGCCGTGCGGGCAATTCAACTGGTGTTGAATTGGGCCGCATATACTTTTATCGCCGTTATTTTGCAACGCCTGAAAGCTCCGGAAAAACTGCAGTTGATCTATCTTGCTCTGGCGATGTTTGTTCCGGTTTTATTCTTTCACCAGGGCGAATTGATCTCTGAATCACTTCTCGCTCCGCTGTTTGCAGCTTATCTGTACTTCCGGATCAATGCCGGTGAAACCCGGAAACGTAAATATTATGCCCTGTCCGGAATTTTTCTGGGAGCAATGATCCTGACTCACGGGATCATGACTCTTTACGCCGTTGCGGAAATCATCCGGGAAGCAGGGAAAAAACGTTTTCAAACCGCCGTACTTCTGCTTTGCGGAATTGCCATCGCCGTGCTGCCGGTGGTCGCCGCTAAAAGTTGGCATTACGGAAAATTTGTCTGGCTTCAGGGTAATGGCGCATACAACTTCTGGATCGGCTGCAACCCCGAGGCCACCGGCGGTTGTTATCTGCGTCCCGGCAGACAATGGAGTGAACCTCTGGAAGACGGCAAAGCTGCCGCCGCAGCACGCGGTATTTCTGAAAGCCGGGTGTTTTTGGAAAAGTCCGGCCGCTTTATTCTTGAGCAACCCGGTAAAGCCATGCTTTTGCCTCTGAAAAAAATTTGCCTCATGCTGGCTCCGTGGGAACCGCTTGCCGGGGCCGACCCGGAAGATCTGATCCGGCGTACTCCGGTTCAGCGGGCCGGAAGCGGAATGTTTGCCGCATTGCTGTTGCTTGCTCTGGTTGGAATATACTTCGCCATCCGTAAACAGGAATGCGCATATATCCACTTTTATATACTGACTGCCGCCGTTGCCGTTACCTTGATCCTGACCGTGGTTTCCGGGCGTTACCGGCAGGGATTGATGCCCGGAGTGATCCTGCTTGCCGCCATCGGCGTGTATCACTCCGGTAAAAAGTCTCTGGGGGTGATTTTACCGTGTCTGATCGGCGGAATGATATTCTTTCCGCTTTCCAATGCGGCAATTTCCGGTACCCCTGAAGCCGCTTCCATCGAGGGCGAAGCCTTTTACCGACTGGGAAATTGGGAAAAAGCCCGGCATTTTCTGCTCATCGCTGAAGCCGGCAGCGATCATCCGGCACGTTACGATAACATGCTGGGGGCGATCGCCGAAAAACAAAACGATATCCCCGAAGCATTGCGGCGTTATCAACGGGCTGTGGATAGTGAACCGGCAGATGCCGATTCATTACTCAATCTCGGACACCTGTACTTTTATCACTTCCCGGAAAAATATTCCGAAGCTTTGCTGTTGATCCGGGCGGCTCTGGAACTGAATCCGGCATTGCCTTCCGCATACGATATGCTGGGGATCCATTTTGCGCGCCAGTCGGATTTCGACGGGGCCCTGGAAATGTTTGAGCTGGCTCACCGGTTTGATCCGGAAAATGAGCTGTATTACAATAAAGTAAAATTGTGCCGTCAGATATCTGCACAGAAAAGAGGAGAAAATGTACCTTAATCCGGTAATCATCAAAACAGTAATATTGTTGATCCTTTCCAATTGCTTCATGACCTACGCATGGTATGGACACCTGAAAAATCTCCATTCCAAACCGTTGATCATTGCCGTACTTGTCAGTTGGGCGATCGCCTTTTTTGAATACCTGATCCAAGTGCCGGCCAACCGTATCGGTCATGACGGGCATTTGACTCTGGCGCAACTGAAAATTATGCAGGAGGTCATCTCGCTTTGCGTATTTGCCCCATTCAGTGTACTTTTTATGGGAGAACCTTTGCGTTGGAACTTCCTTTTTGCCGGAATTTGTATGGTCGGTGCCATATTCTTTATTTTCAAATCCTGAGTTACTTTTCTTTTTACGGAAAAAGAAAAGTAACCAAAAGAAAAACGGGGTGTCGCGCCCCGCTTTCGCTGGGGCTTGGTCGGCGCTTTTTTGAAAAAAGCTTGGCAAAAACTCCCGTCGGGAACGACTCAAAATGGGAACTTCTCTTTTTACAGAAAAAGAAAAGTAAGCAAACGGGGTGTCGCAGCTTGATCTGATCGGAGCGAATGCCGGGATAATCTGGAGAATATCTGAACTTACAACTTGAATAATTGGAGTCGAATTATGAATGATAAACAGTTTACTATCGGTGTGGACTTCGGTTCAGACAGTGTCAGGGCGGTATTGGTTGATTGTGCAGATGGCCGTATGATTGCTTCGGCATCATGCCGTTATCCCCGGTGGCAGGCCGGAAAATATTGTGATATGAGCATCGCCAGATTCCGTCAGCATCCGTTGGACTATCTGGAGTCGATGACTTCAGTGATCCGGCAGGTGCTCGCGGGAAATGATGCATCGGCAGTCAAAGGTATCGGCATCGATACCACCGGTTCAACTCCCTGTGCGGTTGACCGGAACGGAGTACCGCTGGCTCTGGATAAGCGTTTCGCCGATGATCCGGATGCGATGTTCATTTTGTGGAAAGATCATACCGCCATTGCCGAAGCGGAAGAGATATTGCAGAAGGCCAGAGAATCGGAGATCGATTACACCTGTTATGAGGGAGGACGTTATTCTCCGGAGTGGTTCTGGGCCAAGTATCTGCATATTTTGCGGCACAATCCGGCGGTGCGTGAAGTTTGTGCCGGATTCATCGAACACTGCGATTGGATCCCCGCTGAATTGACTGCATCACCGGTCAGAACCGGCCGCTGTGCTGCCGGACATAAAGCCATGTGGCACGCCGATTGGCAAGGTTATCCGCCGGAAAGCTTTTTTACTTCGGTCGATCCGCTTTTCCGCGGCCGGGTGGATCTTTTGGATCAGAGAACTTATACCGCTGATCAGCCGGTCGGCAAACTGTCGGCCAAATGGGCGGAAATTCTCGGTTTGACCACCGGAGTGGTGGTCGCCGGCGGGGTGCTTGACTGTCACAGCGGAGCCGTCGGTGCGGGGATCCGTGCCGGACAATTGGTGAAAGTCGTCGGCACATCCACCTGTGAAATCGCCGTTGCTCCGGCGGTGGAGCGTTGCATTCCGGGGATTTGCGGGCAGGTCGACGGTTCAGTATTGCCGGGTATGACCGGTTTGGAAGCCGGACAAGCGGCTTTCGGAGATATTTATTCGTGGTTCATCCGTTTTCTGGGATATGCCGGAGAGGTCGACTTTAAAAAACTTGAAGCAGATGCCGCCCGGCAAACTCCCGGATGTGTACTTGCGCTTGACTGGTTCAATGGCCGGCGCACGCCCTTTGCCAATCCGTTTTTGAGCGGAGCGATTTTCGGTTTGAAACTGGGAAGCAGTGTTCCCATGGTCTACCGTGGGTTGATTGAAGCGACGGCATTCGGAGCGAAACGTATCGTTGATCACTTTGTCAAAGAGGGATTTCCGGTAAATTCGATCCTTGCGGTGGGCGGCATTCCCAAAAAGTCTCCGCTGGTAATGCAAATTTGTGCCGATGTGCTGAATATGGAGATCCAAATCGCCGAAACGGATGAGTGTTGTGCCTTGGGCGGGGCGATATTCGCGGCGGTTGCATCCGGTGTATTTGCCAATGTTGCTGAAGCTTCAGCGGTCATGGCGGCCAAAACCGGAAAATCCTATATCCCGGATAAAGCGGCGAGCGAAGTTTATGCCGGATTGTATCAGAAGTATCTGGCCTGTGCCGATGCTGTGGAAGAGCTTGTCAACCGGCAGCTTATTCCGTAAAAAAGCACCGCTGCCGTATGGAAACGATTGGCAGCGGCGTTACGGGTGGAAAAGGAGTCGTACCGTGGAATTTCCCCGGCACGTTGCGGTTTGATTTGCCGGAATTACTTCAACGCTTTTTTCAGTACCGGCAGCACACATTTGTACATCCGGTAAAATCCGAGGTCGTTGGGGTGACATCCGTCAACGGTACAGCAATCACGCAAATCAGTGCCGAAAAGTTTTTCACCGTCGATGAAATATACATGCTTGTCTCCGGCATTGACGGCATTCTGGTAAGTTTGCCGTATAATTTCCCGGCGTTCGCTGTGGATATCGATCGAGGCCTGATCGATATAGGCGAAATCACACTTTGAGAGCATGAGCACCGGCAGATCGGGCTGTTTTTTCCGGATGATTTTGAAAAACGGCTCATGAGTGGCGAGCAGATGTTCTTTATCCGGGGCATTGTGATCATAATCCAGCACCAGGGCGGAAAGTTCCAGCGAGGCGATGGCTTCGGCGACGGCGGTTTCACCTTTGGCGGAACCGGAAAATCCGAGATTGATCTGTTCGGCATCGACGGCCCGGCAGAGCATTGAGGAGTAGGCGTTGCCGGGACGGGAGGCGCATCCGCCCTGCGTGATAGATGAACCGTAAAAAAGTACGGGGTGGGGGACTTTGTGAGCTTTCGGCGGGGCAAGCCGGCAGTCGGCTTTCAGGCCGATTTCCACGGAATCGACTCCGCCGTAAAGGGGAAAGTTGATGATCCATTCGGCGAATTTCCGATCCGGATTGTTGCCGGCCACTTCTGAAATATCGACCTGACCGGGGGAGGGCTTTACGGTACAGTTGTAGAGCAGTTTACCGCCGGGCATTTTGCAGAAGGTATCAAAACCGGCACTGCCGGCCCGGGGCATGTGGTTCATATCACAGCTGTTGGAAAGTTTCGCCCGGATCATGATCTGACTGGAATCGGAACGGAAGCGGACACAGACACCGGAAGTGTGATAACTCAAGCTCAGAGCACCTTCATTGACATCTTTGACGGTCATGTTTTTGGGCAGACGGTAATAGCATTGACCGTTTTCCTGATACCAGGGCAGTCCTTCGAGGGAGAAGGGCGGTTCTTTGACATTGCAGAAGATGAAGCCGTTTTCATCGGCGGTTTGGGCGGAGAAATTTTTATCGATTCCGGTGATATCCATTTTATTCAACCTTTCATCAGTATATTCAGCAAATGATGCAGGGATATACTATACAGTCAAATAAGTGAAAAGCAACCGTGAAACGGCAAAAAAAGCTGAAAATCAGTGTTTTTGCAGTTGGCGTTCCAACTGGATGATCGTGCGCCGCAGAGAATCGTCGCTTTCGCAGCGTTCCGGAATGGTTTTAGCGGCATGGAGCACGTTGGCGTGAGTTCTGCCGAAAATATCGCCGATCTCATTGCTGGAAAGTTTGGTAAGTTTCCGGCACAGATACATGGCCACCATGCGCGGATCGGCGACATGACGGGCGCGGCACTTGCCGATGATATCGGCGATGGAAACGCCGAAGTGGTTGGCGACGGTCTGCTGGATGGCTTCCGGGCGGATATCCCGGGAAAGGCTCTCTTCGGCCAGCTGGGCATGGAGGAGATCTTCGGCTTCGGAGATGGAAAGATCCTCGGTGCCGCTCATTTCCGCATAGGCAGAGAGGCGCAGGAAGCATCCTTTGAGCCGCCGCACGGAACTGGAGATATTTTCGGCGAGGAATTCCAGGATCGCATCGGGCAGAGCGGGGGTGGTCAAATGAGATTGACGCCACATCCGCAAGATGACCAGACGCTGTTCATATTCGGGCATGCCGATCTGACAGGTCATGCCTTGTTCAAACCGGCTGCTGATACGCCGGTCGATGCCGGATAATTCGCATGGCTGACGGTCACTGGTCAGGACGATCTGTTTGCCCTGCTGGTAGAGGACATTAAAGATATTGAAGAACTCTTCCTGCAGGGCGGTTTTTTTCTCAAGGCGGTGAATATCATCGATCAGCAGGACATCGACATCGCGGAAAGCGGCGCGGAATTCGGCGGTGTTGTGATGGCGGGTGAGCAATTCATAAAAGTCGTTGAGCATTTCGTCACAGGTGACATTGCGGATAACCATATCCGGTCTTTCGGCGGAAATTTTACCGGCGATGGCCTGCAGGAGGTGAGTTTTGCCGATACCGTTGGTGCCGTAAATAAAGAGCGGATTGTAGCATTCACCTGGGGCTTCGGCGGCGGAACGTGCCATTGCGTAGGCGTGCCGGTTGCAATTGCCGCAGATAAAATTATCGAATGAGTAGAGTTGATTCCGGCGTTTGGGAGCGGCCGGAGTTTTGGCGGCGGCCGGAATTTTTGGAGCGGCGTTTTTTTTGAATTCGATTTGCGGTCTGGGGGCGACTCCGGAGCGCAATTCAAAGCGGTAGCTTTTGCCGTGGATGTTATCGAGGGCACTTTGGATGAGGTCGCCGTAGTTTTCGGTGACCATATCGCGGAAGAAGTCATCGGAAACGCCGATAACCAGCAAGTCATCTTCCAGCGTCAAAGCGGTCATTTGCGAGAACCATTGACGATAGAGAGAATCGCTGCGGCTTTTCAAGATGCTTACGGCGAGATCCCAGATCTCTTCCGCTCTGAATGCTCCTGACTTCATCTGCTACCTTACAATTGAATTGTTAAAATTCTAAACAAAAAAATCTGTCAGCAGACAGTTGCCGATCTGCTGTCAGTTTTCGATCATTCCGGAAGAAAATTCTTCCGCAGACCGGGGGATTCCCGATCATATTTTTCGGAGAGTTTTTCAACGGCTCCGTTGTGATTCCGGATAACCGGAAGCTTTCAATGTTTCCAAAGCGGTTGGTTTTACACCCCGCTATTCATCCACCGTTTTTTGCATTCCCGGCGGTTTGGCATCAAATTGTTTTCCAACCTGACCCTTTACATCAAGTTGTTTTCCAACCTGACTCATCGCATCCCCCCACGGCGGTTTGACATCAACGAAAATCGTTTTGCAGCCCCAAGAGGTTTTTTACAGTGCATAATATATGCCGCGAAAAGAGTTTTTGCAAGTGATATTTTCAGGAAATCAGAGAGTGAGAGGGGTATAAAAAAACGTAAGCATGCACTATCTCAAACAGTTAGGTGAAATAAAAAAATCAGGAAAAAATTTTTCAAAAAAAATCTCTTTTGAGAGAGTCAGTTACAAATATTTTTGCAGGCATGCGACAATTCAATGAGTTACAAAAAATCTGCCGGAAACAACATCTGAAAAACTCAAAATTCAGGAGTGCCGATGTAATTTTTTACTAAAAGTTAAGAAATGTTTTTATACGGAAGCGGATTATAATTTCATAAGTCAAAACAGAGAGGGGGAGAAAGGCGAATTGCAACAAAAAACGGTGTATTCCGAAAAAGTTATTAACAGGTTGTTAACAGCATAAAAGAACAAAGAAAAAAAGTTGTTATTATCTTGATTTTTGAGAAAAATATAACCTGCGGTGTCGGCTTGCGGGTAATCTCGCGCCTTGCTCCTGCGCCGCAACAGTCGAGTACCCAGTACACTCCTGTTGCGTGCTCATCGCAAAACCCGACCTTCCTCCGCAATCCATCCACCGCTGCCCCATGCAGATCTGGTTGAAAAATCACCACTTCTGTGATATAGTTTATACATCACAGAAATGTTCATTTATCGTTATTATCTTGATTTTTGAGAAAAATATAACCTGCGGTGTCGGCTTGCGGGTAATCTCGCGCCTTGCTCCTGCGCCGCAACAGTCGAGTACACAAAAAG
>JAFVZS010000026.1 GCA_017508015.1 Lentisphaeria bacterium
CACAGAATGAGTATAACGGCGGCAAAAACGGTATCAGTTACCTTGCCAATATTGCGGTGGTATGCAAAACCGCTCCCACATTCAATGCCAATTTGTATAAAGAGGGCAGCTGCAAAGGTTCGGCGATCAACAAAGCCAGCACGACGATCCTTTTTACTGAAATGGTTGACGGTACGCAAAATTGGATGTATGCCGATTATGTTTGTTATTACCGTTTGGGTTACCGTCATCCTTCCGGAGGCAATCCCGGACCCTATGCGGGTGAAGCGGATATTCCGGCATCGGCAGGTATCAATGTCACCACATGTGACGGTTCGGTTCAGACCCGGCACGGCAATATCATGCTGATCAATGGCGACAACACCTTCGGTGTCGGTCACAATGTGGAGAATTGGGCTGAATTTTAAGGTCAAGGTTAAGGATAGTTTATCATGGCATTGCAAATGGCAAATGTGCCGGATCGGGCACACAGTGAATTGACGTTCAACAAACTTTACGGCGATGATCCGGGGATGCACGATATTGTGTCTCCGGTGGAGGCGGCGGAGTACACTGCCGGTGATCCCCGCAGTTTTTACTGTTTCGGTATTCCCCGGGAATATCCGGTGGTGCGCTTTGATCTGCCGTCAAAAAGTATGCTCGATGGCAGTGCCGGAAAACTTGATGCCCTTGAATTGACCGGACAGCCCGGAGAAGATCTGGTTTTTCAAATCGCGGTCTGGGCTCCGGAAACTGCGCTGGGGGATCTGCGGATAGATACGACTGATTTCCCGCTGCCGGTACGGATATTTCTGCAAAATGCAAATGAGCGGATAAATCTGCTTGCCGGCACTATCCAGGTGTTCTGGTGCATGGTGCATCTGCCGGAAAGGGAGACGGAATTTACCGGTAAATTCACCGTTTCAGCAGAAAATGAAGAACCGCAGACCGTTACCTGCCATTTGCAGGTTTCCGGAGCAGTGCTTTCTGACGGCGGGGAATCCGATGATTTCCGTCTGGCGCGGCTGAAGTGGCTGGAATCCGATGTCGGTATTTCCCATGAGGTTCCGGAGCCGTTTGTGCCGCTGCGCCGGGAGGGAAGAAAAATTTTCCTGCTGGGCAGAACCTTGACCCTCTCTGAAACAGGCTTGCCGGAACATGCCGAAAGTTTCTTCGCCGGAAGCAATGAATATCTGGGTGATAAGGCATATGATTTGATTACCGAACCTTTCCGTTTTGCCGGAAATAACGGGGCGTTTGATAAAATTGAAAAAACATATTGCCGCTTTACGGCGGAATATCCGGACCGCATCGAATGGGAAGCCGGATGTACTTTTCCGGCAATAAATGCTGAATTGAAGATCAATGGTGCTGTTGAATACGACGGTTTTGCCGCATTTGATTGTGAAATATCTTTCCGTGATGAGCTGGAAACGGATGATATCCGTCTGGAATTTGCCGCACCGGGAAAATATTTTGCCGGTTTGAACCGCCACGGCAGCAAAGTGCCGGAAAAATTCTGCTGGTACTGGGATGGCAACCGGGGGCAGGATGCCTTTTTCCTCGGTGACCTCAATGGCGGTATCCGGCTGCGGCTGAGAGATAAAAAGAGCATTACTCCATTGACCAACTGTTATTATCTTTTTTCCAAACTGATTCCGCCGGAAGCATGGCACAATGCCGGCAAAGGCGGTATCCGTTTGCGCCGCAAAGATGAAAATAATGCGGTAACACTCTTTTCCGGCATCCGGAACATTGCCGCCGGGAGCAAACTGGATTTCGGCTTTGAATTGCAGTTGACTCCGGTAAAACTGACCGAACCGGCACGGCATTTGCGCCAGAGGTTCTATCAGCCGTATATGCACGATCTGGAAAAGCCGCTGGAGGAAACTTTCACTCCGGAGTTTTTCGCCCAACTGCGTTCAGAGGGGGTGGAGGTGATCAATATCCACCATGCTTTGAGAGAAAATCCTTTTATCAATTATCCTTTCTGTGATATTTCTCTTGAACATCTGCAAAAATTTGTGGATGTCGCGCATAAAGAAAATTTGAAAGTGTGTCTGTATTATACGACCAGAGAGTTGTCGCTGCATGTGCCGGAATTCTGGGCATTGGCGTCTTTGCGTGGTAAAATCCTCTATCCCGGTCCCGGCAGGGAGGCACGTCCGGTGACTGCCCCGATGGGGGCGCACCCGTATATCCAGGAAAACTGCCGGTTCGGTTATATTTCTGCATGGGCAGAGGCGGTGAAAGAGGGCCCGTGCGCCGGGCAACTGGACTTGGCGATGGAAACCACCCCCGGAAGAATGCTGGACAACTATTACTCCGAGGGTTTGAGATATTTGCTGGAAAGGTGTCCGATCGACGGATTGTATCTGGATGATACCGCTACATCACGCGAAGGATTCCGGCGGGTGATCAAAATTTTCCGCGATATCCGCAAATGTGACCCGATATTGAATTTGCACTCCTGGAATCCATATAACCCGGTGCGCCCGAATTACGGCAATATTTCTCCGGTGATCCGGGATATGCATATCTATCCGTTCATATCATCGCTGTGGATCGGTGAATCCTTTGACTACGAATGGGGAACGCCGGAATTTTATCTGACGGAGATCTCCGGATTGCCTTACGGACTGATGAGTGAGATGCTCTATCAGGGCGGCAATCCGTGGCGGGGAATGCTCTTTGCCATGACCGGGCGTTACGGTTGGCTCGCTGATCCGCGTCCTTTGTGGAAGATGTTTGAGATGTTCGGATTGTCCGCTGCCCGGATGGTGACTTTCTGCGATCGGGATCCGGCGGTGAAAAGTTCTGTTCCGTCTGTAAAAGCAACTGTATTCATTCATCCGGATGGCAAAGTGCTGTTGGCGGCGGCATCATGGAGCCGTAAAGTCGAAAAAGTCCGCTTTGAGTTTGATCCGGAACAATTACCGGAAAATCTGCGGCACTTTACCGGATTTACTGCAGTGCCGGTTGACGGGCTTCAGGAAAAGGCGGTTTATGCCGCTGGTGATGCGATCCCGGTAGCTCCCGGCAAAGGGGTATGGCTGATGTTGGAGAAGTAAAGAAATGGCGCATTGTTTTTCATTTCCGCTTTCCCGTCCGCATTGCGGAATACCTTTGGCAAACGGCAACAACGGAGTGCTGGTCTGGGGGGAGAAATCGTTGAGATTCACCGTCAACCGTTCTGATTTCTGGTATCACCGCAACGGTTGCAATATTCCGGCTGAGGTCAGTTATCAACAGGTTTTGACTTGGATAGAAGAGGTCGGCTGCGGCAAGGCTCTCGGCGAAAAATTCAGAAAATTCCCCTGGCCATCCTCAGTGCCGCATCGGATACCGGCGGGTAACTTTGAATTGACTTTCGTTTCCGGGGTTGTCCCGCAGAGGGCGGATTTTGACTTGGATAGTGGTACTCTTACTGTGATTCTGTCCAACCGGAACATTCTGGTGATAGATCTGCTTTGGCAAAGCGGCATTTGCCGTATTGCCGATGAAAGCGGTTCGGTGGATTCATTTCTGTGTCATCCGTCGTGGGAGTATCCGGCGAGCAGGGCGATGCTGGAAAGCTGCGGTTATCCGGCTCCTGAAATTTTTCCGGATGGTTGGAGCATTGCACCGCCGGGAGAGGATAAAAAACTTTATTGCCGGATCGTACGGCGGAACAGTGAGTGGTTCATTTGGGCCGGTTATGAAGAAGTTCCGGTTCTGCCGGATGAAAGTGCCGTGGAAATCAGTCGCGATCAATGGAGAAAATTCCGGAAAAATTTGCCCGAAATCGTTTCCGGAGATAAGTTCTGGGATGATTTTTATAAACTGCATGTCCACAAATTGCTCTCTGCCACACTGCCCGGCGGTTGGGTCGCCGGATTGCAGGGGCCGTGGGTGGAGGAGTATCAACCCTGTCCGTGGAGCGGTGATCTGCACTTCAACCTCAATGTGCAGATGATTTACGGCGCACTGTTGCGGATCGGTAAATATGAGTGCATGCTGCCGCTTTTTGACCGGATCGAGTCTCCGGAGTTTCAGGAAAATCTGCGGATGAATGCAAAAAATCTTTTCGGCATTGAAGACGGTTGGTACTTTACACATGCTGTCGATGATTCTGGCGCGCAGTGCGGGGGGATTTCCGCCGGAGCATGTATAGATCCGGCATGTGGCGGCTGGACGATGCTGCTTTATTATGACTACTGGCGTTATACCGGGGATATGGAGTTCCTCGCCCGAAGAGCTTATCCGGCAGTACAGAAAGTCATGCGCTGTTTTGTGAAGATGCTGGATGAAAATTTCCAGATACCTTTTGCCATTTCCGCCGAATACGGTGCCAGCAATCCGTTGGGGGATCAGGGAGGCCGCAACCCCTCATACCAGTTGGCGATGATCCGTAAATTGGCGGAGATACTGATCGAAATGGCAGCCGCTCTCGGTGAAGTACCGGAAAAAGTCTGGCAGGATATTCCGGAAAAAATGCCCATGTGGAGCGTGGTCGACGGCTTTGACCGTTTCCGCAACCGTATGGAAAAGCGTATTGCCGTCTGGGAGGGACAGGATTTGGAAAACTGCCACCGGCACCACTCCCATCTGGGGTGTGTATGGCCGTTTGAAACGTTTCCGGCTGAACCGGATGAGGAAACTGCCGTATTGCTCAACAACACCATTGACCGCTGGATATGTGCCGGTATGGGTGACTGGAGCGAGTGGGCGTTTCTCTGGGCGGTGATATTGGATGCCCGGTTCGGTTTTTCCGGAGCGGCACAGATGCATCTTGAGCTGTTCCGGAAAATATTTGTCAATGAAGGCTTGTGTCCGGTCTACACTCCGCGGGAACGGGGCATTACGATGCACTCCCGCCACAATATCGCCTTGGACCGGGCGGAAAAAGAGGTCATGCAGCTGGACGGCAGTGCCGGATTTATCAGTGCATACACGGATTTATTCGTTCATCAGCATGGAGAGATCGTGGAGCTGCTCAAAGCGGTGCCGGAACAGTGGTGCAAAACATTCAAGGTAAACAATGTACCTTTGCGCGGCGGGTGGAAAATATCTGTAACTCCGGAATCATTCACCCTTTCCGGCGGCAAATCAGGAGCGGTGATCCCGGTGCGCATCGCCGGAGGAAAGATCAAAAATTATTCCAACGGTACATGGCCATTGAAGTGAATCGTCACTTGGGATCGGTCGGGGATTCCGGCCAGAAGTGTTTGGGGTAACGGCTGCGCATTTCGGCGCGGACAAGTTTCCATGACCCCTGCCAGAAACCGGGCAGATCACCGGTGATCTGTACCGGACGCCGTGCCGGAGAAAGCAGTTCCAGACGCAGTGGGATACGTTTTCTGCCGACGGTCGGATGCTGTCTGACCGGGTAAAGTTCCTGAATGATGACTCCGGCACTCGGTTGATCCCCGGAGTAATCGATGGGGAATTTGTGTCCGGATGGAGCAATGAAAAATTCCGGACAGAGCCGGTCAACTTCCGCCAGAGTATTGAAATCAATGGCACTGCGGAAAAGATCAAAGTAGTTGACTTTTTTCAAATCATTGAGCGTGTTTACATTATCCGGAAAATATGCGGTGATTCCCGAGAGAAAGGCGTAAATGTCGGTCAAATCCGGAACTTCATCCATACCGCATGATCCGGCAAAGCGCAGCCGGGCGGCAAGCGCGGAACCACGTTTGTCATCTGCCGGCGGCAGGGGAATGGCGCGGCGTGCGGCTTCTTTGAGCAAGGCAGGTACGATCGTTTCCCGTGGTACCGGGCAATTGCGGCGGGAGATTGGCAATTTATCCAGACAGCGTTCCATGAAGGAAACCACTTTTTCCACTGCCGGATCAAAATATGTGGCGCATTTTTCGGTAATGCGTCCGGAGA
>JAFVZS010000027.1 GCA_017508015.1 Lentisphaeria bacterium
CTTTGCGGTTAAGAGCGATTTCAGCCTTTTTCAGACCGTTCATGAAGGTGCTGTAATTGACATTCAAAGCACGGCAGGCGGCATTGATACGCACGATCCACAGCTGACGGTACTGCTGTTTTTTCTGTTTGCGGCCTTTGTAAGAGTGAACCAACGCCTTATCCACAGCATCGTAAGCGGTACGGATATTGCGGCTGGCATTACCGTAAAAACCTTTAGCACGGGCAAGCACCATTTTGCGGCGTTTGCGTGACTGAACAGCACAAGTAGTTCTGGACATATTCGCAGTCTCCTTTTTTCAGAAATTACAGACCATACGGCAACGCAACCTGGATACGGCGTTTCTCGGCATGAGAAACGGCACCATCCTGACGGAGACGACGACGGCGTTTGGCGTTTTTACTGCTCATAAGGTGACGTGCGCCCGCCTTGTTGTGGCGGAACTTACCGGTGCCGGTCTGTTTCAGACGCTTTGCGGCACACTTTCTGGTTTTGAGTTTCGGCATTGTTTACATCCTTTATTTTTGATGTTTTTCACCGTCAGGGTCAATGCTTTACCCTTTCCGGTGCGGCTGTCTTACCGGCAGCCATACTTGATCCTGCTCTGCAAGCAGGGAACTTCCATTAATTTTTCGGTGCGAAGTTTACCGAAATGTTACGACCGAGCAACTTCGGTTTACCGTCAGCATCGGCATAGGGAGTCAGGGCTTCAGTGACCTTATCCATCAACTCAAAGGCCATATCCTGATGAGCCATCTCCCGGCCGCGCATCGCCAAAGTGATCTTCAGGCGGAACTTCTTATCAAGGAAGTCGATCGCCTTATTGAGTTTTGTTTCATAATCATGCTGATCAATATTGATATGAAACTTGATCTCTTTGACCTTTTGCGCGGCGGTGTTCTTGCGCTGTGCCTTGAGATTCTTTTTCTGCTCATAGCACAGTTTGCCGAAATTCATGATCCTGACCACCGGCGGATTGGACGTATCGGAAACCAATACGAGATCCTCCCCCGCCTCCAATGCCAACTCCTTGGCACGGACATAAGAGACCACCCCCAGCTGACTTCCATCGGAACCGATCAGACGCACCTGATCGAGCTGGACGCTGCGATCATTGGGTTTCAACAACTTGGCGATAAGAACACCCTCCTCTCAAACGGTGCTTTAATTCTCACCATTTTTCAGAAAAACAGCCTTAACTGCCTGTTTTTCCACACTTAAAGACCCCCTCTGCCGCAACAGCAGAGGGTGTCACTCCTTATAATATATTACCAAATCACCTTATTGTCAACTTCCAAACGCATTTTTTCTGCAAGTTTATCGATGGTCATCTCACCGATCTCACCCTCGTTGCGGTTGCGGACAGATAAAGTGCGGTTTTCCTCTTCCCTTTCACCAAGCACCAGCAAATAGGGAACCCGTTCGGAACGGGCCGCCCGGATCTTGGCCCCCAGACCGGCCGCCTGAGTGTCGATGCCGACCCGGAAACCACGGCTGCGCAGTTCCCGCTGAAACTCCACGGCCAAATCAAGCTGCTTATCGGAAACCGGCAGGATCCTTGCCTGTTCCGGAGCAAGCCACATGGGGAACTTGCCGGCATAATGCTCAACCAGAATACCGAAGAAACGCTCCAGTGAACCGAGCAACGCACGGTGAACCATGAAAGGACGGTGCTTTTTGCCATCTTCGCCGATGTAGGTCATATCAAAACGTTCAGGCAAATTGAAGTCAAACTGGATCGTGGTGGTCTGCCATTCACGGCCGATGGCATCACGCAGTTTCAAGTCGATTTTCGGACCGTAGAAAGCACCGCCGCCTTCATCGACATCACATTCAAGTTCGCACTTGGCAACTGCTTTGCGCAGAGAGTCGATGGCCTTATCCCAGCGTTCCGGTTCACCGACAGCTTTTTCCGGACGGGTGGAAAGATAAGCCTTGATATCTGTGAATCCGAAAGCACGGTTGATAGCCAGACTGAAACGCAGAACTTCTGCAATTTCGTCCTCAATGGATTCAGGGGTACAGATGATGTGAGAGTCATCCTGAGTGAATCCGCGCACCCGCATCAAACCGTGAAGTGAACCGGATTTCTCGTAACGGTAAACTGTGCCCAGCTCAGCCCAGCGCAGCGGCAATTCCCGGTAGCTGCGCAGTTTTGAACGGTAAACCTCAATATGGAAAGGACAATTCATCGGCTTGACATAGTAATCTTTTTCATCGATCTCCATGGCCGAATACATCCCATCGCGGTAGAAATTGAGGTGTCCGCTGGTCTCCCAGAGGTTGCTCTGACCGATATGGGGAGTGTAAAGCAGCTCATAACCGTTTTTATAATGTTCATCTTTCCAGAAAGTTTCCATCAGATGACGCACCAGTGCGCCTTTGGGATGCCACAATACCAGACCGGGACCGACACTGTCGGAGAAACCGAAAAGATCCAGTTCAGTACCGAGTTTGCGATGATCGCGTTTGGCGGCCTCTTCCAACTGTTTGAGATAGCTCTGAAGCTCTTCCTGAGTGGCAAAAGCAGTTCCGTAAATACGCTGAAGCATGGGATTGTTTTCATCACCGCGGAAGTAACTGCCGGCAATACCGGTCAATTTAACCGCACCGATATCACCGGTGTGGTCAACGTGCGGCCCGCGGCAGAGATCCAGATAATCTCCGGTACGGTAAAAACTGATGGGAGCTCCATCCTCAATATCGGCCAGACGCTCAAGTTTGTAATTCTGTCCGGCGAGCAGCTCTTCAGCCTCCTTGCGGGAAGTTTCAAAACGTTCAAACGGAAGTTTGCGGCCGATGATTTTTTTCATGACCTTTTCAATCTCTTTGAAATCTTCAGCGACCAGCCGGTGCTCCATATCGAAGTCATAGTAAAAACCGTTATCGGTGGCCGGACCGATATCAAAACGGGCATCAGGATAGAGTTGTTTCACGGCGGCGGCCATAACATGCGCCGCACTGTGACGGATGGTTTCCAGATCAAATTTGCTCATGGTTGCTGTACTCCAATAAAATTATATCATATATATAAAACTCAAACACACAAAAAACAGACACACTTCTCCTGCAGGAAGTTCATCTGCCGGTCGCACCCACGCCGGTAGCGTGGGGGATACCTCCTTTTCTGCACTGCAAGTTTCTGTATTTCATCATTAAAAATCCAATGTTCCCTGAACCGGAGAATCCGGCAGAAGTTCATACACCGGACGGAAACTTTTCCGGTGAACCGGTAACGGGCCGAATTTTTTCAATGCTTCAAGATGTTCGGCCGTACCATAACCTTTATGTTTTGCAAAACCGTACTCCGGATAAATCCGGTCAAGTTCGACCATTTCCCGGTCACGGGTGACTTTGGCAATAATACTTGCCGCCGCGATACTGGCGCACTTGGCATCACCTTTGACAATATTGCGTGACGGCAATGTAAACTGCACCGGCAATCCGTCAACCAGAACGAAATCAGCTTCTTTGATCCCGCTGACCGCCCGGCGCATTGCCAGATGCGTGGCCCGCAGAATATTCAACCGGTCGATCTCTTCCGGTGAAGCCGATGCCACCGATATCCGGATGCCCGGCAGAGCATAAAGCGCATCAAAAAGTTCTTCACGCTCTTTTTCAGAAAGCTGCTTGGAGTCAAAAACTCCGGGCAGCTCCGGCCGGTCAACCGGCAGCACCACTGCGGCGGCCACCACGGAACCGGCCAACGGACCTCTGCCGGCCTCATCCACTCCGGCGATCCAAGAAAAACCCTCCGCCCGAAGCTGCCGCTCCGAGAGGAGGAGTTGATCGTCCTGTCTCAGGACAGCGAATTGCCGTGCCATATCATGCCACAGCAAAGAAATTACTTCGTGCGAAGTTCTTTGACACGGGCGGCTTTGCCGACTTTATCGCGGAGGTAATAGAGTTTGGCGCGACGTACGGCACCGCGACGGATGACCTCAATACCGGCGATACGGGGGCTGTTGATGGGGAAAACACGTTCCACACCCTGACCGGCCTGAACCCGGCGCACGGTGAAAGTTTCTTCAATACCGCTGCCGCGACGGGCGATGACCGTACCCTGGAAGTACTGAATACGCTCAGTGTCACCTTCGACGATCTTCACAGCGATTTTAATGGTATCACCGATGTTGAATTGATAATCAGCTTTAGCCTCTGCATTACGGATGTTGTCAACTACAGTCATTTTTTTACCTCTTTATTAAGCTCTGCAAACAGATACTTTTCCCATAAATCCGGTCGTCTTTCGCGGGTCACTTTTTCCGCTTCAAGCTTCCGGAACTCAGCTACTTTGCCATGATCGCCGCTGACAAGGCAATCCGGCACCTTCACCCCCCGGAACACCGGAGGACGCGTGTATTGCGGGTATTCGAGCAATCCCATCGAGTGAGACTCTTCGACGGCGGATTCGTCATCTCCCAGCACTCCGGGCAAAAGCCTGATCACGGCATCAGCAATGGCCATTGCCGCAATATTTCCGCTGGAAAGGACGAAATCACCGATTGATATTTCCCGGTCAACGACCAGATCAATAAACCTTTGATCCACGCCTTCATAATGACCGGCGACGAGGATCAGATGTTCCTCCTTCGCCAGTTCTGAAGCAAGCTTCTGATTCATCACCTCTCCTCGCGGAGAAGTGAGGATCACCATGCTTCTTTCGCTTCTGACGGATTCGACCGCCCGGGTCAGCACATCGGGCATCATCAGCATGCCCGGTCCGCCGCCATAGGGCTTCTCATCCACAGTACCGCGGGCATCGCCTGCAAAATCTCTCACATTGACGGCATTTACCGAAATCATTCCTTTTTTTGCGGCCCGCCCAATGATACTTTCACCGAGAGGACCGGGGAACAACTCCGGAAAGAGCGTCAATACATCGATCCGCATTGCTTACAACCCGCTGAAAAAAAATTCAAAACGTCAGTCCATCACATCGACAGAAACCCGCTTGCGCTGTCTGCCGGCGGCTCCGCTCACCAGTGAACGGATGGCCATGATGGTTTTTCCGCGTTTGCCAACGATTTTTCCGATATCTTCCTTGCTGCAGCGGATCTGGATGGTCGCACCTTCATCGGTTTCAACGGTGGAAAGTCTCACTTCATCCGGTGAATCGACCAGAGATTTGACCACATAATCAACAAATGATTCCAGCTCTCTCAAACTGCCGGCACTGCGGGAAGCAGCGGCCTTTTGCTCATTCCTGCTGCCGAAAAGGAAGCCGAACAACTTCTTAAACATCGGAACTTACCCCAATTACGCCTCGGCAGGAGCTTCAGCGGCGGCAGCTTCGGCAGCGGCTTTGGCCTCGGCTTCGGCAGCGGCTTTAGCTTCAGCTTCAGCGGCGGCTTTGGCTTTGGCTTTTTTGGAGATGTTGGCCGGACGGACGCGATCTTTCAGCACGATACCGCCTTTGGCACGCTCAATGATGTCTTTGACCGTATCGGAAACATCAGCACCGACACCGGTCCAGTACGCCACGCGATCAAGGTTGATCTTTTCCTCTTTGCTGCGGGGATTGTAGAAACCGACCTCTTCGATAGCTTTGCCGTCGCGGCTGGAACGCTGATCCATAACAACGATACGGAAGCAGACCGCATTACGGGTACCGGTACGTTTCAATCTGATTCTGACCATAAGAACTCTTTTTACCTCTTGTTAAATTCGTTTCTTCACGTTTTTCACTTTTCCCGTTCACACTTGCCGCAAGCAGTACAGCTACGTTACAGAAACTGTTTTTCCAACAATTTCACCTGCTTTACGGATGTGACGAACCGACAGGCCCAGAGGATTTCGGCCATAGGTCCATGCCTGCTGCATCTGTAAAAGTCTTATAATATACTTGTCAAAGCCTGATTATGCAAATTTTTTTCCGAAAAAACAACGTTTTTTTACACTTAAACGGTTTACAACCGCCGCAAAGCAGCTTCCTCTGCACTGGAATTTTCCCTGACCAAATTGCGCAGAGCATCGAGAAATCCGGTGCAATCCCCATCCGGCTGCAAAGCAAACACCGGCGGAACATCTTTTCCCGGCATCTCCTGAAGCCGTTTCAAATTTTCCGCCGCGCCGTCAATATCCATCTTATTGGCCACGATCAATGACGGACGATCGGCGAGACCTTCTTTGTAAAGTTCAAGCTCTTTTCTGAGATTTTCATAATCCTCCAGCGGGTCACGGCCGTCGACACCGCCCATATCCAGCACATAAACCAGCACTTTGGTTCTTTCGATGTGCCGCAGAAATTCATGCCCCAAACCGACATTGGCATGAGCCCCGTCGATCAAACCGGGGATATCTGCCACATTGATCCGGACATAATCAAAATACTCCGCCACTCCGATCACCGGATGCAAGGTGGTAAACGGATAGGCCGCCACCTTGGGCCGCGCGCCGGATATCCGGGTGAGCAAAGTGGATTTACCGGCATTGGGATAACCGACCAAACCGGCATCGGCGATCAGTTTCAATTCCAGGTCGAGGGTCTTTTCTTCTCCGGGGAACCCCAATTCACGACGCCGGGGAGCCCGGTTGACGCTGGAAGCAAAACGGGCATTGCCGCGACCGCCGCGGCCGCCTTTGGCAACGACCGCCTGCATTCCGGGAGTATCCAGATCAGCCAGCACTTCGCCGGTCTCCGCGTCACGGATGACCGTGCCCACCGGAACCTTGATCGTCACCGCTTCGGCATTCTTTCCATGCCGGTCGGCTCCCTGACCGCCGGGACCGTTGGCCGCACAGTAACGTCTGCGGTAAACCAGTGCGTTGAGATTCTGCTCACTGGTGGTGCTTTCCAGAATCACATCGCCGCCATTGCCGCCGTCACCGCCATCCGGGCCGCCTTTGGGAATGAATTTTTCCCGGCGGAAACTGCAGCAGCCATTGCCGCCGTCACCGCTTTTTACCGTGATTTGAGTCTTGTCTACAAACATAATTATATGACCACCTTATATAAAACTTTCCGGCATATATACAAAAAATCCCCGGATTCAGCAACCGAACCGGGGATAAATGTCAAAAATTTCCTTCGCAGGAAACCGCAGATCACTGTGCAGGAATGACATTGACCTTGCGCTGCTCGCGAACGAATTCAACGGTTCCGTCGCAGAGAGCAAAAAGGGTGAAGTCACGACCGCAACCGACATTGTTGCCGGGACGGAAACGGGTACCGCGCTGACGGACGATGATCGAACCGGCAGTCACAAATTCACTGCTGTAAGCTTTGACACCGAGGAACTTCGGATTGCTGTCGCGGCCGTTACGGCTGCTGGACTGTCCTTTTTTATGTGCCATGATTGAGTCTCCTTATTAAAAATTTTCAATTATTGTACACGACATTCAGATAAAATACACCATTTTTTTAAAATTGCAAGTTCCGAATGGCCATTTTGTCATTAAAAATTGTGAGAAACCAATCCGTCGCGCAATTTCGGTTCAAACCAGGTCGATTTCGGCGGCATGATCTTACCGGCATCGGCGATCGCCATAAGCTGATCGAGGGTCACCGCATGAAGTGAGACCGTCACCGCATGAGAACCGGTATTGACCAGTTTTTCCAATTCAGCGGTACCGCGGATGCCGCCGATAAAATCAATTCCGGTACTCGTGCGCGGATCATCGATCCCCAGAATCGGAGCCAGCACCCGATCCTGAAGCCAGCTGGCATCCAGACGGCCGATCTCATCAAATTTACTGATATCAAATTTGGGAACTGCCAGACGCCACACCCCATTCATATAAAACTTGAATTCACCGGGTTTGGCAACCACTCCATCGGCGGCATCGCTCACCGTGAATTCCTTTTCCAACGCAGCAATGAAACCGGCTTCATCCAGACCGTTGAGGGTCTTCACCGCCCGGTTGTAGGGCATGATCGCCAATTCACTGTCAGGAAATGCCACGGTCAAAAAGAAGTTGTAATCCTCCTTGCCGGTATGAGCCGGATTATTCGGAGCGCATTCAGCGGCAGTACGGGCGGCCGCCGCACTGCGGTGGTGACCGTCGGCAATATAAAACACCGGAACTTCTGAATCAAACAGAGCCGACAATGCGGCACTTTTGGCTTCGTCCATGCGCCAGACCGTATGCTGAATACCATCCGGAGCAGTAAAATCAAAGGTCGGAACCGCCTGCGTTTCAGCCTTGATCAGAGCATTGATCTTATCCACGGCACGGTAGGTGAAAAACGCCGGACCGGTGTGAGAACGCAATGTCATCACATGACGGGTGCGGTCATCTTCCTTATCCTTGCGGGTCTTCTCATGTTTTTTGATGATCCCGGCGTTGTATTCGGCGGCACTGGCAGCACCGATGACGCCGGTCTGGCTGCGGCCATTCATGATCAGACGGTAAATGTAAAGATGTTCACCGGCATCAAGTGCAAGCGGAGCTTCCGCAATGATCCGGTCGAAAGCCGCTTTGGCCTGTGCGTAAACCCGGTCATCATGCAAGTCGATTCCCGGTTCAAGATCGATCTCCGGGCGGGATACATGCAAAAAGCTCAAAGGATTTCCCTCTGCCAGCACCGCTGCTTCTTCACTGTTTACCACATCATACGGAACTGCTGATACCATTGCCGCCTTTTCCGGAGTCGGAACCAATCCGTGGAACGGTTTTAATGTCGCCATAACTGCACCTCTCTTTTACCTTGAATCTGATTTTATTCTTTGTAAATCTTATAATATAACTTCTGAAGAAGTTTTTTTCAAATCGTCAAAATCCCGGCCGACAGCATCAGCCAGATGCAAATCGCACTGTAACCTTTTATTCCATAAAGCGTAATACCTCTGGCTTCAGTCAATGCTCCGGCATATTTCCACAGCAGTGCAAAAGCCAAAGCTCCGCAGGCCGTGGCCAGCCGTGCCGTAATAAATGAGAGAATCAGCACCGCCGCCGCAGTCAGCCAGAACCGTTTTTTCGCCCCGTCTCCCCAGTCGATCAGCGGCGGAGAAACCCGCATTTGCCCGGCAAGTGATGCTTCCATCGCCAAAGCTCCGGCAATGATCATTCCCAGATACCACGCCCGGCCGTAAAGAAAAATCAGCATCAGCAAGGCCACTTTGAAAATCACCGCCACGATCGGAATTATCACGTTGAAAGGTATATAGTCGCACGGCAGTTTGGCCGAAATCATCTGCGCCACGATCCCGTCACCGCACCCCCGGTCACGATTCAACAGCAAACCATACGCCAGCAGTGCATAAACCAACGCTCCGCAAAAGCGGTTGAATATTGCTGACACCCCCAAAGCCAGCAGAGCGATCACGATCCCCATCAACCAGCCGCAGGCCACCATGGCCGCCGCCTCATTCTTACTGCTGCTTCCGGCGGCAACCGCCTGCTGTTTCTGAGCGAGCGGCAAATTGAAGTGCCGGTGCCACACCCGGAAAAATGCTCCGGCGACATCGTAAAATACTTTATACATGTTTTGCATACTCCTTAAGCATTGCTTCACGCACCCTGCCGGCCAGAGCCTTGCGCTCCTCACCCTCATAAGCGTGCATCACCGGCAGCACATAAAGATCGATAACCACTTTTTTCAGCCCCAGCACTCCGGCAGCATGCACCGCAAATCCGGTATCATCGAACCACGCCGCCGGAACTGTATCCGCCGGCACCTCATGGTAAAAAATGAGTGTCGGCACAATCGGCGTTTCCGGTTTCACCGCCGCAAACACCGTCGATTTAAATGGCAGCATGCCATGTTTGCCGTCACTGCTTGTACCTTCCGGATAAACCAGCAGCGATACGCCATTATCCATGGTTTCCTGAAAAATCCGGGCGTAATCCGCTGCTTTACGCGGCCGTTTCCGGTCGATCCACACCGGAGAACTCAACGCCACCAGCCAGCCGATAAACGGCCACCGGCGGATACCGTCATTCGGCGTAAAACGGAGCCGGAAATTACCGGCATGTGCCAGAATATCCAGATATCCGAGGTGATTTGACACCAGCAAACCGCCGGTTTCCCGGGGAATTGTCCCGTGAACAACCACTTGCACTCCGGCGATTTTTGCCGCTCCGGATGCCCAGAATTGCGCCCAGAATGCGCCGCGCCGCACCCGCCGCCACCCGGATAACCCAAGAAATGATATTGCCGCCGGCAGCATCAGCAGCAATCCCCAGAGTGTCAGCGAAATGACTCTTATAACACAACGCACAGCTCTCATATTCAACAAAGATTTATCGTAAGTTGTTCCAGAATGATCCGCGGTTCCCCGCCGCCGGAAACCAGTGCCCGGCTGGCATTGCGGATCAAAGTCAGCTTATGGGCCATTGCCGCCCCATCCAGCTTTACTGCCGCTTCGCACATCTTGAATGCCCGGTAAGGATGCAATTTTATCAGCGGATTATCGGGATACCTGGCTTTCACCTCTTCAGAAAGATGCTCAAATGCTCCGGGTGACGGATGGCGGATCCCCAATTCCTGCATCGCCTTGCGGCAGTTGAGAGACTTTTGAAACGCATTGGAAAGCAGTGCGATAAGTTTCAACTCAAATCCCTGCTCGCCCTGACGGCCCAGCAGAGCCAAAGCATGCAGAGCCGTTTCTTTGCGGCCATTCTGGATCGCTTCAGTATATTCCCAGATGACGGCCTCCGGAGTACGGCTGACGATCGCCCGGCAATCATCCAGAGTTATTTCCGGCATGTTGCCGGTGTAACTGGCAAGTTTATCCAATTCATTTGCCAGAATACCGGAATCTCCGCCGATAACATCGGTCAGATACTGCATGGCATCCGGCCGCAGATGCTTGCCGGTGGCTTTGGCGAAATTATTGAGTATATTACGCCGGTTCTCGGCGAAATTACGATCCGTGGCCCGGGTCATATTGAGCAATTCGACAACGGCCCCGGCCTTTTGCAGATTTTTCCACAGCGTTTTGCGTTTATCCAAACCGGGACCGTCGATGATCACCGACAATTCTTCCGGCAAAATGACACTTAAAAAAGCGGTCAACTCTTTCACTGCCGCCGGAGCGGATTCCAAAGTCAGCGAATCCAGATCCGGATGATGACGCATCCAGACGATCTTTTGCGGCGCCAGAAATGGCGGAGTGCGCAACGCTTCCAGAAAACGTCCGGCGATCATCTCACTTTTCAACTCCGGCAGATCCCCCTGAATGATCTCCACATGATCGGCATTCTCCGGCTCATCACCGCCGGCAAGCATGATCGCCGTTTCCCTTGCCCGCTGTTTGCGGGCGAAGTCATCATCTCCGGATATCAGATAAAATTTTCCCATTTCACTGCACCATGAAGTTGATCATCTTTTCCGTCGCCGCCACCGCCGCAAGCACCTGGTCGGAATCGACTCCGGTAGTTATATGAGTCCGGCCGCCGTAACTCCAGGTGATCGTGGTCTCAACGATGGCATCCGTCCGGCCGCCGGGGGGAATGCGTTCCTCATAATCCACCAGTTTGGGCATGGTCAGTTTAAACTCTTTCAAACATTTTTTCAACGCTTTGACAAAAGCATCATAACCTCCGTCACCTTTGGCGGAAGCTTCCACCTGACGGCCATTGAATTCCGCCGTCACCCGGGAACAGGCCAATCCGTGAAGTCTGGAAGTGAAATCCGCCGCCGTGATCCGGAAAACTTTGTGCAGCGGAGTCTTTTTAACCCCGGCAACAATATACGGCAAATCGGAAACGGATACGGTTTTTTTCTTATCGCCCAGACGGATGACCTCTGAAAGCAGATGCTCTTTTTGTTCCGGAGTCAAACCGGAACTCCATTGCGTATCTTCCAGGATCGTTTCTATCGAAGCCCTTCCGGCCAGTTTGCCCAGAGCGATATCCCGCTGGCGGCCGAATCTTTCCGGACGCAGCTTGCCGCCGTACAAACCGCCTTTCTGATCGCCATCGGCATGAACTCCGCAAGTGTGGGTATAAACATCACTGCCGACGACCGGCATATTCCACGAACAGCGTTTGCCGGAAAACGACTGAATGAGCAGCGAAGCATGCTGCAGCTCTTTTTCCACCACCCGGGTACGGAAGTTGGTAAAATCATGCAGTGCCACCACAAATTGAGCCAACGGCAGATTGCCGGCTCTTTCACCAAGCCCGTTGATGGTGGTATGAACTCCGCAGAAACCGGCATTTACTGCCGCCAGAGAATTGGCATTGACCAGACCGTAATCGTTATGACCGTGAAATTCAAAATGTTTTTCCGGAAAAGCGGAGATCATCCATTGGGCATAACGGCCCGTTTCATCGGGTGACAGCATACCGAGAGTATCTGCCAGCATAACTCTTTTTACCGGCAGTGAGTTTACGGCATGCAGCATATCGCAGATAAAGGAGAAATCCTTTTTCATCCCTTCGCTCCACGCTTCCAGATAGAGATTGACTGACAAACCGCTTTCTGAAGCCCGGCTGATCTCTTTTACCACATCGTCGATATGACGGGAAGGAGTTTTACGCAACTGCAATTTACAGTGTTCAACCGCCCCTTTGGCAACGAAATTGACACTTTTGCCGCCGACTTCATTGATCCAGTTGACCGATTTACCATTGTCGATGAATCCAAGTATCTCCAACTGATTGAGAAAACCGTGCGGTCCGGCCCAGCGGATTATTTCTCTTACTGCCTGAGCCTCTCCCTCGGAAACTCCGGCACTGGCAAGTTCCAGACGGTCTACTTTCACCCGGGAAAGCAGCAGACGGGCGACCTCCAGTTTTTCCTGCGGGGAAAAACTGACGCCGGGAGTCTGCTCGCCGTCACGCAAAGTGGTGTCGAGTATTTCGATGTACGGGTGTCTGTATCTGCTGTTCATATTCATAATATACGCCGTGAACCGCCGTTTTTCAAACGTACCGGCAGCAGATGACTGCCGGAAAATTTTCCCTGAAAAGTTTTACAACAGTTTCTGTGATTTGCTCTTGGCGATCTTGCTCCGGGCGACGGCACTGGTTTCCATGTCGCCCAGCTGGATCTTGATCCGCCGGATATTCTCTTTGCATTCCGGGATCTTCACCTTTTCAAAGAGATTCACCCGCTGCGAAGTGGTGGTCAATTCGGCAAGCAGCAGCTGATACTGCTTTTCCAGCACCCTGCCCTCGGCCCGCAAAGAGAGCGACTCTTTGAGTGCGGCGACACACTCATCGGTGTGCCACGGGGTATTCAGCAGATCCCAGCGGATATCCGCGAATTTCACCCGGTCAAAGACCGGGATCGTAATACCGGCAATATTCACCGTGGATGTGGCAATGGAAAGCACTTCCACCAGCGAAGTGAATTTTTCCGTTTCCTCCGGAGTGCTGAAAAACAGCAGTAATCCGGCCAGTTTATCCAGAGCTTCTTTGCGGGCGATGCGATTGGCAGAAAGCTTTTCCACGCTCAAGCGCACCTCCTGCTGCAACTGCTGTTTTTTGAGCTGAAGTGTCGGCAGGAAGCGATTGAATTGCTTCAATGCATCCTGCTGGTGTTTCTGCTCGGTCTTGGTGTATTTGATCTTTGCCATTATGCTCTTTCCGGCCAGTATTCTTCAATCAGATCGGTTTTGATACCGACTTCGTTACGTTCAAAACAATCAGCGAGGATCTCCCATCCCAGATCCAGAGCCGCTTCCAACGGAATGTTGACCGAAAGATCCATCATCTCATTTTCAAAACGTTTACCGTATTTAAGCAGTTTTTCATCCCACGCCGACATCCGGAATCCCATGGATTGCTTTTCCAGAGTACTGCGGTAGTCGGAAAAAAGCCGGATCATCGCATCCATGATCGCCCGGTGGTCACTGCGGGTGCGGCCATTGACCTGCTGTTTGAGACGGGAAAGCGAACCGAATGGTTCAATACGGCCGCCTTTCAGATAAAACTGTCCTTCGGTAATGTATCCGGTATTATCCGGCACCGGATGGGTCACATCATCACCCGGCATGGTCGTTACCGCCAGAATGGTAATCGATCCGGCACTGTCAAAGTCAACGGCTTTTTCGTAACGTCCGGCCAGCTGACTGTAAAGATCGCCCGGATAACCGCGGGTGGCGGGGATCTGCTCCATCGTGACTGCGATCTCTTTGAGCGCATCAGCAAAGTTGGTCATGTCAGTAAGCAGTACCAGCACCCGTTTGCCCTTTAGAGCATAGGATTCAGCAACGGCCAGTGACATATCCGGCACCATCAGACATTCGACGACCGGGTCCGCCGCCGTATGGACAAACATCACCGTGCGTCCCAATGCACCGTGCTCATCCAGAGTACGTTTGAAAATCAGATAATCATCATATTTCAACCCCATGCCGCCGAGGATGATCACATCCACTTCCGCCTGAAGTGCGATCCGGGCAAGCAATTCGTTGTAGGGTTCACCGGCCACGGAAAAGATCGGCAGTTTCTGGGATTCTACCAGAGTATTAAATACATCGATCATCGGGATATTGGTCCGGATCATATTGCGGGGAATGATCCTTTTGGCCGGATTCACCGACGGCGCCCCGATGGCTGTCGGTTCATCATTGACCTCCGGCCGGTTGTCGCGGGGCAATCCGCGGCCGTTGAAAACTCTGCCCAGCAACGCCTCAGAACCGGAAACTGTCATCTCGCGCCCCAGAAACCGGATCTGATCCCCGGTGCTTATGCCTCTGGCACCGGCAAACACCTGCAAAGAAACCTGATTGCCATCCAGCCGGATGACCTGAGCCAGAGAAACGCCGCGGGCGGAAGTAACTTCGGCAAGTTCGTTGTAAGCGGCCCCCTCGGCCTCAACGGTGATGACGTTACCGGAAATTTTGATGATTTTATGATAAACCTTACGCATCTTGTCTGCTCCCTGTGGAGATTAATTTTTCGATCAAAGCACTCTGGTCACGGTATTCGGCACTCTCCAGAGCCATGTAATTGCGATCGGTGAAAAGCTGACGTAATTCAAGGAAAAATTTACGGGCGGCTTCCTTATCCTCAAACGTGAACGCGGTTTTCAATACCCGCAGTACATCGTTGAACATCTGCTTCTGACGCTCCGCCGGAGTGGCTCCGTCGATCTCATCAAAGGTATTTTGCTGCAAATAGGTGTAATCGAGAAATTCGCTTTTCAAATAGATGACGAAATCCTCCATTGCCGTACCCTCTTCGCCGATGACCTTCATCATCTGATTGACTTCAGAACCGCGATGCAGAATGCCGCGGGCAAAAGCCAGCTGCTGACGGTCAACAATACTGGGATATTTGCTCCAGCTGTCCAACGGATGGATCGCCGGATAACGGCGGGCATCGGAACGTTCACGGGAAAGTCCCAGAAATGCGCCGACCACTTTAAGTGTCGCCTGAGTCACCGGTTCTTCAAAGTTGCCGCCGGCCGGAGAAACCGATCCGCCGATAGTAATCGAACCGGTATCGCCGCTGCGCAATCTGACCAGACCGGCACGTTCATAAAAGCTGGCGATCAGAGATTCAAGATAGGCGGGGAATGCCTCTTCGCCGGGGATCTCTTCCAGACGGCCGGACATTTCACGCAATGCCTGCGCCCAGCGGCTGGTGGAGTCGGCCAGCAGCAATGTATTCAACCCCATCTGCCGGTAGTATTCCGCCAGAGTAACGGCAGTGTACACACTGGCTTCACGGGCAGATACCGGCATACTGCTGGTGTTGCAGATGATTATGGAGCGATCCATCAGGGATCTTCCGGTGCGCGGGTCGGTCAGATCCGGATATTCCCGCAGTATCTCCACCACCTCTCCGGCGCGCTCACCGCAGGCGGCAATGACCACCACATCGGCCTCGGCATTCTGACTGATCGCGTGCTGAAGCACCGTCTTGCCGGCTCCGAAAGGCCCGGGAGTACAGAATGTTCCGCCGGTGGCCACCGGAAAAAAGGTGTCGATCGTACGCTGACAGGTGATCAAGGGGGTTTCCGGAAGCAGTTTTTCCGCGTAATCGGAAATCGGTATTTTGACCGGCCAATGCTGGGTCATTGTGATTTTGAATGTTTCCCCATTCTCATCCGCTGCCACTGCCATCGTATCGTCAATGGTGAAATCACCCTCACCGGTGACACTTTGCAAAACATACTCACCGCGCCAGCTCAGGGGAACCATGATATAGTGTTTGACCACACCTTCCATCACAAAACCGATCCGGTCACCGGGCAGAACCTTATCACCGGTTTGAGCCATCGGAGTAAAGTGCCAGAGCCTCTCCCGGTCAAGTGCCCGCAGATAGATGCCGCGCTGCAGGAAAAATCCGGATTTTTCCGCCAGCAGCGGCAGCGGGTTCTGCAATCCGTCATACACCTGAGTAAGCAAACCGGGGCCGAGTTCCACGCTGAGCAGCTCACCGGTAAATTCGACCATATCACCGACTTTGAGTCCATTGGTGCTTTCAAAGACCTGCAAATCGGCATATTTACCGCGTACCCGGATGACTTCGCACTTGATCCGGGCATCTCCGACGCTGGCATACGCCACCTCATTCTGCATGATCCTGCCGGAGTATTCAACGGTGATCATATTGCCGTTGACACCGACGATCGGTTCTAAAAATTTCTCCTGCTCCATAACAAAAACAACTCCTAAAAAAGAGATTACGGTTCATTGAAACTGCCGGAAAGTTTTTCCAGAGCCGCTTCAAAATTTCCCCGGCCGCTTTCTTCACTGCGGCCGCAATATTTTTCCAGTATCTGCAAACGCATCCGGTAAATACACAGATGCTCCAAATCCATTTCATGACCGGTTTCCAGCTCATCAAGTTTGCGCCACAATGCAGCATCGACAATTTTTTCCCTTTCCAAAGGCGGCACAGAAAGAGCCTGACTTAAAGCGAAATCGATCTCACCATACAATTCACCGGGCATTTCAAATTGCTCACTGACTTTCAACCTTTCAGCCCGGATAAGCGCGATACGGTAATTCAGACACTCCCGGAATTGCCGCATGGCATCATAAACCGGCAACACCGGATCCTGCGGTTCACCGGCAGCAGTCAACCGGGCAAATTCCCGGGCGGAAAGTTCCTCCCGGGCCATGGCGTCAAATTGCTCCACGCTCAACTCCGGCACGCGACCGGGATCAAGTACCGGCAAAACAGCACTGAAAAACGGATAGATCATCTTCACTTCGCCTTGAATATCGTGCCGAGTTTGTCACCGGCATATTCATTGAGCAGATCGGAAACTGCATCAAGCGTAAAGTCGTAAAAGCATTTGCCGCCGTCAAAAGAAACTTCCATACCGCCGGTGATTTCCCGGCCGGGGAAAACTTTCGGTTCTGCGGTAAAAGAGGCGGCCAATGCACTGCGCAATGCGGCATCCAGCTTATCCGCATCTTTCACGGCGCAACGCACACAGACCGGCGATTCCGGAGCAGCACTGAAAGCCAGAGCCAGTTCACGGATCAATGCGGCCATATATTCCGGCGAAAGAGCCGCGGCACCAGCATCCTGAATCGCTTCGCCGAGTCTGGCGGCAAGCTCTTCGCGCAGCTGCAGCAGAATATCCCGGCGCGACTGTTCCAGAGCAGCGGCAGTGCGCTGTGCAACGGCTTCGGCCTCTTTTTTCGCTTCGGCAATGATCTTTTCGGCCTCTTTTTTCGCATCGGCCGTGATCGCTTCAGCTTCGGCGGCGGCGGCGGCAAGAATTCCGGCTTTCTGCGCCTCGGCTTTCATAATGCCTTCCTGATTGATTTTGTCAAGCAGACTTTGAAGTTCTTCAGCCATGATATTTCCTTTCTGCGGTCATATAATCCTATAATATTTACAAACACCTAATTATATAATTTACCACCGCCATAAACTTTTTTCAAGCTGTATATAAAAAGCAAATCGTGTTTTTTTTCAGCAAAGGACTTGTTTTTATCATCAAAAGGGGCTATATTTGACAGTGTGGCCCCCCGCTTGACCGGGGGTGTTGAAAAAATTTTGATTCAGGAGAAAATAATCATGGATGATCTTACTGCAAAAATTTCCGCCCGCCTCAATGAGTTGAGAAGCTGTCTGCAAGCCGACGGCGGAGATCTGGAAATCGTGTCGATCGAGGGAAAACTGGTCAAACTGCGTCTGCGCGGAGCCTGCGGCAGCTGCCCCCATGCGACCATGACGATCAAAGAAGGTCTGGAACGCATTCTGCGTGAGGAGATCGATCCGGAAATCACCCTTGAAAGAGTCATGTGATCCGGCATGTACAAAGAGGCTGTTTCATAAAGTAATTCAATAAGAGATTGAAAAATCAGCGTTGATGAGATTAAAGCGGCAGTTTGAGCGTGGCTGTTGAATAAATAACCACCGGAAATGCTCCGCTTTAAGATCGCAATGATGATTTTCAGAAATTTTTGAAGAGTTTTGAAATCGCCTCAAAAAACTGTTGACCAAACCGGCATGCCGATTTCCCGCATACCGGTTTTATAATATCCGGCGGATGATTTATGAAGCGTTGTGTCACAGTTTCCCTGCATCATGAAGTTCTGGAAGCCTGGGAAAAATTCTGCAACAGCTCTGCCGTCGCCCCGCAGGTGTTGTCACTGGATTTCCACACCGACACCCTCAATTGCCAACGGCGCAATATCCCGCTGCCGGATAATGCTGCGGCGGCAGTAAGAGTTCTTCACCACGATGAACACTTTGACTGGGCGTTGCGCACCGGTATGATCAGCAGGGCGGTGATAATCGCCCTTTCGCCATGTGCCGCTCCTCCGGAACACCCGGCACTGGAAGTGCGCAACCACCCGGATATGCCGGAACTGCAAACTCTGCTCAACGATCCGGATCATGCCCGGCCTTTTCTGGAAAATGTGCTGTCGGATAATTTTCTTTTCCGGCTTCTGCCGGATGGTTTTCCCCGGATTCCCTATATCCTCGATATCGACTGCGATTTTATTCTCTGTGCCAAAGCGTTGCAAATACCGCCCGGTTCGCTGCTCATCAAACTGGCTTCCCAAGCCGGCCTGATCACCATTTCAGAGGAAAATGACTGGGTGAAAATATTAAAACTTCCCGGAGAAATTCTCAGCGGCACTACCATTGCCGGAAAATTGACCGGCATACTGACTTGAATTCTTGTAAAAAAGCTTATTCAGTGCTATATTACAGGATTGACAATCAACTGTTTACAGGAAGTTCACCGGTAAAATGGGCAGATTTTTGATCAAATTGCGCCGAAATTCAATTTTGAAACTTCGCCGCCAGTGGGAACACCTCCTCGGATCACGCTCCAGGACGGTGCCGATCGCCATGCTTATCGGTGTTGGCGCCGCAGTCGCAGCGGCGATCCTGCATGAATTTGTCGCCGGATTGGAGTATTGCGGACAATATTTACGCGATCACGGTTCCCGGTGGGCAATGGCAATATTTCTGCTTCTGCCGGTGATCGGCATCACCCTGTCTTACATTACCCAGCGGCTCATCGGCGGAAACCGCTATGCCAAAAGTTTGAGTCCGCTGATCCTTTCGCTCAACCGCCGCCGCACCAGTATTCCGCTGAAAGAAACTTTCAACCACATCATTTCCAGTGCGCTGTCAGTTGGTTGCGGCGGATCGGCCGGTCTGGAAGCACCAAGCGTGCTTACCGGGGCGGCGATCGGAGCTAATACCGCCGGATTTTTCGGTATCGACCGCCGTCAGAAAATGCTGATGATCGGCTGCGGAGCCGCAGCGGCGATCTCG
The DNA here is from genome assembly GCA_017508015.1 of Lentisphaeria bacterium. GTDB lineage: Bacteria > Verrucomicrobiota > Lentisphaeria > Victivallales > Victivallaceae > UBA1784. The sequence continues at coordinate 19,600 of JAFVZS010000027.1, forward strand.
GCAATATTTCAAAGTCCGATCGGCGGAGTGCTCTTTGCCATTGAAGTGCTTCTGCCGCAATTCAGTGTGGCGGCCCTGATCCCCATGCTGATTTCCAGTGCGGTGGCAATGGTGATTTCCCGGGCACTTTTTTACCATGAACCGCCGCTGTTTGTCATCAATCCTCAGTGGCGTCTGGATGCGATACCGTACTATTTTCTCTGCGGTATTTTCTGCGCTCTGACCGGAGTGTTTGTCATCAAAAGTGTCTACTTCATTTCCGCCCTGCTGAAAAAAACTCTGCCGACTCCCGGACGGCGTCTGGCCGCCGGAGGGGTCATCCTCGGAGTGATCCTCGCACTTTTTCCGATATTGCGCGGCCAGGGATATTTTTTCATCACCCGCCTGTTTCACGGCGATATGGAAGCTTTATTGCTGAATTCCCCGCTGTTATCCGGCATGCCGTTACCGGCGGCACTGGCGACGGTGGTCATTGCGGCGATTCTGCTCAAGGCGGCAGTTTCCGAACTTACGGTCAACTCCGGCGGCGATGGCGGCATCTTTGCTCCGGCGATGTTCATCGGGGCATTTTCCGGCTTTGCCTTTGCCCGCATGATCAACCTTTCCGGCATTGCCGAACTGCACGAAGCCAACTTTGTAGTAATTGGCATGTGCGGAGTTTTTTCCGCGGTTCTGCGGGCTCCGTTGACCGGAATATTTCTCATTGCGGAAGTAACTTACAGCTATATTCTGCTGGTACCGCTGATGATCGTTTCCAGCGTTTCCCATGCGGTTGCCCGCTTCTTTGAACCCAACTCGATCTACCGCAAGGCTCTGGCGGAAGCCGATCTGCTGACCGATGACCGGGATCAGGCGATTTTGCGAACCCTCTCAGTGCGGGTCTGCATCACCCCGGAATATACTGCGCTTTCACCGGAACTCAATATCAGCCAGTTGAGCCGGATAATTGAAAATTCACCGAAACACGATTGTTTTCCGGTACTGAATGACGCCGGTGAATTGGAAGGGATCGTCCATCTTGAGCAGATCACACCCATTCTCTTTGATCCGCAATTTGCCGGCAGTATGCTGGTCTTTGACCTGATGGAAGCTCCCAAACGGATACTGAATGAGGATGATGACCTTTCCAAAGCGATGAATATGCTGGAAAAAAACCGTCTTGCACACCTGCCGGTCAAAAATAAAGACGGCAAATTCATGGGTTTTGTTTCCGGCACAGATATATTCAAGCTTTATCGCGGGTTGATCCGGGAAGCTGACTCATACTGACCATTCGGATGATTCTCCGGTCTTAAAAGTCACCTTTTTTTTATGAGCGGACCGCTGTTCCTTTCATAAAAAACTTTACCATCAAACCCCTGAATACTTCTGTCACTTCCGGCAATCTGCAAACGTTTTTCCGTCAACGCACAAAATTCCCGGTCGATTTCCACAGAACAGTAACGCCGGTTGAGTTTTTTTGCCGCAACCGCCGTCGAACCGCTGCCGCCGAAAGGATCGAATACCACATCATTTTCGTTACTGGAAGCCAGAATCAATTTAGCCAGAAGTTTTTCCGGTTTCTGGGCCGGGTGATCGGTATTTTCCGGCATTGACCAGAATGGCACGGTGATGTCATCCCAGAAATTCCCCGGACAACTGTCCCGGTAATTGCCATCGGCACTTTCCACCCAGTCTTTAGGATTGCCGTCACAACGGTACGGTGCGATCACCTTGCGGCGGATCTTCACGGCATCAAGATTGAATGTATAATTTTTACCGGCGGTAACAAAATAGATATCTTCCGAACAGTTTTTCCAATTTGCCGCCGCGCCACGGCCCTTCTCTCGCTGCCAGGTGATCCGGTTGCGCAATTCAAAAAATTCCCCCAGCACCCTGCCTATCACCGGGGAACTTGCCCAGTCACAGCACACATAAATTGAACCTTCCGGCTTCAACAGCGGAGCGATCGCCGTCAGCCATTGCCGGGTATACGCTTCATATTCGGCAATGCCGCCGGAGCGGAATATCCGGCCGTTGAAGTTTTTAGTCAGATTATACGGCGGATCGGCAATGATCAAATCGGCAAATTTCCGGGGCAGTAAAGGTGATACGGCAAAAATATCCGCACAAATGATCCGGTTCTCCGCTTCCGGAAAATTCAGAATTTTCCCATCGGGGAAAAGCGTTCTTTTCAAAAGTTCCTCTGCTTCACCGGCGGTTACCCGGAGTGTCCGGTTGCGCGGTGCACGGATTTTTTCAACACTCATCGCAAAATTTCATCCCGTGATCATCTTTGACGGCGGCGGTCGATCTCCCGCTCCCGTGCCTCTCTGGCCCGCTGTTCACGCCGGATCTGAGCATCGCGCTGATCGCTGTCACGCCATTGCCCGTCGGGAGTAAAAAGCATATAGTCCAGCACGCAGAAAAATGCGTCGGTACTATCCGGATTATCAGAGTGGTTAAGCACTCTGCCCGGCACATGGGTATGGTCGCAAACGCAACCGCAAAGAAAGAATGCACACAACAAGACACCCGACATTTGAAGCAAAATACGTGATTTCATTTTTCCGGTCTCCATAGTTATTTTTCCTGTAACGAGGCGGTGATCGACAGCATTTGCGGCAGCAGCTGTTTTTTACGGCTCAATACTCCGGGCAGTAAAAATACTTCGTCATCATCACTGCGGTATGGCAAACTGCGCCGCATCGCCCGGTCGCCCAGGGCCAGCATTTCAGAATTTCCCCTTACGGCATCGGTAACCAGCAATCCGAAAAAGTCCAGCTTTTCCGCTTCCATGATGCCATACATAGCTTCAGCAAGCTCACTTCGCCGCTGATGGAGCAGTTCCAGATTGCTCTCTTCGACCTGCGACAAGGCGAAACGTATGCGGCCATCGGTGTAATCTTTACGGTCACCGTTGATCACTTCCAAAGCCGGTTTGACAGCCAGCGGCGAATCGATTTGCAGTAATTCATCCATCAACTCCCGGCGGCCGACTCCGGAAAGCTTTTCCAACCAGTCACACATCCGGCGATCCTGTTCCGCAGTGGTCGGTGATTTCAACAGCAGAGTATCGGAAATGATCCCGCCCAGCAGCAACCCGGCCATTTCCGGCGTCAATCTTTCCCCGGCACTGCGGTACATCATCGCCACCAGCGTACAACTGCTGCCGACCACATCGCCGGTAAAACGTATCGGTACGGCGGTCGGCATCATTCCGATGCGATGGTGGTCGACCACCTCGACAACGGGTATTTCCTCCACCCCAGGCGGGCTCTGATCGATCTCATTGTGGTCAACCAGAATCATCCGGAATGGCGGCTGCTGATGCAAAGCATGTTTGAGAACAACCCCTCTCAAGATGCCTTCATTGTCCACCACCGGGATCACATCTTCATAATGGTCAAGGATTTTCCGTTTAACATCCCGCAAACGGTCACCGGGCTGAACGATCAATTCATCATCGTCACGTTTCACGGCAAATCTGACCGGCACACTGAATTTCAAACGGCGTATCGCTGCCGCTGAATCCAGACCGGTAAGCAGCAAAATCACCTGATTTTTCCGGGCAATTTCCAAAACTTCATCGCTGACCGGCCGGTTTCCGGTCACGATCATCAGCCGGATCTTTCTTCCGGCGACCAGTTGTTGAATATCCGGACGGTCTCCGACGATCACCGCCAGTTTTTCACTGCATTGCGGCAAATGCTTTTCAAAAGTTTCCGCACTCATGGCGGCGACATACACTTCAAAATCCTGACCGGCATCCAAATTTTCCCCGGTGAGCAATTCAGCTTCCAGCACCTCTTTGATCAAAGCGGCTGAAGAATAGACTTTGCGTCCGGTCAGTCCCCGGCCGCCATCACCGCCGCCGCCGACACTGAGCAGTTGGCTCAACAGTGCCAATCCGCTCAACATCCCCAGATAACTGCCGTTTTCATCAGTTACCGGCAACCGCGGCAGACGGGTATCGCGCAGTTTTTCCACCGCCGAAAAAAGCGGCATATCCCCGCCGATAACCGGTACATCGCTCATCAGGTCGGCGATTTTGATATAAACATCATTACGGCAGACCGGATAAGGTATTTGAAAACGGTCAAACAAATATTTTGCCCGGTCAGGCAGCACTCCGGGACACAATGGAATGAATTCCCCCTCACTGTGGCGGCCGCGCAATACCGCCAGTGCAGTGGCAGCGGCCAGCGAATCGATATCCGGATTGCGGTGGCCGCTGATAAAAGTCTGCACCGGATGGTGCACTTTGCGTCTGTTCATAAAAATTCCTGTTATTTGCAAAATTGCTTCTGTATACAATAGAACACCGGTTTGACATTTTGTCAAGAGCCGCACCGGCAAAACGATACTTTTTAACCGATATTCACGGCAATCAGGTTTGCAAATCACCTTCCCTGAAGTTATAGTATGTCGATGATGATTTTTCAACCATAAAAAAAGTGCGGCATTATGACAACTTTCACCAACATTTCTCTTGATGGTCAATGGGATTTTTTTTACTCACCGCAAAAATTCACCAATTTGCTCACCTCTTTGCCCGCGCCGGAAGATTTTTCCGGAAAGATGGTCACTCCGGGTTACTGGGATGATCATTATGAACTTTTTGACGAGGAGGATTTTTTCGGTCTGACCGCCAGATTCAACCCGGATTACCGCAAACCGCACTTTCCGATGGGACGCACCCTGCTGCCCCATGCGGCCAGCAGTTTTCTGATCGGCACCGGCTTTTACCGCAAACGTTTCACTCTTGATCAGGATTTCCGCTGCGCCACACTGACGGTGGGGCCGGCGATGTGGGGATGCTCGGTTTTCTGCAACCGGCAGTTTGCCGGAAGCACCACCGGATATTCCACGGCCAGTACCTATCAACTGGAAAAACTGCTCAAGCCCGGCGAAAATGAACTCATCATTGCCGTATGCAATTTTCATGATGACGGCGGAGCCTATCACCGTCTGGATAAGAGCCATGACGGTATTGCTTTCGGCACCCGCCCCGGTCAGCACCGGGGACTTGCCGCACAGGGATATCAGTCGGAAAGAGGCGGGATCAATGGCGGAGTATCCTTGAAACTTACTCCGCAAGCCGAATTGAGCGATTATTATCTCACTTTTACTGATGCCGCCCCGAAGTGGCACATTATGACCAGAGGCGGTGAAGCGACACTCAAATGGAAGTTTTCATATCAGGGTAAAACGGTTGATTCCGGAGAATTGCCGGTCAATGGCAAGGTTGAATTTTCTTCCAAGTGCCCCCCGGTGCTGTGGAGCGACCGCCACCCGGAACTTTGCGATATAGAACTGACTCTTTATACCGGCGGACAGATCACCGATGCCGTCCGATTCCAATGGGGCGCAAGAAAGTTGACTGTCAACGGCATGGAAATGCTGCTCAACGGCATTCCCACCTTTTTCCGGGGAGTTACAGAACACTGTTACTTTGCCGACACCACCAATCCGCACTGCGACAAGGCCAAATATTTGCGGGAATTGGGAGTTATCCGGCAGGCCGGATTCAACTTCATCCGCTGTCACACCTGGTGTCCGCCGGAACCGTTTTACGAAGCGTGCGATGAACTCGGATTTCTGGTGGAAACCGAATTCCCGTCAGTCTGGAGTTTTGATGAAGCAGAGGATATCATCCGGCAGATCCGCCGGCATGCTTCCGCGGTGATCCTCTGCGAAGGCAATGAAAAAATGATCGATGAAACAGCGATCATCCGTTTGGAAAAACTTGCAAACATGCTTCACGAAATGGCCCCGGGAATGCTTTTCAATCCGCAATCAGCGATGCGCGGTGTCGAATATCACTTTGATCCTGACCGGGAAATCACCCTTTCGCCCATGCCCTACGACAAAGCACGGCTTGACCGGATCCGCCGGATCGCCGACTGTTTCGGCAATCTGGCCGGAGAATTCAGCTACGGGCATGACGAATTTCCCGGCCGCGAGATCATCGAAAACCGCAATGCCGTATATCAGAGGCCGTGCCTTTTCCACGAATCCGGAATTCTCGGCGGTTATCTGGATTTCTCTCTGGAATCCCGCTACGAAGGAACATTCATCGGCACCGATCTGTTTCAGGCGGCCAGAGAACACATGACCAAACACGGGGTCTACGGCAAAGCCCGCCGTTATTATGAAAAAAACACTCCGTTTATTTCCAGCTGCCGCAAACAGTTGATTGAAAATATCCGTTCATTGCGCAATGTTGCGGGCTTCGATTATCTGGGCGGTATCGACACCCATTGGCATCTGATCGGTTATCCCTGCGGCATTTTCAATGAGTTCTATGAAGAAAAGATCGGCGAATCGATCGCCGATCTGCGCCGTTACTGCGCGGAAAGCATTCTGCTCTGTTCAGCAGGCAACAGAAGAAACCGCACCGCCGGAAGCACATTTGCCGAAACCATTGAATTTTCCTGCTTTGAGGAAAAACCACTGACCGGGGCGGTGCTGAATTGGAGTTTTGAAACCGATGACGGCAAGGTGCTTGCTTCCGGAAGCAATCGCTGTGAAACCTTTATTCCCGGACGGGTCGCACCGGCCGGTGAAGTAAAACTTCCCCTGCCCGACAGTGACCGGGGAGTGATCGCCACGCTGAAAGTGAAAGTGACTGCCGGAGAAAAATCCTGGGAAAATTTCTGGTATTTCTGGATTTTCCCGGATGGCGGCTTTTCACTTGACGATACAGTAAAGATCACCGACCGCCTCGATGAAAAGTTGATCAGCTTTATTTCCGGTGGCGGCAAGGTGCTGCTGACAGATAACTTCCCGGCACTTGCCGCCGGAGAACATTTCCGTTCCTTTACCTCCGGGCGTTCAATCGGACACGGCGGAGCCTTGCTCAATGACCACCCGATATGGGAGAAATTCCCGCACAAAGGATTTATGGATTGGCAGTTTTTTCCGCTGATGGCTAACAGTAAATCCATGATTTACAGCGAAAAGATGCCGGAATTCTCCCCGGTATTTGAATTGATTCCGTCATTCAAAATGGTCAAGCATAAATCCATGCTCTCGGAATTTTCCGTCGGCAAAGGACGTCTCATGATCAGCGGCTGGCGTTTCGATGCAGATGATCCGGGAGCGAAATATATGCTCCGGCTGCTGGTCGAATACCTCAAAGGCAGCGATTTTGCACCGGCCCCCCAATGGACGGAAGAAAAACTGATTTCCGGTTTGGCCATCGCCGGTTATATGGATAAAAACGGCAAAAAGGTCGATGCCGGCGGCCGCCCGGTCGACGGTTGATTTCAACTGCTGATTTACGCCACCAAACAGCCGGTAAAGTGACTGATAATGGGAAATTTTGGGAAGTTTTGGGAGATGGTGAAAGGTTGTGAGAGCAACATATACCCACGGCTTTACCTCTCAAAAACTCCCACAAACTCCCACAAACTCCCACTTGCCTGCTCCACCGTGCGCCCCGCAGTCAGCGGTCTGCCGGGGGTACGGGGGCGCAGCCCCTGTAAAGGGCGGTGTCAACCGCCCGCCCGATCAAGCCGTTGCAACGCAACGGCGCGACACCCCGTTTTTCTTTTGCTTACTTTTCTTTTTCCGTAAAAAGAAAAGTAAGTTCTTCGGGGAATGGAGCGTGTATTTTACGCATGCCTTCGACGGCGGCAACGACCAGTTTCAGACCTTCGTAAGGCTGCAACTGGGAACTTCCGGTTTCGTAACCGCCGGAAACAAAAGCGTTGGCATTGCAGATATAACTTATGTAAGCGGTTGAATTGTAGAGGATAAAAGTTCTGCGGAATGGGCTGTGCCACTTGATTTCCTGACCGAGTTCGCCGAAAAGTTCACCGGGAACACCGACCAGACAGACATCGCCGACAGCAAAGAGATGCAAGCGTAATTCGACCTCGTCCCTGCCCGCCAGATAGGGGTACTGATGACCGATCGAAGCTTTATCGTGGCGGATAGCGACCGGCACTTTGACAATGGAAGTACGGATTTCGGGATTTTCGATTTTGTAAAGATCGGGGTTGCGCGGAGCATCACAGAGTCCGCGCATAACTTCGATAGCGACACCGTTGGCACAACGGCGGGCGGCTTCAAAACCGCATTCGGCATCTTTGGGGAATTGATCGCCGGCGGCCCCTTGCAGAAAAACGCTCCAGCAACTGTTTTCAGCCAGCACATCGCGCAGAACGCCGGGGAAGTCGGCAGAAATCTGATGCGATCCCAGCCCCATGGAGTGGGAAGCCAGCGGATGTGCGGCGAAATTGACCAGAACGCCTTCGGGTTCCCAACTGCCGACTCCGGTAAAGATGAGCAAACCGAGTTCCTGATCTTTGAATCCGGTGGCCAGCGGTTCAAAACTGCGGTTCATGGGCAGATATTTGCCATTGTTTGCACCATCGGTATAGCGGCGGTTGTAATTTTCATCACACTGGCAGCTGTAAAAATAGGTATCGACCTCCTGCCACTTATCCATGGCGGCAGTGACGGCCTCCCTGACCCATGAGAAAAGTTTTTCCATATACTCAAGATTGGCACCGTAAGTGTATGCCGTGCGGGTATGCGGCCCGGAATGGGTATGGGTACAGGTCAGAATAACATTTTCCGGTTCGCAAGCGATAACAGCGGCGGCATCCTGACTGATTTTAAGGATAAATTGCTCATCCAGACCGATGAGATCGAAGCTTAAAATCGCACCTTTCTTTTTACCGTCATCCATCAGCAGGACGGATAACTTCAAATCATCATGGAGGCGTTTGGCGACATCTTTTGCACCGTATCCGGCGAGAGTAACCCCGACTTCCGGAGAAATTACTTTTTCAAAATGCGCAATTCTCATAAATTATATCCTTTCAGTGAACCGGTTCACGGGTATAATTTATCACGAATTTCCCATATTTTCAAGAAGCGATACTCTTTTTGAATCGCCAAAGTGAAAAATAAAAAAGGATTCCGCCGATGAGTGCTAAAGCCAGAAATTGTTTCCAGACCACTTCAATACCTGCGCCCCGGTAAAGTATCGCCTGACTCAAGCTGACAAAGTGGGTTGCCGGAGCGGCTTGCATGATAAAACGCACAGCTTCGGGCATACTTTCCTGCGGAGTCATACCGCCGGAAAGCATATCCATCGGCATCAATACCAATATCAGTAAAATACCAAGCTGCGGCAGATTTTTTGCGATACATGACAGAAATATTCCCAGAGAGGTAACCGCAAAAAGATTGAAAATCATTCCCAGCATAAATAACAGCCGGGAACCTTCAACCGGCATTTTCAACACCCCCTGGATCATAAAAATCAACGATGCACTGCCGGCGGTCAGGACGACCAGAGCCATTGACCAGACCTTTGACAGCATGATTTCCATGGGGGTCAGCGGCAAAACCATTAAGTGTTCCAAAGTGCCGTTTTCCCGTTCCCGGATCAAAGCCGCACCGGTAAGGATCACCGCCAGAAGCGAAATGTTATTGATCAACTGCACCACCGAACTGAACCATGCCCGGGTCAGATTGGGGTTGAAACGGTTTCGCATGACCAGATTCGCCGCCGGGACAATGCTGTCATCACCGGCGAGGAAACGCCCGGCTTCCAGATCGGCGATCTGCCGGATATATCCGGCTCCGGTAAAAGCCTGACTCATCCGGGTGGCATCCACATTAAGCTGCAATGCCGGATCATGACCGGCCAGCAGATCTTTCTGAAAGTCCGGCGGAATGACCAGCACAAACGTATACTCCCCTTTATCCATGCCCGGATCGACCTGATCCAGCGGAATATATCTGACCTTGCTGAACATCGGCGGCAAAAAAGCATCCGTCAGACGCTGCGACAGCGCTGAATGATCCTCATCGACCACCGCCAAAGCCGCATTGGAGATCGATTCAGGGGCGGCTTTTGCAGAAATATATATCCCGAGCGAAAAGGAGTATATGATCAATATCAGCATCAGCTTATCCCGGTACAATCCGCTTAATTCTTTGATGCCCAAACGGTAGATATTACGCAAATGCTGTTTCATTTTTCCTGTTTCCTCTGACATGATATTCCGAGCGAAGCAATCAATGGCACCAGACAAAGCAAATATAAAAATGCGCCGGATAATTCCTTGAAGCCCAAAGCTTTATTAAAAACCCCGCGGCAGATCAGCAGCATGTAGGTTGTCGGATATACTGTGCCGATGATCTTTGCCAACCCCTGCTGGGTGGAAACCGGATTGATCATGCCGCACAATTGAGTTGCCGGAAGCATCGTTGAAAGCATAGTTAAAAAAATCACGGCAATCTGACTGCGGGTGACTGAAGAGGCGAGCAATCCCATGCCGGTGGAAATAATGCAATACAAAAACAGCGAAATCAACAGCAGAATCCAACTGCCTTTCACCGGTACATCAAAAGCAGTAACCGCCATCAAAACCATCAGCAAAGCACTCAAATAAGCGAAGATGATATACGGCAGCTGTTTACCGATCAGAAACTCCGTTCCGGTCAGCGGGGTAACATAAAAATTGATGATCGATCCCATCTCTTTTTCTCTGACCACCGCCAAAGCCGCCAGAGTGGCGGGCAGCATGATCAGCAGAATCGGGATCACTCCCGGAACCATAGCAGGCAGACTGCGGACATCCGGATTATAGCGGTAGCGTATCTCGATATTCAAAGGGGGTAAAGTACGGCTTTCCGGCCGGGAAGCATTCCATTGCTCATGCATGGCGTTGACATAACCGTTGATCGTTTCAGAGCGCATGGGCATTGCGCCATCGACCCATACGGCAACATCCGGAGATCTGCCGGCTTCCAGTTCCCGGCCGAATTCCGGCGGCAGCTCCACGGCCATGCTCAATTCGCCATTTTTCATCCGGCGATCAAGATCAGCATAATCCTTTACCGGAGGTTTTTCCACAAAATACCGGCTGCCGGCAATATTCAAAGCGTAGTTGCGGCTGATCATGGAATTATCCCGGTCCAGCACGGCGAAAGGCAGTTCTTCGACATCCATACTGATACCGTATCCCATAACCGTCATCAGCAGCAGTGCCCCGAAAAGAGCCAGTGCGGCCCGGATCGGATCCCGGAGCAACTCCAGATTTTCCTTCCAGGCGCAGGCAAAAAGCCGCTGAAAGCTGAATTTGCGGCCGGATATTTGATTATTTTTGCCGATTTCCGGCAGTTCCGGCAATTCCGGCGGCGGAGAAGCTGTTTCCAGAAAGTGGATGAATGCAGCTTCCAAATCCTTTTTTCCGCTCGATTCAATAACCTTTTGCGGAGTATCGCAAGCCAGAGAACGTCCGGCATGCATCAGTGAAATGCGGTCACAACGCATCGCTTCATTCATAAAGTGAGTGGTGATGAATATGGTCACTTTATCCCGGCGGGATAATTCAATGATCAATTGCCAGAAATTATCCCTGGCCACCGGATCAACTCCCGAAGTCGGTTCATCAAGGATCAATATCGCCGGTTGATGGATCACGGCGGCAGCCAGCGACAGCCGCTGTTTGATTCCCAAAGGCAAAGCTTTGGGATATTCATAAGCATACTCCCGCAAGCCGAAACGGGTCAGCATATTCTCGCAGGCGGCGGCAACGGACTTTTCCGGCAGTTGACACAATCTGGCATACAACAGCAAATTGGCCTTTACGGTCAACTCGTTGTAAAGTGAAAAGCTTTGTGTCATGTAGCCCAGATGCTTGCGGATCTCCATCGTATTGCCGGTAACCGGAGAACCGAAAAGTTCCGCATGGCCGCCGGAAGGTTCCAGCAATCCGGTCAACATCCGCATAGTGGTGGTCTTGCCGCAGCCATTCGACCCGAGGAAACCGAATATCTCGCCCCGGCGGATGGTGAATGAAACCTTATCAACAGCGGTAAAATCGCCGAATTTGCGTGACAATTCATGAGCCTGAATGGCGATCTGATCATCCGGCGGCAGTGGTGTCAGCACCGGTTCCCGGTGACCGGCACGTTTTTCCGGGCTCAGCAGTTGAATAAATGCTCCGTCAAGATCACTTTTACCGCTTTGTTTGAATAAATCTGCCGGAGTGCCGTCAAAGAGGATCTTTCCCTCATCCATGGCCCAAAGCCGGTCAAAGCGGGCGGCCTCATCCATATATGCGGTAGCGGCGATCACGCCCATTGACGGATTCTGTTCTCTTATCCGGTCGATCAGATCCCAGAATTGCCCTCTTGCCAGCGGATCCACGCCGGTGGTCGGTTCGTCAAGGATCAGCAGCTGCGGATCATGGATCAACGCACAGCACAAACCCAGTTTCTGCTTCATGCCGCCGGATAATTTGCCTGCCGGACGATGAAGGAAATCTTTCAACCCGGTGCTGGCAGTCAACAGATCGATCCGGCGGCGGCACTCGGCTCTGTCATGGCCGAAAAGGCGGGCAAAATATTGCAGATTCTCCTCAACAGTCAACGTGAAATAGAGATTTTTTCCCAACCCCTGCGGCATATAGGCGATTTGCGGACAGGAGTTGTCACGGTGACGCTTTTCCCGCATATTGCCGCCCAGACAAAATAATCCGCCGTCTTTTTGCAGACGTCTTGCTCCGGAAACCAGAGAAAGCAGCGTGGATTTCCCCACTCCGTCCGGGCCGATCAGAGCGGTCAATTCACCGGGAAACAGTTCCAGAGAAACCTCTTGCAGAGCGGCAACTTTACCGAAGCGGTAAGTCAGCCTTTCCGCCTTGACCAGCGGCAGAATATGCGATGTCATTTTTCACTCCTCAAGCGAAGAAATGACGGCCACGGCTCATTTTCATCCAGCTTCACCCATGCCGCCCCCGGCAGACCGGTTTTGACCATGGTCAGATGTTTGCGCAGCAATTCCGGAGCGATTCGGGCCTTGACCCGGAACATCAATTTCTGCCTTTCATCAGCAGTTTCCACTGTTTTCGGGGTAAATTGCGCAACACTGGCCACGAAATACACCGTTGCCGGCACCGGCATATCCGGAGCGGCATCCAGCACCAGACGCACCGGAGAACCGATTTTCACCTTTCCTGCCGCTTTTTCCGGCAGAAAAAAGGTCATATATACATCCGACAGATCGACCAGATTGAGTACTTTGCCGCCGGCAGGCAGAACTTCACCGACCTGAGCGATACGGTATTGGATACGCCCATCCAGAGGAGCGATCAGGCGGCAGTCATTCAAATCGGCCTCGATCCTGACGATATCCGCTCCGGCGGCGGAAATATTGGCTCTGGCTCCGGAAACTTCCGCTTCGGCGGCGGAAATCGCCGCTTCCGCCTTGCCGCATTGGGCGTGGGCAGCGGCAAGTTCCGCAGTGCAAGTCTGGTAATAGGTTTCATCGACTTCAAAATCCTGCTGCGACACTGCGGCATCTTTCAGCAGTACCGCCGCCCGGTCATAACGTTTTTTGGCTCCTTCAAAGGCACTTTGCTTCTGCCGGACACTGGCTTGAGCGGCTTCAAATTCACTCCGGCGCAAAGCGACTGCGGCCCGGGCAGCTTCCAGGGCGGCTTCCGCCTGTTTTTTACGGGCTGCGGCTTGGGCCAATTCAGCCTCAAGCACATCGGTTTGCATCAATGCCAGCAGTTGTCCCCGGGTGACAAAGTCACCGTCATTGACATAGATCGCTTCGATCCTGCCGGCAAGTTTGGTGGAAATACTTACTTCGGTAGCCTCCAGCCGTCCGTTGCCGAAAGCGAATCCTGAGTTGCGGTAAATCGCATTTTTCCGGTAATTATGGTAAATATTTATCCCCAGAATCAGTACAGCCGATACCGCCAGCCCGATGATGATCTTTTTTACCACGACGCACTCCTTTGTTTGTAAAGTTATCCGGTTGTACTTTACAACTATAAGGCATTCGCCGCATTTTCCAATACCGGAAAATTTGGTAATGTCCCGAATTTTGTGAAATCCAGGCAGAGGGGGGATAAATGAACATTTCTGTGATGCATAAAATATATCACAGAAGTTGTGATTTTTCAACCAGATCTGCATGGGTCAGTTCCAACCGGCTTGCCAGGGCGTAATCTTGATGGAGACCGGTGGATGGATTGCGAAAGGACGGTCGGGTTTTGCGATGAGTACGCAACAGGAGTGTACTGTGTACTCGACTGTTGCGGCGCAGGAGCAAGGCGCGAGATTACCCGCAAGCCTACAGCGCAGGTTATATTTTTCACAAAAATCAAGACAATAACA
>JAFVZS010000028.1 GCA_017508015.1 Lentisphaeria bacterium
CACAGTACACTCCTGTTGCGTGCTCATCGCAAAACCCGACCTTCCTCCGCAATCCATCCACCGGTTGGAACTGACCCATACAGATCTGGTTGAAAAATCACAACTTCTGTGATACATTTTATACATCACAGAAATGTTCATTTATCCACCCTCTGCCTGGATTTCACAAAATGCGGGACATTACCAAAATATAACCTGCGCTGTAGGCTTGCGGGTAATCTCGCGCCTTGCTCCTGCGCCGCAACAGTCGAGTACACACCTCCTCTGCCTGGATTTCACAAAATGCGGGACATTACTTTTGATTTAACTCAAGGAAATCAATTATGCGGAGTGAGATTTTTGCGACAGCTCCAATTTTCGTCACAAAAATAGATCATGCCGGCAATACCGACGGCCGGATATGCATCACCGAAACAGCGTTTGCCGCTGCTCAAACGCCTTTACGATCGCCCCAGATCAATTTGTGCAGTTGCAGCTGCATTCTGATGTTCCGTCCGGAATCGATCACCCATTGAGCTAAATTTTCAAACTCCACCTTTCCCCATACCGGAGAAAAGATCAAATTCGGAGTTTTTGTTTCCAGCTCATATTGATCGATCACCCCGACCGCCCAATCGAAATCCCGGCGGCTTGAAACGACGAATTTCACTTCATCATGGGGCAAAAGCAAAGCGTAGTTTTCAAAGATATTCCGGTCACTCATTCCGGAATCCGGCAATTTGCAGTCGATGATCTTGCGAACTTGCTCCGGCACTTGAGCGATACTTACCGCACCGTTGGTTTCCAACAGCACTTCCAGACCGGCATTGAGCAATGAGTTAAGTAATTGAATTGTTTCACCGTGGATCAACGGCTCGCCGCCGGTAACTTCGACCAGCGGAGCCTTGCTTTGCTGCGCCAAACGGGTAAGTTCATCGACAGAATGCATTTCTCCGCCATCCCAGGCATAAGGCGTATCACAATATTTGCAGCGCAAATTACACCCGGCCAGCCGGATAAAGAAACAGCGTCTGCCGGCATGCGTGGATTCCCCCTGAATACTGACAAAGGATTCGATCAACGGCAGCATGATATTTTATTCACTGTAAGTCAATCGTGATGAAGCAGATTCACCGATCCGCACCCGGGCAACTTTCACATTGCCGTCATTGAGCAATTCGCTCATTCTGCGGTAGATGGTACGGGCCAGCACTTCGCTGGTCGGATTGATCTCCTGAAAATCCGGCAATTCAGAGAGATTGCGATGATCATAGGGAGTAATCACTTCATCCAACGCAGCTTTGAGTTTTTTAAAATCCAGAGCGATCCCGACTTCATTAAGAGTATCAGCGACCACCGTGACGGTCACTTCGTAATTATGGCCGTGCAGATTGCGGCAATCGCCATCGTAACCTTTAAGTTGATGTGCGGCGGAAAAACTCCGGTCGATCTCAATTTCAAACATTGGTGCAGTTCCCTATTTTAAAGATTTCATCCGCCGGACGACAACTATCCCCCGGCGGATGCAAAACATCGCTTGTCAGCGATTGGCACACTCAAATTTTTTCATGAAGTCGATCAGAGCTTTCACGCCCTCGACCGGCATTGCATTGTAGATGCTGGCACGGCATCCGCCGACCAGACGGTGACCTTTGAGCTGGGTCAGGCCGCAAGCGGTCGCTTCGGAAACGAATTTGGCATCCAATTCATCACTGGGAGTGCGGAAGACGACATTCATTCTAGAACGGTCGGCTTTCGCCACCGGGCTGGCATAGAAACTGCTCTCATCGAGGAAGTCATAGAGCATTTTGGCTTTGGCATTGTTGTGCTCTTCCATAGCGGCGATACCGCCGTTTTCCTTGAGCCAGTCGGTGATCAGAGCGAGGATGTAGATCGCAAAAGTCGGCGGAGTATTGAACATGCTGCCTTCATTGATGTAAGTGGAATAACGGAGCATGGTCGGCACTTTGCTCTCATCGGTGCGTTCAGCCAGATCTTTGCGGATGATGACCAGAGCCACACCGGCCGGACCGATATTTTTCTGAGCACCGGCATAGATCATGCCGAATTTGTTGATGTCGAACATCCGGGACATGATATCACTGGACATATCTGCGATCAGCGGCACACCGGCCGGAGCGGTCGGCAGATTGATATATTGCGTACCGGCGATGGTGTTGTTGCTGGTAATGTGCATGTAGGCGGCACCCGGAGTCATCTTCCACTCGGCGGCGGCGGGGATGTGATCATATTTGTCATCGCGGGAAGAAGCAACGATATTGACATTGCCGAACATTTTGGCTTCTTTGGCCGCTTTATTGCTCCAGACGCCGGTATCGACATAGTCAGCAGTTCCGCCATTGAGCAAGTTCATGGCCAGCATGGCGAACTGCATACTGGCACCGCCCTGAATGAAACAAACGGCATAGTCATCGGAAACATTGAGCAATTCACGGACATTGGCCTCGGCACGGTCAATTACCGGCTGGAAAAATTTACCGCGGTGAGAAAGCTCCAGGATACCGCTTCCACTGCCCTGAAAATCGATAAATTCAGCTTGAGCTTTGCGCATTACGGCTTCCGGAAGCATAGCCGGACCGGCGGAGAAGTTGTAAATTTTCATTCCTGATTTCCTCTGACTTTAACCTTCCGTACCGGAAACCATATCCGGAACTTTGGTTATGGTGTTTTTGTATTTT
Organism: Lentisphaeria bacterium; assembly: GCA_017508015.1. Taxonomy (GTDB): domain Bacteria; phylum Verrucomicrobiota; class Lentisphaeria; order Victivallales; family Victivallaceae; genus UBA1784. Next base: position 2,679 of record JAFVZS010000028.1, read on the forward strand.
ATTAATATACACCAAAAATCATAATTTACAAGAAAAAAATGACGTTTTTTATAACTATACCCCGTCCGGGCAAAGCAATTCAGGAAAATCGCCATGCATGCAAATAACTTTACTGACCGCTGCCGGTCATTTTCATGCCCGAATCAATACCTCAGAAAAAGAGAGAAAAAATCACATCTCATTTTCCGCCGGAAACCACTCTGTTTTATTTTTCAAAATAAAGTAAAGCGGATGGCCGGACCAGATGTGGCAATCGGAACGGGTTTCACTGCCGAAGTTTTCCGGAGTGGTATCCAATCCCTGATCTTCAAATTCCAGAAACTTCTGCACCCGGCGGTCGAAAAGAGTTTTCTGCTTATGCTTGCACATCGCCTGCAAATAATAGAAGGAAAAGTAGGCACTGCTTTTTTCGACGAAGTAGAAGTTCTGCATGACATCCACGATCCGGCGGGATTTTTCCGGCGGCAGAGTGTCGCACAGCAATGCCAGCACCTGAGTGTGCTCATTGAAATCGTAATGAGTATTCCAATCGGTGAAAAGTCCTGCCTTGTCATCCCAATTTTCCCGGCAGAGTTTTTCACTGACTTTCCGGGCTTGGTCAAGATAGTGCGCCGCTGAATCGGTATTGCCGCAGAAATTTTCCAGAAAACTCTGATTTTCCAACGCCTGACACCAAAGCCAGTTTATAGCGCAATCGCCATTCGGCACGCCGTTATTCCAGGTCGGCACCCAATCGAGAAACAGCCAGCCGTTTTCCGGCGGGAAAGCCTCCATGATCCGCCTTGCGGCCGGGAGCAATTCTCTGACCAGAGCAATATTGCCGCTGACTTCAGCATAATC
>JAFVZS010000029.1 GCA_017508015.1 Lentisphaeria bacterium
CACAGTACACTCCTGTTGCGTACTCATCGCAAAACCCGACCATCCTTTCGCAATCCATCCATCAGTCTTCGCATAAAGCTGCGCCCGGACAAGCCGGTTGGAACTGCCCCATGCAGATCCGGTTGAAAAATCACAACTTCTGTGATATATTTCATACATCACAGAAATGTTCATTTATCCCCCCTCTGCCTGGATTTCACAAAATTCGGGACATTACCGATTTCTGAATGACTTTCAATATTATTTCAGTTTTATAAAATGTATTTCCGGAGCAATTAAAATTTTCCGGAACGGAGTCATGCCGGAACGCATCACACTTTTCATCAGGTTGATGGCATTGACCCCAAGTGCCGAAAAATGCTGTAAGGCCAGCACAACATTAAATGATTCCTTTTCCTGATCGGTCGCCACATCAAAGCGGGCAAGGTGAAGCCCCCTGACCGGCAATATGTTGTTTATCATGTGTTTTGAGGTGTCCAAAATCGCATCGTAGTTGCCGTTGCGAAGGAAATCCGGGAATTTTTCCATATTGAAATCCATCCATTCGTCACGGCTGGTATGTTCGATATTGTGATCTTCCAGTGCTTGCAAAAATCCGGCTTTACGCAGCTTAACCGAGGAAATTTTCCGGGGATCGGTCAGCAGACAGAAGCGGCGGCAGCCTCTGCGGATCAGAAATTCAACCAGTGTATATGCCCCCTGATAGTGATCGGTTGCCACCAGATTGCACTCAAAGCCGGTCACGTCAAGATCAAAGAGCACCAGCGGGCAGCTCCCTTGCGTTGATTGAAGCCATTCGCAGGCTCCGCCTTTGTAACTGGGATAAAGTATGATGCCGCCGGAAAGTTTTCTGGCTCGTTCGATTTGAAACAACTCATCCTGACGGTCTTCCCAGATGTAGGAGTAAAGATGAAAATCATAGCCCAGTTCCCGGCAGCCTTTACGGATGGCGGTGATTGCATTATGCCACGGCGAACTGAAAGGGAATACCACGCCGATCGTGCGGCGGATGCTCTGCGGATCAAATTCATTTATCGCTGAAGAAAGAAAGGTGCCGCGGTGCTTGATGCGGCAGATCAATTGCTCCTCTTCCAGCATGGATAATGCCTGGGAAACCGTATTGCGGGATACTCCGAAAATCCGGCAAAGTTCCATTTCCGTCGGCAGTCTGCCGGTTTTCCGGGCATTTTCACTGTCAATATAGTGCCGTAAATGCTCATAAAGCCGGATATAAAGCGGCTGGGACGACTTCTGGTTGCGGATGTCTTTTTTCAGCATAAACTTCTCCACACGCGATTTCAAAATTTTTGAGGGCAATCAACCTCGCACAACACAATATAAACCGTGCAAGTCAGAAAAGCAAATCGCTGAGCCAGTTTTTATGGAACATATATGGTGCAAAACGTTTGACCGGTGGCTGGAGGATCCCGGAATAAATTCGGATACTCCGGCAAATAAAACAGGAATTGTTCTTATCATTAACGATAAAAGCAATTCCTGCGAAGTTTTTTGCAGAGCCGTGCCGGTGAAAGCACCATGCCGTTTTTTGCGGCGGATGGCGAAAACTTTTTACCGGCCGGATGCTCCGGAATTTATTTCATTGCGGCGATACCGGCATTGTAAGCGTTGATGTTGGCTTCAACTGCGCCGGGTTTTTTGCCGAATTTTTCTTCCACGGCTTCGGCGAAAGCCCGGGAGAAGTCAGCCTGATCAGCCTCATTCATGCCGTTTTTGGCCAGCACCGCAGCCAATGCGCCGATGAGTACGGAGTTGGCGAATTTGGAATTACCCAGTTGATTACCGGCAATATCCAGCGCATCGATACCGTAGGTTTTCATGGCGGCGGGCAATTCCGGAAGTTTTACCGCAGTATGATCGTAGATCAGAATGCCGTCTTCACGCAATTCTCCGATATATTTGTCAAATGCCGCCTGAGTCATGGCGATCAGCAGATTGCCGCCCCGGTCGATGATCGGTGAGGGAATCGCTTTGCGGCTGACAGTTACGGCACAACAGGCGGCTCCACCGCGCTGTTCCGGACCGTAAGAGGGCATCCAGCTGACATTGAAGTTGCGCAAGCGGGCCATGTTGGCCAGCATCACACCCAGACTGAGAACTCCCTGTCCGCCGAAACCGCCGATTTTCACCCGCAATTCCTGATCGAAAATATCTGAAGTATTGCGGAAATCTGCCGCAACGGCGTTTTCGTTGCGTTTGGGGAAAAGGATTTCACGCACGCTCTCTTCATCACGGATGACCGGCGGCGGCAGTTTACCTTCCGGAAGTTCTGCCGTTTTGTCACGCAGACAGCCCAGCGGGAAGTAGTTGAGCATTTGTTTTTCAATGAATTCATTGACCTGATCAGCACTCATTTTGAGGTTGATCGGACAGGGCGCGACCACTTCGATCAGCGAGAATCCCTTGCGTTCTTTCAGATTCTGAATACCTTTATAAACCGCTTTTTTGGCGGCGGCGACTCTTCCGGGGGTGGTCAGGGCGACCCTTTCAATATAAACCGGGGCAGTCAGTGAATTGACGATTTCGCAGACCGGAGTGGGGTAACCCTCGGTTTCCGGGTTGCGTCCGTAGGGACTGGTGGTGGTCTTCTGGCCGGGCAGTGTGGTCGGAGCCATCTGTCCGCCGGTCATGCCGTAGTTGGAGTTGTTGACAAAAAAGACCGTCATCTTTTCGCCGCGGTTGGCCGCCTGCAAAAATTCATTGAAGCCGATGGCCGCCAGGTCACCGTCACCCTGATAGCTGATAACGTAGGATTCCGGATTGGCTCTGCCGGCACCGGTGCCGACAGCGGGGGCGCGGCCGTGCGGTACGGAAATGCTGCCCACGTTGAAATAATAGTAGGCGAAAACGGCACAGCCGACCGGGGCGATCGGCGTGGTATTTTCCTGAATGCCGAAGTGTTCGATCGCTTCGGCGACCAGTTTGTGCAGAATGCCGTGGCCGCAGCCGGGGCAGTAGTGCATATTCTTTTTGATCGGGCCGGGACGGCGGTGAAAGGTATCAAAAAAGACTTTTGAACGGCCGAATTTAACTTTTTCGCTCATTATTTGACCTCCTTCAGCATCTTGCGGGCGGCATCGCAGACATCGGCGACGGTAAGCAGGTTTCCGCCCATACGGTTGCAGAGTTTTACCGGACGTTTGCATTCAATGGTGAGCCGGATATCTTCGATCATCTGACCGGCACTGTGTTCGCAGCAGAGGAAGCCTTTGACATGTTCTGCGGCACGTTTGAGGCTGTCCTGCGGAAAGGGGAATACCATTTTAGGACGGATCAAACCGACTTTCAAGCCTTCTGCTCTGAGGATCTCCACCGCACCCTGTGCGACCCGGGAGCTGATTCCGTAAGCTACCAGCACCAGTTCGGCATCATCGACGGCGATCTCTTCGACCTGCTGTTCAGTTTTCTGGATGAGGGCATATTTTTCCTGAAGCCGGATGTTGAGGGCTTCCAGATCGTTGTATTCCATGTAGATACTGGAAATGATGTTGGCTTCCCCGTTGACCCGGCGGCCCATTTTCCATTCCGGATCGTAATCATATTTGACCGGTTCGGGCAGTTCCAGACTTTCCATCATCTGACCGATGACGCCATCGGTCAGCACATAGGCCGGCATCCGGTATTTTTCAGCCATGGGAAATGCCTGATAGACCATATCGCACATCTCCTGTACGCTGTTGGGGGTGAAAACCAGACAGCGGTAACTGCCGTGTCCGCCGCCTTTGACGACCTGGAAATAGTCGGATTGTTCCGGGCCGATATTACCCAATCCCGGGCCGCCGCGCATGACGTCGACGATAACGGCGGGCATTTCATAGGCGGCCAGATAGCTCATGCCTTCCTGTTTCAAACTGATTCCCAGTCCGCTGCTGGCGGTCATGGTGCGTCTGCCGGCGGCAGCACAGCCGATAACCATATTGATTGCACCGATCTCCGATTCAGCCTGCACGAATGTGCGGTTCAATTTGGGAAAAAGCAGTGCTGCGGCCTGAGCGATTTCGCTGGCCGGAGTGATTGGATAACCGAAATAGCAGTCGCAACCGGCGAGCAAAGCACCGTAAACGGCCGCCTCATTACCTTTGAGCAAAAGACGTTTGTTGTAAGCCATGGATTACTCCTCCTCGTAGATGGTGATCGCGCCGGGTTCCGGGCACTGATAGAAGCATGAACCGCAACCGATGCAGTTGCCGGGTTCTGCGACCGTAACCGCAAAATAACCTTGAATATTCAATTCTTTGCCGCGTGCGATCAGCTTTTTGGGACAAACCGCCAGACAACGGTAACAGCCTTTGCACTCGTCGGCAGCGATTTCGATCCGGAATTTTTTTGCCATAGTTTCATTCTCCCTTTTTTAAGCGGAAATGGATATCTTGCTAAACCATTTAATATAATATATGAAAACGATTTTTTCAAGGCGTATCGCCGGATGTATCATGAAAAATGTCCGCATGTAAAGATTTTTGGGGAGAATCACTTCGCAATGCTTCTGCGCCGGAATGAATGCATCACAACGGATGAGACAATTATCAATATTTTTTAAAAAATCAGGATAATACCGGAAAATCAGTGGATATCCGGAAAAGCTGTGATAAAAAAATGCTTTTTTTATGAAATGAGGGTTGACAAATCAGGATAACGGAGTTATTTTATATAACATAACGGGGCGTGGTAGCCAAGCGGTTAGGCAGCGGTCTGCAAAATCGCGTAGATCGGTTCGACTCCGATCCACGCCTCCAATTTTGATTACAGCACAGATGGATGATTCCGTCTGTGTTTTTTTGTCCTCATCGACGGTTTGTGACAGAAGTTCATAATGATTTTTCGCTTGAAATTTCGTTTTCGTCAAAAATCGACATTAAATGGACTTACCGACATTATTGTGTAAAGTCGTCCATGTGGTCCATTCAGTCCATTTGTGTCCATTGAAAACTCTTTTTTCGGTCTTTTTCAATTCCCTCTTTCTGTCACAAACCGGCGATGAACCGTTAAAAAGTGATGCGGTCACCGCGAAGATCAAGGGACATGCCGATTTTCAAGGTTGATAAGGGTTGTTTCAAGTACCGGTCATCCACATAAGCATATACGGCATAATCGGGTAATTCCACTTGAATACCGCTGTTGAGCACCCGGGTGACGGTACAGTGAAATACCTTGGCCGGGTCATGCTCCAATTCCTGTTGGATAATGCGGCGTTTCAGCCGGTCATTGGCGGCAAAAGAGGCTCCGTCGATCCTTTCTTCGGTTTCGCTGGCCCGGATGGCGGCCGCTTCCAGATTTTTGGCACTGCGAGTCCGCATGTTGAGATCAAAATTCCACAACTGCTGGTGGACGATCAAATCGGTGTAACGCCGTATCGGACTGGTGAAGTGCGCATAAAAAGTTTTGCCCAAAGCATAGTGCAGCTCACCTTTTACTGCATAAGAAGCGCGCATCATGGAACGCAAAAGCATACTCAGTATCAGAGGTTTGCATTCGTCATCCGGCAGAGAGGCGATAAATTCCCGGCAGTAACGCCGGTTGGAAATGTCACCGCACGGGATGTTGAAATTTGCCGTGACCATGTCGGAAAATTCCATGCTTTTTTCAGCTTCCGGTTCCGGGTGGATGCGGTAAATGCCGGCCACCGACTTTTCCGGCAGCAGCCGGCCGACAAATTGATTGGCGGCCAGCATGCACTCCTCGACCAGCTGTTCAGATTCCCGGGAGAAGCGTTTTTCGATGCCGGTGACCATATTTTTCTTTTCATCGCAAATCACCCGCACTTCCGGCAGCGGCAGATCGATAAACTCTTCGCTCTTTTCCCGATAACGGCGCATCTGCCGGATGACTTCGGCCATCACCGGCAAAGTGGCGGCGGTTTCTGTCAGCCAGTGTGCCGGTACTGTCCCGCGGTCAAGGAAGTTTTGAACCTCATCATAATCAAGGCGTTGCTTTACTTTTATCAACGTGTGGCATCTTTCGCCGCTTAATACTTTGCCATCCTGATCTACCTTGAGAAATACACTGTGGGCCAGTGAATCGCAATTGGCCTGCATGCTGATTTTGGCCGTCAATCCTGCCGGAAGCATCGGCAATGTCCGCCCCGGCAGATAACAGCTGAAACACCTTTCCGCGGCCAGTTTGTCAAACTTGCTGCCGGGACGGATGAAAGCGGCAACATCAGCGATATGGATGCCGAGAGTATATGTGCCATCCTCATTTTTTTCGATGGAAAGAGCATCATCGAAATCTTTGGCATCAAATGGATCGATAGTCAAAACAAAGAGTTCACGTTTATCTGACCGGGGAATTTCTGCCGGAATGATGGCGGCCGCTTCGGCCTCGTCGCCGGCTGAATATTTACCGGGCAGTTCAAATTCGGCCATGACGGCATCCAGATCTGCAGTGATCTCACCGGCCTGACCGATCACTTCCGTGATTCTGCCGGTCAATTCACCGTTATTTTTACTTTCGCATTCGATTCTTACCCAATCTCCCCGTTTGGCTCCGTTGCGTGAACCGTGAATGGGAACCACATCCGGCAGACGCTTATTCAAAGGCGAAACAAAAGAACCGGTCAGCAATTCAGCGACAAATCCGGTTCTGGAACGTTCCACTATTTCCAGAACTTTGCCGACTGCTCCTTTGGCTGAATCTTCCGGATGATCCGGCCGGGGCGGCAGGATCTTGATCTTTACCCGGTCGCTGTCAGTGGCAAAACCGGTGAATTTGGCAGGAATGAAAATCTCTTCCGCTTCAGGTGGAGCATCATCCGGTGTGAAAAATCCATAGCCGGCTCCGGCAATACGGATAATGCCGGTCAAAGTTTCCCCTTCGCGCTCCAAACGGCGCTCTGCGGCTCTGCGGGCAATGCGGCGCAGACGTATTTTTTTGGATTTTTTCATCTTATTCCTCCAGTATTACCAGCAGACCGCAGTCATTGATAAGACGGCGGAATTGATTCTGCTTCAAAGTGTAGATCAGAGCTTGAAGTTTCGGGGAAAGCTCTTTATATGCCAAGACATAAACGATGGCCAGCGGGTAACTGCCATTGGAAACGGTTTTGCTCGTCGGCATGATGCCATCGATATTCAATGCTTTGACCTCTGCCGGAATTACCGGTGAAAAGCGTGAGAAAAAGATCGAGGCAGTATTGATGAAAGCAAATCCGGCAGATGAGCTGTCCACCTGAAATATTTCCCGGTCAATTTCAATGTCACCGAATACCCGGCGGATCAGATTTTCTGAATTGCCGGGCGGTGCGATCCGCTGGATGTCAAAGTCGATATTTATATAACTTTTCCAATTCGGCCGTCTGGCGGTCAAAATTTCCAGAACCTGTTCTCCGGTAAGGTTCACCGCCGGATTGGCATTGCTGATATAGAGTACCAGAGCATCGGCGGCCAGTGGAATGTACGGCTGATTTTTTACAAATCTGCGGTCGATCAATACGGCATCGACTTCACCTCTTTCAAGCATTGGCAACGCTTCTGAAGGCACTTTTCTGCTCATGGAAAGATTCAAGTGTCCGGTGACAGACAGGGTGATCGCCGCCTGCATGAAAAATCCGGTCGGCGCACCGCCGGTGGCATCGGAAAGAGTGAGAAAACTCTCTGCCCCGGAGAGCGCAAGGGTCAGTAAAGCGGCAATGGCGACCGGAAAACTTTTCATTTATTTGAACCGTTGTTGTAATACTTCCAGCAATCTGGCATTTTCCGCCGGAGTTCCGACAGTTATACGCAAATATTTTCCGGTGACCGGACCCGGAAAATAACGCACGATCACCGCTTCATCGCGCAATGCTTTGAAGCACCCGGCTCCGTCACCATCAGGCGGGGCGGCAAAGAGAAAGTTGGCCTGACTGGGCACGACTTTGAAGCCGAGTCCCGTCAGGGCATCTTTCAGAAGTTCCCGGTCGGCAACGATTTTCTGACAACACTTCCGGCGGTAGGCGGCATCAAGAAAATTGGCTTTGGCCAGCTCCTGCGAGAGCATATCCACATTGTAGGAGTCCTTGAGTTTCATCAGACCGGAGATCAGATCTTTATTGCCGAATGCGTATCCCAGACGCAAGCCGGCCATGGATGAGCCTTTGGAAAAAGTGCGCATGACCAGTACGTTGTCAAATTCTGCGGCAAATTTTTCACAGGTGTCATCCGCAAAATCTGCATACGCTTCGTCGATCAGCACGATTCCGTCAAAATCCCGGCAGATGCTGTGCACCAGAGCTTTATCTGCCGCATTGCCGGTCGGAGCATTGGGACGGGTAATGATGAGCAAATTGGCGTTTCCTGCTTGTTTGACTGCATCGGCCGGATAAGCGAATGTTTCCGGATCAAGGGCGATCCTGGTGACCGGTGCACCTTGCATGGCGGCCAGTACCGGATAGAGCGAATAGG
>JAFVZS010000030.1 GCA_017508015.1 Lentisphaeria bacterium
GATTTTTTTATTCAGTTTTTAATTCAGCATTCGCCGTTGCGGCCTTCCGCTCAAATGTTGCGCTGTCGCACAACTTCGCTTACGGCCGGTGGTGTCGGTGCAGCTTGCACCGACTTTCTGCGCGTTGCTTATTTTCGCCGCTTATGGCGGCGACAAGCGTTCCGCCGCTTGAGCACGTCCGGGTAAGCACCCGGCGGCAGATTTTTTATTTCAAGTGTTTTTCCAGTAAGTCGCCGATTTTCAAGCGCACTTCATTCATCAGCACCGGGTCAGGATTCATTTTTCCCATCACCGGGGCTACTTTGGCGATTTCCCGGTCGATCTGTGCTTTGATTTCCGGCGGCAGCTGCCGGGAAAGATACATCATATTGAAGTCCTCCACCCCATCACGGAAATATTCCAGCCGCACCGAATATACCGGCTTGTCATACGCCGGATAAAGTATCCACACATCACCGTTTTCTCAAATGTGCCATGTTGCCAGTTGTAATCCATGCTCCACTGCAGATAGCCGGTGAAGCCGTTGGCATAGCACTGCCAGGCCGTTACCCGGGGAATCGCCGCTTCCCAATGCGGCGAAAAGGTCACCCCATTGAGATAAATCCAGAATTCTTTGCCATCCGCCAGAGCCCGGTCGACCACCGCTTTGGTATCCTTGCCCCACCATTGCCCAAGCGGTCCGGTAGTGATGATGTCATTGTAACGCAGAACCATCGGGTCCGGAGCGGAAACGGTCATCAGCTTCACTCCCGGAGCGAAACGGTGAACCATACCGACGGTCTTTTCCATAGCGGCATAGTGACCTCCGGTCATTTCGTCCCACATGTAGATGAATGAGCGGTCAAGAATGCCTTTTTCCGATACCTGCCGGTGGAAACTGCGCAGATAATTGGTGAATTTTTCTTCAAATTCCGGAGTTTCCAGATCGAGGTTGAGAAATTGTACTTTTTTGCCGGGGGCCCAGTTCCATGCCCCGAGGAAGAGGTATGGAGCCTGAAACATGGTCATATTGAATTCTTTGATTGATTTTACTGCCAGATCAAGATCGTCTTTGAAACGCAACTCTTTGCCGTCAAAAATCTCCCGCAACTGCCGCTGACCGCCGGGGTAGACTGAGCCGCTCATGCCGTATTTGGCAAGTTGCCGCAGAACTTCTTCGCGGTGTTCCGGCAGGGAACTCCACAGCAATCCGTGGGCAGTGTAACGGCTGTACCTGGGCAATTCAAATCCCCAGACACGCAGTGATACCGGGATATCCACGCTTTTGCCGCTGACGGTCGCCGTAACTTTACCGTTATAAACACCTTTTGTTGTACCCGGCGGAGCGAAAAATGTCAGATGGCAGACCGTATTCTGTCCGGCCCGGAGTTTTGCGGGCAGAGCATCGGCCGCCGGACGGAGTTTATCCGGGAAACGCTGTTCACCGTAAAAGAGCGCACGGGGAGAAGCGACTTTCTGAATGCCGAGAAGATTGGCATAGAAGTTCTCCGCTTTGATCACTTTGCCGTCGGCGGAAGTCAGGTCACTGAATACGATATTTTCCAGATAACATTCGCTTTCAGCATTGAATACCAGCTGGATGGATTCCCGCTCGTTGGCCGCGCCGGTAAGCGTGATCTTACCGGCACGTTTCTGCGGAACATTCATCGCCGGATAGACTCTTTTGGCCGGAATTTCGCTCCACAGGCGCACTCCCGGCAAAGATGGCAGTTGAGCTGCCAATGCGGAAGCTTCCCGGTATTCATTATCGAGCATGGCAGGGGTGAATTGCGCCGGTTTGAACTCCAGTTTATCCGCCAGATCCCGGGCGGATTGTTGTTGTGCCGCGGTCAATTCTGCGCCGTCAAGCAGTAAAAATGCCAATCTGACGCCCAGCTTGTCTCCGGCATTGTAAAAGGGGAATGCGGGCATGTACAGATGATTGAAATTCACCGAACGGCACCATGACCCCGGAGCGTAAGTCGGCATCAGACCAAGTTGATGACCGTATTTCAAAGGAGCATTGACATCAATGAGCATCAGCAGCGTTTTGCCGCGTGCCGGAATATGGAAAAACATGGCCCGGGTGTGGGCCAGATCTTTGGCTGAAGGTGCTTCCGAGGTGAAAAATTTCTGCAAAGAACCGTCATCAAATGATACTTCGGTGATCTCTTTGGTCAACCTGGTCAGAGGAAATCGCATGTGTCCGCAGTCGCGGGTCTCTTTTACGGTGAGGGTATATTCACAGACTACGGCGGGAGAGTCGTTGAAAAATTCGATTTTCCGCTCCACATCAAAGTCATAATTGCCGGTGGTGGAAATGATTTTATTTCCCTCAATGCGGTAATTGCCAAGCGGCCATGATTTTTCGGATTGATCCTGATAGATGTGTTCCGTATTACCGCTGCGGCCGTGATACCAGATGATGCTTTCGATCACCGCGGAAAAGTTTTTGCCGTCTTTATCTCTGGCGGCCAGATTGAATACAAAATTACGGTTGGCAAGCAAAGAGATGGAAAATTGGCCGTTGCCGGCTGAAATATTGCCTTTATTCTCCCTGATCGTCACTTCCGCAACGAGGGTGGCTGTCAGAAAAAAGGCACAAAAGAGAATGGAAAAGATTTTTTTCATGGTCGGAATCCGTTAAATTTTTACAAACTCATCTGACGTGCACGGGGGGCTTCTGTCGGGATCCCGAAATCTGCCGCAGGTGAAAGATAGGCACGCTCTTTGGCGGATTTTTCCGAGGATTCAACGTGTCCGTCGGCCATCAATTCATTGACATTGCCGTTGTGCCGCTGGGCGATGACCCACGGACCATTGGAGTAAAACAGCGTCGAAACACTGGCGGTGGTATTGTAGTAGGTGAATGTGGAAAGCGTTTGACCGGAGGTGTTGTTGTGTTTGCCGCCGCCGTCAATGAGCATCAAAGTTGCCGAGGGTTTGGCCAGATGTACAGTTTTGGCAAAGGAAAGATTTTCATTCATGGCATAGCCGGAAACAAAGTAGTCGGTGGTACCGTTGACGGTTTTGCCGGTGTAGTGTCCGGTGGAAGCCTGCGGTTCGGAGGGGCAGACGAATGAACCGCCGAGTTCATTATAAGTTCTGACGGCATTATTCACATCGTTGTAAGCCATGCCGAGAAAAGGTTTGAGTGAAGTTCCCCAGCGGATGTAGGTTGCACCTGTACTCTGTCCGCTGGCGGGCAGGTAATCTTCATAAGCATCGGTGTAGGCGATGAATGCATTGCCGATCTGCTTGAGATTGTTGATACAGCTGGCACTGCGGCCGCGCTCACGGGCGGAATTGAGGGCAGGGAGCAATATGGCCGCCAGAATGGCAATTATCGCGATGACAACAAGCAATTCGATCAGGGTAAAGCCCATGGGCTTTCTGTCATGGATATGACAGAAAGAACTCTTCAAGGTGACATTTTTCATAGTGCTAACTCCTTTTTAGGTGGTTATTTGCTTGTACAGGGCACTATAAATATAGTATAAACGATTTCAAAAAACAATAGACCCGGGAGAATTTTGACGGCAAAACTTGTATTCTTGTATTTTTTTATTTTACTGCTTGCAAAATATGATCCCGGCAGTTATTTTAAGTAACTGGAGAATGATATATGCTGTCAAAAAAAGATACTGTCTTAAAAACACTTCTGGATGAGTTGAATTCCGGCAAACTTCAGCCCGGTGATTTCATTCCGTCGCGCAATCAGCTTATGCGCCGTTTCCACTGCTCAAGAACGGTGATCGAAAAGGCCGTTGCCCGGTTGACGGAAATGGGCCGGCTTGCCGGCAGACAGGGGAAGGGGACGATCGTCCGTCAAACTCCGGAGCATCAGATGCAGAATATCCGCCGGGTAAATGTGATTTCCCCATACGATGCCAAGAGTTTCCGTTCACCTTTCAGTTGTCTTTTGCTCAATCCGGAATTGATGCCGGTGCCGGTGGAAATGATTCCGGTCGGGCGCGCTGAAGCGGAGTGCGAAAATCTCTGTCAGAGTGATGCATTGACTGTTTTTATCAATCCGGGGTATGGACAGCTGGCGGTGATGAATTTTCTGAAAAGCCGCCAAATTCCGCAACTGCTGATCAACCGGGAATTTGACGGTTTTGACCGGATATACACGGATACGCTGAGCGGATTCAGACAGGGGTTGGAAAAGCTCAATGCTCTGAGTGATGCCCCGCTTTCGCTGATTGCGCTCGAACCGGAATTGCAGATACCTTATCAAACTCCGCGTCTGCTCTCGTTTTACCGGGCTTTGACGGAAAGCCGCACGCCGTTTATTCCGGAAAATACCGTATTTATCAGTCAGGCGGATATTGAAAACGGCCTCAAGGCGGCGGAAAAGATTTTTACCAGACTTCCGGCAAAGATCGCCGTGGTCAACAGCGACTTGATCCTGCCGGTGATCAATCTGGCCGGCACGTGCGGATTGGTTGCCGGAAAAGATTATTATTTGCTGGCTTTTGAGTATTTAACTGCGGTATGCAACATGCCCGGAGTAGTGATGATCCGCCAGAGATACGATATCTTTTTTGAAGAATTGAAACGTTTTCTGGCACTGTGCAATACTCCGGGGCGTCCGGTTTTTACTTCCGCTGTCCCGCCGGAAATCTGCTGTGCAGAGTGAAGTTTTTCCGGCGGAAATCCGGATTTTTAATTGTCATACAGGCAGATTTTTCCGGCACCGCAGCCGTATTCACCGGCCGTTACCCGTACATAATAGGTTTTGCCGTTATCCAGATCGCTGATGTCAATATTTGTTCCGATGTAAGGATCAGGCTCCACTGATTTGAGGATATTTCCGGCGGCATCCAGCAGATCGATAGTGAAATCATTTCCGGTCGCCTCTGTCATCGCAAGCACATTGCAATCACCCTCTTTGACAAACTTCATACAGTCAACTTCATCTGCCAGACCGTAAATATTTTGGCCGGCTTCCGATTGGCTGCAAATCCAAAAATTTGCCTTGTACTTGTAATATTCATCATCATCGCTCATATTGACTGCTTTGGCAAGGGTATTGTCGGCAAGTTCGGTCCGGCGATCACTGAAATACCGGGCACTTGCCATATCGAACATGGCGGTGATCTCGATATCGGTATCGGCAAAGCATTGCAAACTTTCCACATCTGTTTGCCAGGCATTGATGAGCAGCTGACCGGAACCGGTGATTTTGTCAACGGTGCTGAAATCAGCATAAGATATGCCGAGAGTGCCATTGAGTATCAGGGTGTTGCTGTCCATGCCAAAGTAAATCTCATTGAAAAACACTTCTCCGCCTTTATCGATCTGCAAGGTGTTGCGGCCTTCACCGAAACTGAGATATCCATCCTGCTCACTTTTAATGATGGAGGCAGAACCGACTTTCATCGTATCATTGCCGTTGCCGAAATATATACCGGCACAGATATCCGATTCATTTTTGACATCCAGCAGATCGTTTCCGTCGCCGAAGTGGATCTCTGAAGCCGTCACATCGTTGTCCCCCGCAAGCTGCAGAATATCATTGCCGTCACCGAAATCGATACTGCCGCCGACAAAGAGTTCCGATTCGGAATTGATCATGATTTTGTCATCGCCGTTGCCCATTGTCAATTCGCCACGAACTCCGACCATACCCTCATCGGCCGATTTTTGAATTGTTATCAGGTCATTGCCGCCTTTCATATCGATATCGGTGATCAGGTGCAGCCGGTCTCCGGCAAAGGTGATTTTGTCTGCCTGACCGCTGCATTCCGGGCCGTTTTGATATCTTGCCTCATCATCCGGCAAATTATCTTCTGCCTCCTCGTACCATTCCTCGCCGTCAAGGGTGATGTTGAGCGGTTTGACATATTTTTCTCCGGAAATACTGTAATGGGCGTTGCCGCCTTTGGCAGCATTGGTGGATTTTACCGCAATGTAGTAGGTGTTTCCGGATTTGAAGCTGAATGCTTTGGTCGAGGCGGAAGAATCGGCTTTCACCGCCGTGCCCCCCGGCAATTCTTTCAATGAACCGTTGACCAGCTGACTGACAGAAAATTTTACTGCATCGGTGGAGCTGATGTTGAAAAACAGTTCCATATCGTTTTCAACACGGAAACTGTGGTAGTCGGTCACATCACCGAAACCGACCCAATCTTCCACAAAAGAGATGTCGGAATCACCGTAGATCGTGCCGATATCCCCGGCATTTTCATATTCGTCGTCTGCCGTGTCGCCGCAGTCAAACCAGATGCAATTTCCGGATGAGATCGAGTATTCGGCATTGCCGCCTTTTGCGGCGTTGGTGGATTCCATGCTGTAATAGTAGCTGACATTTTCATCGGAATTATCCAACAGCAAATCTTTGGTGACAGCAGAGTATTGACCGGTGGTTTTATTAAGTTTCAGTGCGGTGCTTTGCAGAGATTTGACCTTGTAAGTGACGTTGCCGTTTCTGTCTTCGCCGGTGGTAACGCTCCAAACGGTGAATTTGGCGGCATCGGTCGCCGTGAGATCAAACGAAACC
>JAFVZS010000031.1 GCA_017508015.1 Lentisphaeria bacterium
CTACAGCGCAGGCTGTTTTAGCAACTGAAAAAAGTTAGATTCGACCGGTGGATGCAGTGCGAGGCAAGGTCGCAGCCAAATCAAGGCGAAAACGAGGGAGTGTATAACCATACTCGACCGAGCTTGAGTCCGCCGATTTGGTAAGAGATTGCCCGTAATGCGCCACCGCCTTGTCACGGCGTAGTGTAAACGAAGCCGGAAGGTTATATTTTTCACAAAAATCAAGACAATAACCAGAAATTCTGAAACATTATCAAATCGAAGGAATAATCACAATGCGCAAAAAACTGTATGTCATCTGCAATTCCCACCTCGATCCGGTCTGGCTGTGGAACCGCAGTTCCGGCCGCAGTGCATGGCTCAACACCATGCACAGTGTCACCAGGATAATGGATGAGAATCCGGATTTGAAATTCACCTGTTCATCCTCGGCACTCTACCGTTATATCGAGGAGTGCGATCCGGCACTTTTTGACCGGATAGCCACGCTGGTAAATGCAGGAAGATGGGAGATCACCGGCGGCTGGGAGGTTCAGTCAGATGTGATCCTGAGCCGTCCGGAAACGCTGATCCATCAGGCGATCACGGCAAAAGAATACTTCAGAAAAAAATTCGGAGTCGATGTCAAAACCGGGTATTGTGTCGATTCATTCGGCCATGCGGCAGGTCTGCCGAAAATTCTGAATGCCTGCGGTTTCACCCACTATGTATACAGTCGCAGTCAGGAAACGCCGGGCGTTTTCAATTGGCTGGCTGACGATGGTTCATCGGTTACGGCACTGCACATTCTCAACTCTTACGGAACCGGTGCCGGAATGGACTTTCTGCAGCTGGCCTTTGACAAACATCTGGCCTCTCCGCTGGAACATCAGACCATGTTTTTCGGAGTCGGCGACCACGGCGGCGGCATTTCCCGCAAAGAGTTGGCATTTATCAGAGAAATGCAGAAAAGTCACGACATTGTTTTTTCCACTCTGGGTGAATATTTTGAAGCCATCAAAGAGCTGCCGCTGGAAACCGTCACCGGTGAACTCGGCCCGGTATTCCGGGGCTGTTATTCCAACTGCCATGAAGTCAAACGTAAAATCGCCCGGGCCACCAGAAAACTGCTGACCGCAGAGAAACTCGGGGTGAAAGCCGGAGAATTGCAGGAAGCGTGGATCGAATTGTGCTTCAACCATTTTCACGATATTCTGCCCGGCACCTCAATCCGGGAAGCCTATGAAAAAGATGTCTTTCCCGGTATCGGCATGGTCGAACATACCGCTGACAAGCTGATCGACCGTCAGATTTTCCGGCATGCCGGTTCATTGGACACCCGCTATATGAGTGAAGGCGGAGTATTCTGCTGGAATCCGCATCCATTCAGTCACAAAACGATCATGTCTTTTGACGGTTTCGCCGACCCCAACCGCAACAATGTTTATTTCAATGCGTTGTGCGATGAAAAAGGCAATGAATATCCGCTGCAGTTGATGCCTCCGGCAACCGGCTTCGGCCCCTGCGGAGTGGCATGGGGCAGGCTTACGGCAGTGATCGATCTGCCGGCCATGGGAGAAAAAACCTTTGCGTACAAGGTTACTGAAAAACAATTTCCGGAAATCGGTTTCGACCGTCAGAGAGCCTTGCTTGAAAAATTGAATTTTGATGTCTGCTTTGATGATTCCCACACCTGGGGATTCACGCTGACCGGCTGTGATGCCAAACTCGGTGAAGCTGAACTTGTTTCGGTTCAGGAGTATGCCAACGGCCCGGTTTGCAGCATTCTGCGGGCAAAATACACCTACCATACTTCCACGATCATCCTTGACCTCTGCGCCTACGCCGGAATAGCTGAAATCGGTGCCAGAATCAGACTGGATTGGCATGAAGTCCGCTGCGCCTTAAAACTGGCATGGGATCACGGGCTGGCCCATCCGCAATTTTTCACCGGCGGTGCCGCAGACACCGCAGCACGGCTGACTCAGGCAAACTACGATTGGCCGGCAGTGGAGTGGAACAATGGTAAATTGCTTGAAAAGTGCCCGTCAACGGATGAATATTCCATGATCGACTGGTGCGCGGCCCGGGATGATAAAAGTACTGCGGCATTCTTTGCTCCGGATCTGCACTCCTGTGATCACCGGGACAACCGGATGCGCCTGACCCTGAATCGTCCGGTAATGTATGCCGACCATGCGCCATTCGCACCGAACCCGCTCACCGGCTGGATGGATATGGGAAATTCTGAAAGGGTGCTGTGGATCGCCCGGTATGAAAATATGCCGTTATGCGAATTGCCGCATGCCGCTCAAAACCGTCTGGTCAACGGTGAAGTCAGAGAAGTCACCGCCCATGAACCGGGAAAAATGCTGCCGGATGAATTTTTCCACTTGCAGTTTGAGTGCAAACAGGTGGTAATTCAGGAGTTGCGGTATGCTGAAAACGGCCAAAAAGAGCTGACGTTGATGAATAACGGTGAAAAAGTTTCCGTCGACGTGCCGGAAGTTGGCAAAATCACTTTGCCGGCATTCAGTTTAAAAACCGTCATCTGGTAAAAAAAAAGGGCTTTTTTCACAAAGCGACTTGTATTTATCCTTTAATTATGCTATGTTAAAGGCATAAGAGAAAACGTGCCTTGGTATTAAGCACATAAACTAAAAAGGAGAATATAGAAATGAGCGACAAAAAAGAAATTTTTGCAGACGGTATCGGCCAGATCCACTTCGCAGGCGGCATGGTCCGTTATGATTTTGTCACCTTGCAGCCCGCTGAAAACGGCGAAGCTCCGACCTCACAGAGCAATGTCCGCATCATCATGCCCCCGCAGGGTTTTCTGGCTGCTTTCAACAGCATGCAGCAGCTGATCGACAAACTGCTGGAAGCCGGCGTTTTACAGAAAAACGAAGCGGCCAACGCTGACAAGTAATGTTTTTTGAGGTTGTTTGACAACTCCTCAAGCATCTCTTGTAAAACAAAGGACTGCGCGCAAAATCCCCTCAAGGGTATGCGGCAGTCC
>JAFVZS010000002.1 GCA_017508015.1 Lentisphaeria bacterium
ACATTTGTTGCGTCGGCTTTGCTCGCATGGAAATGCTCGCAAAGTACATTCGCATGCGGACTGCGCGCTCGGCGGCAACCGCCTCGCACCCGTGTGTTGAACATGCCACAGAGGGCATCAACCAATATCGGGAACAGAGCTTTACTTTTTAAATTGCGGACGTCCGGTGTTTTTTTATGAGAAAAGCGGCAGATCTCCGAATTCATTATTCTCCGGAGCAGTTGCCGGGGCATTTACCGGCGGCATGGCAAGGAACTCATCCAGTGACACGATTTTCACCCCCAGTTTGCGGGCATTTTTCAACTTGGAACTGCTGTCATTCACGTCGGCAGCCACCAGCAAAGAGAGTTTTGCGGTCACAGAGTCCATCGGAGCGTAGCCGCGCTCTTGGGCAAGTTTCTCATAAAAGGAGCGTTTTTCCGGCATTTTACCGGTGAAACATATTCCCGGCGCATCAGCGGTGTTTGCGGCAGTTCGGACAGTTACGGCATTGAGCAATTCATCAAGTTCATCACTGCGTTCACGCAATGTTTCCGTGATAGCTCCGGCACGTTCCGGTCCGATACCTGGTATTTCTGCCAGAGTTTCCGCACTTGCCTGCCGCAATTCAGCGATGGAAAACTTTTCCAGCAGCAGTTTGGCAATATTTGCTCCGATACCGGGGATATTCAACGCGGCGATTATCTGAAAATCATCCACTTCCCGTGCTTTCTGGATCTCTTTGATCAGATTGGCAGCACTTTTGCTGCCGAAACCATCGAGCATCAGCAGATCTCCGGTATTGAGATCAAAGAGTTCACGCAAGTGGAGAATGCCGAATTTGCGCATCAGCTTGGCGACCGTAGGTTCACCGAGCCTTTCAATACCCAGATTGCGGATGGCGGCGCAGAGCAGCTGCAGCCGGGAACCGGGACACTCTTTATTCGGGCAGCAAAGTTCCGGTCCCCGGCGGACGAGTTCACTTTTGCACTCCGGACAATGGGTTATCAGCGGAGATTCACGCAGAAGCCCGGGAGAGGAACCGGCGATAAACGGGATCACGTCTCCGGCGCGTTCAACGGTGACAGTATCGCCGATCATCAAGCCCATGTCTATGATATTCTGCACGTTGTGGAGCGTGGCACGTTTGATGGTGATCCCGGAAAGTTCAACCGGGGCGAGTTCCGCTACCGGAGTCAGGCAGTTTTTACCGAAACTCCACTGCACTCCGAGCAAAGTGGTCTGGGCACTGGCATTGGTGAATTTATAAGCGATCTCCCCACGGGGATGGTGAGCGGTGCTGCCAAGTGATTCGCGGAAAGCTGTGTCGGCGAATTTCAGCACGATCCCGTCCATCGGGTACGGCAGGGAGGCAAAAGCGGTTTTGAGTTCCTGCCAGCGGCTTTCAAGCTGATTCAAGGGAACAGCATGGGAGATCAGCGAATAATCCACCAAAGTAAGTTTTGCGCCCTGCATCTGCATGGGTACGATATCTTTGAGGGTCATTATACCGGCGACAGCGTTGCGGGAGTTTTTATAAGTGCCGCCATCTTTTTTGCGGATGTGCGAGTAAATGTTTCTGAAATCATCGTCGCGGATGACGATCTCGCCGCGAGCCGGACGGTCAACTTTGCCGCAATAACCGGGAGTTTCCAATTCAATAAGCGGAAGTTTGCCGGAAATATCTTCGCCAATCTCTCCATCCCCCCGGGTGGAAAGGATGATGCCGTCAAAGTTTGCGGATATTCCGTCGTATTTGGGTTCGACCAGAACAATTTCCTCCGGAGTACGGGCATATTTATGCGCCCATTCCAATACTTCAGCAAGTGAGTAGGCTTTATCCAGAGAGAGCATGGGGCGCAGGTGACGCACCTTGCCGCCGGATTCGACCTGCGGGGTGTGTATCCTGGAAAGCAGAGCATTCTGCGGATCGAGCCGCCGCAAATGTTCCACGATCTCATCGTAACGGACATCGCTGATCAGCGGCTCGTTCAACTCCCAGTACTGGCGGTCATGAAATGCCAGAAGTTCCGCTGTCTGGGCGGCATTCATAAGTGTCAAATCAAAATTGATGTGGTCCATCGCAATAATCATCCTTGCTGAAAAAAATAACAGTAAAAAATCCTATAATAAAATAACCTGCCGGATTGCATTTTTCAAATTTTCCGCTATATTATATTGACGGTTTGTGTCTTTATATGGGGTTGACCCGCAAAAACCTGATTTAAGAAAGAAAAAAAGAACTATGGCAAAAGAATTCAATGTCGCAGTCGCCGGTGCCACTGGTGCAGTCGGTGTCGAAATGATCAAAACTCTGGAAAAACGCAATTTTCCTGTGAAGAACCTGAAACTTCTGGCGTCTGCCCGTTCCGCCGGTAAAACTTTGGAATACAAGGGTGAAAAGATCGTCATTGAAGAGATGAAATATGATTCATTCAAAGGCGTGGACATCGCGCTTTTCAGTGCCGGCGGCAGTATTTCCAAGGAGTACCGCGAATATGTGGTCGATTCCGGTGCGGTGATGATCGATAACTCCAG
>JAFVZS010000032.1 GCA_017508015.1 Lentisphaeria bacterium
CAATAAAAACGCCCCACTCTGATTGCCGGATCGACCTGATTTTAACGGACAATAACGGACATAACGGACAATAACGGCCGCCGGGGTACGGGGGCAAAGCCCTACATGGAATCATCACGGGCGGGGTGTGGGGCAGAGCCCCACGCAGGGGTACGGGGGCGGCAGCCCCTGTCAAGGCCGTCAGGCCGCAGAGCCAAACCACCCAACGGCTTTTTTTGCCCGGAGTATGAGAATATTTCGGGTTTTGCAAGGAGAGAGTGAAGGAGCGTACTTGCGTACGTGACTGAACGAACGACGCCCGCAAGGTCCGCAATTTTCCATAATCCGGGCAAAAAAAATGGCTCCGGCACCTGGGCTCGAACCAGGAACCAAGTGGTTAACAGCCACCTACTCTACCATTGAGCTATGCCGGAGCGAGAACGTCTTATTTCGTTCGCTATGTCATATAATATAGCTGTGATTTCCTATTTGTCAACACGATTTCCCTAAAAAAAGCAAAAAAAAAGTAAAAAAAACGAAAGAGTCCGATATTTTCTGGTATTTTCAGAAGATTGATGTATATTATAGGTAATTTAAATTTGGATATTGTCTGCGTTTTTGTGGAAAATTCCGGAATGTCAAAATAAAATCCGGGTAATTTCGGGGGAAGAAAATGAAAATTCACGAAATTAAACAATTTGATCATATCATCATCGGCAGCGGTCTGGCCGGTCTTACATGTGCTTACCATCTGGCCAAAAGCGGCCGGAGCATCGCCGTATTTACCAAACGGGAAATCGACGAATGCAACAGCCGTTTCGCTCAGGGCGGCGTGGCGTGCGTCATGGATAAACTTGATACCTTTGACGAACACGTTGCCGATACACTTGCCGCCGGAGCCGGAATGTGCGACGAAAAAGCTGTCCGTGCTATTGTGGAAGCCGGACCGGCAGCAATCGAAGAAATCATCTCTCTGGGAGCTAAATTCACCACCCGCGGCGAACTTGGTCATCAGGATAATCCGGAAGATTTCGATCTCGGCCGGGAGGGCGGACACCACAAACGCCGCGTTCTGCACGCCGGAGATATTACCGGTGCGGAATTGGAAAGAGTAATGGTAAAAACGATCCGTGAACTGTCTAATGTAAAAGTTTTTGAAGATCACATTGCCATCGATCTGGTAGTGAGTAAACGACTCGGACTGCCGGGCGCAAACCGTTGTTTCGGTTGTTACGTATTGAATAATGTCACCGGTGAAATATTCACGGCACTGGCGGCCACCACAACCATCGCCTGCGGCGGTGCGGGAAAGGTTTATCTCTACACAAGCAATCCGGATGTGGCATGCGGTTCAGGAGTGGCCATGGCTTACCGGGCCGGAGCAAAAATCGCCAATATGGAATTTATTCAATTCCATCCGACGATTTTGTATCATCCGACAATCAGATCATTCCTCATCAGTGAAGCTCTGCGCGGCGAAGGTGCCGTTTTGAAGTGCCGGGAAAAACGCGGTGCCGAACCGGTGGAATTCATGCAGAAATACCATCCCATGCAAAGCCTCGCTCCGCGCGATGTGGTCGCAAGAGCAATCGATTCAGAGATGAAACGCACCGGCGAAGAGTGCGTTTATCTGGATATCCGCCATTTGAGCGAAGAGACACTGAAATTGCGCTTCCCGAATATTTTTGCCCAGTGCCTGGAAGCCGGAATAAATATGGCAAACGACCTGATACCGGTCGTGCCGGCAGCTCATTTCGTCTGCGGCGGAATCAAAACCGATGTCAATGGAGCTTCCAATATCGTAGGACTCTACGCCGTCGGCGAAGCGGCATGCACCGGCTTGCACGGAGCCAACCGTCTGGCCAGCAACAGTTTACTGGAAGCAATGGTTATTCCGCGGGCAATCGCAGCAAATATCGATGAAAATTTTGAATCATTCAAAGCTGTGGCCCCGGATATCCAAAAGGCCATGAATTGGACCACCGGCAACGCCACCGATTCCGATGAACAGGTGCTGATCGCTCACAACTGGGATGAAATCAGACGTTTCATGTGGGATTATGTCGGCATTTACCGTACCGATAAACGTCTGGAACGGGCAAAAAACCGGATCAAACTTATCCGTAAAGAGATTGAAAAATATTATTGGGATTTCACCGTTACCGCCGATCTGGTCGAACTGCGCAACATCGCCACCGTAGCAGAATTGATCATCGATTCCTCACTTAAGCGCAAGGAAAGCCGCGGTTTGCATTACAATGCCGACTATCCATTCCTCGACCCGGAACTGGAGTGCGTTGATACCATAATCCAGCGGGATGTAAGGAGCCGGTAATGGAATATGATTTTGAGATATCCCGCGGAGCATACCACGTTGTCGATGCCTTGCAGGAAGCAGGATTTGAAAGCTATATCGTCGGTGGAGCAATCCGGGATCTGCTGCTGAAACGCAAACCGAAAGATTTTGACATTTCCACCTCAGCCACTCCGGAAGAGGTACGGCAGGTTTTCGGCAGGCGTAAAGCCAGGATCATCGGAAAAAGATTCCGCCTGACCCATGTAACTGTCGGCGGTGAACTTTTTGAAGTCAGCACTTTCCGCAAAGCCCCTTCGGTACATGCCGGAGATAAGCATGATGAAAAATTTCAGAAAATGCCGGAAAACCTGATCGTTTCCGACAATGATTACGGCACAGCACGGGAAGATGCTTTCCGCCGGGATTTTACCGCCAATGCCCTCTTCTATGATCCGGTACACAAGGTTCTGATCGACCATACCGGCATGGGAATAAAGGATATTGAAAATAAAGTTGTCCGGGCCATCGGAGATCCGAAATTGCGTTTTGAAGAAGATCCGGTACGGATGCTGCGGGCTTTGAAACTGGTCGCTCAATTTGATTTCTCTCTGGAAAGTTCCACGGAAAATGCCCTTTTCGGAGCCCTGCCGCTTTTGAAACACGCTTCCGCCGGAAGACTCTCTCTGGAGTTGGAAAAGGTTTTAAAATCCAGCAGTTGTGACCGGCACTTTGAAGTTTTCTTTGACTACGGTCTGTTAAGTTTCTTTCTGCCGGTCCTTGCCGAAAACTGGGGCAGCGCATCCCGGAAAAGAGCCATTGATCTGCTCTATGAACGCAATTGCCGGGTAGACGCCGGCATCTACCGTGACAGCATTTCTCTGGCTCTGGCGGCCATCGTTCTGCCTTTTGCCGCTGCCGAACTGGGCTATGAGCCCGATAAAGTGTGGAAAAAACGTGATGAATTGGTCGATGAAGTCCTTTACAAATGGGTCGGTAAAATATTTTCTCCGCAAACTCTGATGGTGAAAGTCCGCGAAGCGGCAATAAAAATCATGCTGATGCAAGGCCTGATGGAACAGGCTCAGGATCAGGATGTTCCCGGTTTGATGCGCCATAAATCTTATGCCCACGGCCGGGAGTTGCTGATGATCCGCCACTTATCGCTCGGTGAAAACATCAGCTCTCTTGAGCAGAAGTTTCCGGCCGGATGCGATCCGCGCGAGTTTCATCTCTACGCTCCTGCCCGCCCCAAAAAACGCCATCCGGATAAGAAATTCCGCAGCAAACCATTTCACAAACGCGGCAAACGTCCGGAAATACCGCCGGATTTCAGTGAGTGAGGATGATAATGATCAGACGAATTTGCCGCCGGATATTACAAATACTTTTTTTCGGATTGCTGCCGCTTTCCGGAGAAGTTCTGCGTGACACTGCCGGTCGGCCGATCCGTTATGCCGGACGGTTCCACAATGGCCGGGTCATACTTCAGGACAACCGGCCGAAACCGGATGAGTTCCGGGGAGTCTGGGTGGCAGTAGTGGAAAATATCGATTTCCCGATCCATCGCAGTCAAGCGGAATTTCAACGGGATTTCTGCCGTATGGCGGATAATATCAAAGCTGCGGGATTTACTGCGATCATCTTTCAGATCCGTTCCAATTGCGATGCATTTTACCCGACCGGTCTGGCCCCGTGGTCACGCTGGCTGACCGGCAGAGAAGGAACCGGTCTGGGGGCTTTTGATCCGTTGAAATTCATGATCTCAGAAACCCATAAACGGAATCTGGAATTTCATGCATGACTCAACCCCTACCGGGTAACCGGAAATACAAAATTATCCAAAAGTGCTTATCTGGCGACACTTGCACCGAATAATTTCGCCCGCAAAAATCCGCAATATGTACTGGTCAAACGCAATCCGGCCGGTAATCAGTTGTTCCTTGATCCCGGCCGTCCGGAAGTTATCGCCCACCTGTGCACCATCGTCCGGGATATAGTCTCCCGCTATCAGGTCGATGCAATTCACTTTGATGACTACTTTTACCCATACGAAAAACTGGGCAATGAAGATCAGCAGACATTCCGCAGCTGCAATCCGGGAAAATTGTCTCTGGAAGAGTGGCGGCGGAGCAATACCGATGCATTGATCTACCGGGTGAAACTGACCATTACCCGCAACAATATAATCCAGAAACGCCATACCCGCTTCGGAATCAGTCCTTTCGGCATCTGGGCCAACCGCGCAACCAGCAGCAGCGGTTCACTTACCGGCGGCAAAGAGAGTTTCACCACCTTATTCGCAGACACCAGAAAATGGGTACGTCTGGGATATGTGGATTACATCGCCCCGCAGATCTACTGGAATTTTGCTCACGATGTTGCCGCATATGCGGCATTGACCGACTGGTGGTGTTCAGTTGTAAACGGGACAAAAGTAAAACTTTACATCGGCATAGCCGCATACAACGGTGAAAAATGGCAGCCGGATGAATTGATCAATCAACTGCGCTTCAACCGGATGCGTCATCACGTTTCCGGTGCCGCCTTTTTTTCTTACCGCTCATTTTTCGGCGGCACCAGAAATGCCGGAGCAGTCAATTTACTCAACTATTTGAAAAACCATCGCTGATTCAATATTTGAATTGCTTGAACTTGCCGCACAATGAGTGTATATTAAAACTGTAAGATTTTACTTTGAAAGGATTGTGTAATGCATAAAAAGTTTTTCACCCTGCTCTTTGCCGCCGGTGTACTGGCTTCAAATATCAGTTGTGCCGCTGAACCGCAAACGTTATCGCATATTGCCGACAGCCGCAAACAGCAAAGATCTCCTGCCGCTCAAACCGGCGGTGACAACTATACCGCCGCCGATTTCCGGAACATCACCGCCATGACCGCAAGAATGCTGAACAGTCATCACTATTCCACTGTGCCGATGTCTCCGGAGCTGTCAGCAAAAATTTTTGACCGGTACTTCGATGAATTGGATCCGATGCACATGTTTTTCACCACCGGAGATGTGGCAAGATTCCGGGATTACCGGAATACGATCGGTTTCAAATTGCAGAACGGTGAATATCAATTCGCTTTTGAGGTCTATGATCTGTACCGCAGAAGATATAGCGAATACCGGGAATTTTCCCGGGAAATGCTCGATTCCGAGATCGATTTCACTGTAAAAGAGGAGATCGCCGTAGATTTGAGCAAACAGCCCCGACCGGAAAATGAGCAGGATATGCACGAATTGTGGCGCAAACAACTGAAACATGAGCTGCTCTCTTTGCGCTTGAGTGCCCGTTTGGAAAGAGAAGCCCGGCAGGATACACCGGAATCCGCCGCCCCGCAACAGCACCTGCGTGACCCGAAAGAACGCATTTTGCAGCGGCAGCGCGATGTCGGCAACAATGTTGACAAGCGTGACCGGATCGACATTCTCGGAGTATTGCTGGATTGCATGGCCCAATCTTACGGGGCTCATTCCGACTATCAGGCCCCCAAACTCAGTGATGATATGGATATCCAGATGTCACTGTCACTTACCGGCATCGGTGCAACACTCACCAATGAAGACGGTTACATCAAAATCGTGGAATTGGTTCCCGGCGGTCCGGCAGAATTATCCGGCAAAATCAAAGTCGGCGACCGGATCATCTCAGCCACTCAGGAAAACGGCGATTCCGTCGACTTGATCGATATGCCGGTAAGCAAGGCCGTACAGTATATCCGCGGCGAAAAAGGCACTAAAGTCACCCTGGAAATCCTTTCCGGCAATGCATCAGCACCGGGCAAGGTGACCATTATCCGCGACCGGATCAACTTGCAGGCCGGGGCTGCCAAGGGAGATATCAAAGAGGTAAACGGTGTCCGGGTGGGAATAATTACACTGCCATCGTTTTATATGGATTTTGAGGCCGCCATGCGCGGCGATGCCAATGCCAGAAAAGCCAGTACCGATGTATTGCAGATACTGTCGGAATTCAGAAGCAAAGATGTTCAGAGCGTCGTTATCGATCTGCGGACCAATGGCGGCGGCAGTCTGCCGGATGCGATCACCCTTTCCGGCTTATTCCTTGCGGGAGGTCCGGTGGTACAGATCAAATCCGGCAGTAATCTGGAACAGCAAAACGATCCGTCAAGCGCAATAGCTTATTCCGGGCCGCTGGTCATCCTGACCAGCAAAATGTCGGCTTCGGCTTCAGAAATTTTCACCGGAGCTTTGGCAGATGCCAAGCGGGCTGTCGTGGTTGGCGACAGCCGCACATTCGGCAAGGGAACGGTTCTGCGAGTGGAATCACTCGACCGTTACCGCAGCTGGTTCAGAAACGGCAGTCAATTGCCGGCCGGCTCTCTGACCTTTGAAATCGCCATGTTTTTCCGTCCGGCGGGCAGTTCCGTTCAGCAGCTTGGAATCATTCCGGATATCATTCTGCCGTCTCTGACCGAAGAGATGCAAGCCGGTGAAATCTATCTGGATAATCACCTGCCGTGGGATCAGATACCGTCAGCCGGATTGAATATCTGGGATCGCGATCTTGACCGGAAAATCATTCAACTGCGCCGTCAATCGGCAGAACGGATCGCCGCCAATGCCAGATATCAGGCTTTCATCCGGCAGATCGAACACTTCCGGAGCATCCGCGACCGCCGGATGATATCGTTGAATGAGGAAGAGCGTTATCAAACTTACCGCAGGGAAAAACAGATCGCTGAAGAAACAGAAAGACTGCTTACCGAAGAAAATACCGGCAACCGGAATAACGATGTTATCCTGTTGGAAGCATTGAATATTGCCGCTGATTTGAGCCGGATGTCTGACGGCAACTCCAAACATAAATAACCGTTCAAATAATGTTGTTGTCCTGAATTTTGTGAAAACTCCAACCGGCGGTGGCGGCTTGCGGGTAATCTCGTACCTTGCTCCGCAATCCATCCACCGATTGGATCAGCCTTGCGGGTGCGGGATTGACAAATCACAACTTATGTGATATGTTTTAATAATGTTTATTTATAAGCTCAGGCTTTAGTTTCACAACATTTGGGACAATACCCAAATAATCACCGCCGGTGATTCCGGAAAAAACGGGATCACTGGGTATTGATCCGGTCATTTTCCTGACGGAGAGCTTCCAATTCCATGGCCCGTTCTTCCCAACGGGCCTCGGTTTCGGCGATGGCCTTATCCAAGGCGGCCAATTCGGTATTCAATTTGGCAAAATCCACCTTTTCGCCGGAAGAAAGTTTGGCTACCAGAACCGATTTGCGTGACGACTGTTCATCAAGCAGCATTTCCAGCTTTTCCACCTCTTTTTTCGCCTTATTCAACTCTCCGGCGATGGCATTTCTCGCTTGCGCCCTGGCGCGGCGGCGATCTTTAGCGGTAAGCGAATCGCTCAAAGGTGAAATACTTTGTGATACCGGTGCGTCACCGGAGGCGGCAGATTTTTCCAGATAATAGTCGTAGTTACCGAAATATTTGGTAACTTTTCCGGCGTTGACCTCCCAGACGGTCTGTGCCACATTGCGGACAAATTCAATATCATGGCTGACCATGGCCACAGTACCGGTGTATTGCCGCAACGCTTCCTGAAGCAATTCTCTGGCCGCCAGATCCAGGTGGGTGGTCGGCTCGTCAAGGATCAGAAAATTCGGCGGATTGACAAAAATTCTGGCCATTTGCAAACGGATCTTTTCGCCGCCGGAAAGCACTCCGCAAGGCTTTTTCATCGCATCACCGGAAAATCCGAATGCCCCGGCGACATTGGCGACATTGGCCGTCGAAGCATCCGGCGGCAATGCCGCACGGACAGCATCGTAAACCGATAATTCATCGTTGACCAACTCGGCAAATTCCTGTGCCTGATAACCGATGACGATGTGATGACCGGGAACCACCCGGCCGGAAACCGGCTTCAACACTCCGGCAATCAATTTGAGCAAGGTGGTTTTTCCCATGCCGTTATAACCGATGATCGCCAGCTTTTCTCCGGCGGAAATATCCAGTGTAACATCTTTGAAAAGTAAATTTTCCGGTTGATAACCGAAAGAAAGATTTTCCAATCTGGCCGCCTCGGCACCCGATGGCGGTGGTTCCGGGAAGCGGATCACCCCATGATAATCCAGAGAATCAGCCAATTTCACATCTTCAATACGGTCAAGTTTCTTCTGGGCACTTTTTGCCGCAGCGGCCTTGGTACTTTTGGCCCGGAAGCGGTCGATCATGCGCTCCAACTGCTCTTTCTTGTGATCGGCATTGCGTTTGGCGGCCTCAAGAGCAATACGCCGCTGTTCGCGTTCCCGGTTGTAAAAATCGTAATTGCCGGCATAACGGGTCACCGTGCCGCGGTTGACTTCCAAAGTGATCGAAGCCAGTTTACGCAACAGGAAACGGTCGTGAGAGATCAAGAGCAAAGTTCCCTGAAAATTGGTCAGGAAACGGCAAAGCCACTCCACTGCCGGAATATCCAGATAGTTCGACGGCTCATCCAGCAGCAGAATATCCGGCCGGGATATCAACACTCTGGCCAATGCGGCACGCATCTGCCAGCCACCGGAAAATTCCCCCAGTTTGGCATCCAGTTTCGTCACCGGGAAACCGAGACTGGTCAATGCCTGTTTAGCTTCGACATCCAGATGATATGCACCAAGATGCTCAATGGAACTTTGCAGGAAACCGTGTCTTTTGAGCATGGATTCCAACAAATTATCATCCTCACAGCGAGCCATCCGGTTCTCAAGCTCCTCCAATTCTGCGGAATAACTTTTCAGCTCCGGGATGGCATCGGCCGTAAATTCCAGCAAAGAGCGATCCAGATCGGTTTCGGCGATATGCTGACGCATGATCCCCAACCGGCTGTCACGGGGTATCACGATTTCACCGGAATCCGGTACAACTTCGCCGGTGACCATGCCGAAAAGAGTACTTTTACCCGCACCGTTAGGTCCGACCACCCCCACGCGCTCGCCGGTATTTATCCGGCAATTGACATCCCGGAGGATGTATTCTCCGGAGTAACTTTTGGAAATATTCTTAAAATCGATCATAATATCCGATCACCCAAATCCCCCAAACTCATATATTATTCAACACTCCTGATCAGATAAAGCAAACCGCGTTTCCCCGGCACATCATCAGTAATTTCTCCGGTAAGCGGGTGATAAAACTCCCCGTTATACAGCAGAACCGCTCCGGAAACGACCGGCAATCCGTAAAAACTTACCGGTTCACTGCCATTTTTACGCCATGCTTTTTGCAATTCAGCCGCAGTGGGCAAGTGCCACACCGCATCACCGTCATTGACACGTGTCAGTATCTCCCCGGCTTCATCGATAGAAAACAATCCCGGTCCGCTGTAAGGCTTGATCATGAAAGCATCCAGCTTGCAACGGATCGTACCGGCATCGGATAATTCAATGAAAAAATGATCCGCCGGCACAATTACCGCCGATGGTTCATCCGGAGATTCCGGCAGCATAAGCGACTCGTTGCAGCCGGGCACGATCCGGAAAAATGCCCGGATTCCGTTATCTGCAAGCAGCTGATAATTACCGGCAGCCAGCCGCAACTTGCTGCCATCTGGCCAAACCACATCGTATATTTTGCCATCCGGCACGATCAGTTTGCCGCGCAATTCAGATAAGTTTCCTCCCGAATTCACTGTAATATATCCCATTCCGGCCTCGATATCCCTGACCAGAGCGGCCAATACAGCATCTTTTTCACAGGCGTATTCAAAAAATTCCCAGCGACGGCATCTTTCCAGAACTTCGTGCAATTTTTCCGGGTCTCCGGCTTGGATCTGCAAGATCAAAATCCGCTTGAAAATATGTGCCGCATGCATTCCGGCAAACTCCCGGAGCCCGGCAGGAGAAAGCACCGAAGCAGAATCAAGAATGGAAAAGTATTCCCGCATTGCCAGCTGGACCTGCAAAAGAAAATTACGCTCCCGGAGAGCCAACCGCACCGGATCGGATAACTCATCCGGTTGCGGAGTGTGCTGCAGCTGCCGGATACTGCGGTAAAAGTACTCATCGGCAACTTGCTGATTTATCTGGGAAGCATTCAGAAACGAGCGGTCATTGGTGTATTCAATCAAACGCTGGGTCATGCTGTAAGCCAACAACGTAAATCCGGCAACGATCACCGCTATCGGAATCGCCGGATGCCGCAGACACAGCTTGAAAAAACGGTAAAAAGTATTAGGTGAATAAGCTTTCACCGGACGGCTGTCCCGGAAATTATGCAGATCGGCATGCAATTCGGTGATCGTCGCATAACGCTCACTGCGGTCGCGGGCCATCGCTTTGCGGCAGATCGCAGCCAATTCCCGCGGCAATCTCTGACCTTTGGGGGTACGCAGCGGCAGATACCTGCCGGAAGCGACCCTTTCCAGAAGCATTTCTTTGGGCAAAGACATATCAAATGGAGAAATCCGCCAGGTAAGAATCGAATAGAGAATCGTTCCCATGGCATAGACATCGGTCAACTCATCCGGCCGGTCGACCTCTCCGCAAACCAGTTCCGGAGCCATATACGCCGGAGTACCGGAAATATTATTCTTTCCATCGGCAACCGGCGCATCAAACTCTCTTGCCAATCCCCAATCCAGTACCAGAACTTCACCGAATGCCCCGATCATGATATTGGCCGGTTTCAAATCACAGTGCAAAATTTTCTTTTCGTGAGCCGCCGCCACCCCGTTGCATCCGGCGATAAAGATATCCAGCAGACGGCCGGGCGTATAATGCCGCAGGGCCTCGACGTCGCCTTCGCTCATCCGGCGGATGGCATTTTGCAGTGTTTCCCCGCTGATGCGGCGCATGGAAAAATACACTCCGTGATGTTCATTGACTCCAAGCTGATGCACCGCCACGATATTCGGGTGATCGATCCGGGCGGTGATGCGTGCCTCATTGATAAATTTGGCGATCTGCCCCCGGTCATTACGGTAAGGTTCACGGAGGATTTTAACGGCGACCTGACGTTCCAGAGTCGGATCATCGCCGCTGAAAACCACTCCCATGCCGCCCATGCCAAGCAATTTGAGATTTTGATATTTACACCCATCTTCGCCGGGATAGATGTGAAATTCCCTGCGCAGTTCCTGAAAATCAGAAACGATTCCGGCGTCAACAGATGCGGCGGGGATCGTTGCTCCCAAATCAGAATTATCCGGCGTTGACATCATTTTTGATCATCATCCTGTTGGTCGTAAAACGGCAGAAAATATACGGTCAATTATTATCGCGCGCATATCCGCCGCGGATACGATTGCGCAACTCCCGCATTCCGGAACCGAATCCGGAATAGAATTTCTCACGGGGATCTTTAGACAGCGGAATGGCTTCCGCCTGTTCCCAGAGCCGGGAAATATCCCGGATCAGCGGAACCCGCACACCATTGACTCCGTCGATTTTCACCCTTTCGGAAACAATACCGACAAATTCCCCCTGAATGGACATGATGATATCCCCCTGATCCAGAGAAATTCCGGCACGGCCGATATTGCGGATGAAAAGCGATGGTGCTTCCGCATCCATAAGCAGTGAAACCCGGCCATTCAAACGGGTATTGCTGTCAAAACTGCCGCTTTTGAAAAGAAAGAGATCCTCCACGCCGCGCTGCTGCAAAGTTTGAGCATCCAGAACTTTAAGCGGTTGAACCAGGCCATCGGAATACTCAAAGCCTGCCAGATGCAGCATCTCTCCGCTGACCAGCATTCTGCCGCCGATCAGTTTCGGGGATGAGTTGCTGTCACCGAATGGGATCGCATAAGTCATCTGAACTTTGGTAATATCGTCAAATTTCAGAGCATTTTCCCAGTCACCGGCAAAACGGTTCAATGCACCGGTGATCATGATCCGGCCGTTGCCGAAATCGACCACCGGGTAGAAACTGACCGTTTCCCCGGTGCGTTCACCGATAAGTTTCTTTTCTGAAACGCAGCTGTAAACTTTGATGAGAGCCCCGGCGTAACGCTCAAAAACCCGGTTTTCTGCAGGCACTGCGACCGACGGTTCCCGGCCGCCGCCGGCACTCAATTCACCCTGCAAACGGGCGACCTCTTCGGCTTTGGCCGCCTGGGAACGTTGAGCTTCTGCAAGTTCCCGCACGGCAGTTTCAGTCGTTTCCCGCATCATATCACGCTGGGTTTCCGCATCCTGACGTTTGAGTCTTTCGACCAGCAATTCCCGCTGCAAACGGTTGAGATGATCGCGCAACTCGGCGGCACTTACTTCACTGGCCTCCCGCCCGCCTTCAGCTCTGGCTTGCGACACCCGGGCATTATTCAAATCACTGCGCAGTTTTATAACTGTCGCATCAGCTTCACGTTTTTGAGCTTGAGAAGCACGCAGATCCCGCTGCAAAGAACGGGTTTCCACCTCTCTGGCGGCCAAAGCGGCCCGGGTGTCTGACTCGCGTTTTTCAGCTTGGGAAGCGCGTTCCTCGGCTTGAAAAGCGCGTCTTTCTGATTGTCTGGCACTTTCTTCGGAGCGTTCAGCCCGGCCTTCGGCGGCACGGCGGCCGGTTTCACTGGCGGCCAGATCAGCTCTGGTCTTGCCGTGTTCCCGGGTTTCAGAGAGCAGCTGCTGCTGGGTGCGGCTCAAATCCTGCCGGGCGGCATCCAGATCTTTTCCACTCTTTTCCGCCCGTTCTTCGGCGGCACGGCGGCCGGTTTCACTGACTGCCAGATCAGCTTTGGTTCTGCCATGTTCCCGGGTTTCGGTCACAAGAGCATCCTTGGTAGCGGCCAGATCCCGGCTGGCATCGGCAAGAGCCTGACGGGTACGGCTCATATCCCGGCTCAAAACGGCACTTTGCCGCTCCTGATCACGCAACCGGCCGGAAATATCGGCCAGCTCCTGCTGCTGACCGGCCAGAGCGGTATTGGCAGAGTGCAAACGCTGTTCCAGATCTTTGCGCTGTGCTTCGGCTTCCTCAAGCCGCATACGCAATTCAATCGCTTCGGTTTGATCTTCGGGCATCCTCACCCCGAGTTTGGCACTCAACTGCTCCTGCCGGGCAAGGTTGGCGGCCAATTCATCGGCGATACGGCGCAATTCTGCCTCCTGTTCCGGAGTTATAGTTTCCACACCGGAGCGTTCAAAGGCCTGCCGCAGACGCAAGCGCAAAACTTCCAGTTCCATCTGATGCCGGGTCAGTTCCTCCAAAAGTACTCTGGTGGTACTTTCATCCAGACCGACCCCGGTTCCGCCGGAGTGTCCCGGCACCATGCCGGTCATCATGGTCAGCATGGCAGAAACCAGAAAGTCACAAATGACGATCAGGATCGCTTTATTCATTTGACATCCTCATTTCCGTTTCCGTCATCCAGCAAACCGCTGTCTTCTTCCGGAACTTCTTCCAGCCCGAGGGTATCCAGACGCACCAGTTTTTTACGCAGAGGATACTGCAGTGTCAGCCGGAGCACCAGACTGAAAAGAATACCGATCAAAGTCGAACTGTAAGCGATCAAACGGCTGCTTTGAGGCGAAAATGTCATCACCAGAAAGGCCGATACCGTACCGAAAAGTCCGAAATAAAGCGGCACGTCAAAGAAAACTTCCGCATTGTCAAGATTGCGGAGTTTGAGTTTCACCGGCTCATCACTGTAACGGATGGTGGAAACTACCGCATAACCGACCCAGAATGCGACCATTTGCAGCAAAGTGATAAAAATAAAGATCCACATGGAAACTTTGCCGGTAAATTCAACGCGCTCTTCCAGCGAGGCTTCTTCCGCAGCTCCGGCGGCACCGAAGGCACTGCCGGAACTTTCCGAACTGGCAAAAAGCGATTTAAATTCGACATTATTGGCAAACAGATAAGAAACCACCACCGCCAGAGTCACTCCGGCAATAATAACCGCGATCAGAGTTCCGATCAGCCATTTTTTGTTGCTGCCCATAAAAAATCCTCCACATATCACTGTTGAATTTCTCAAATAAAAAACGTAAATCTCCGCAGGCACTGCCCGCTTTGATCAACTTACCGGCAATGCCTCATTTACATAAGATAAATCCGTTTTTTTGAATAGTCAAGGTTTTTTGCAAAAAAAACACTGCTTTACCCGGGATACACCTTGATATTTGATGCCGTAATGCTATATTGAAACAAATAATAATCAATTATTTGCAAAAATAAATCAACTTCATTTGCCATGAAAAAACTTTTTGATGCCCTTGTCTCTTCTCTTTCGTTGTTTTATGCGGTGCTGGTATTGACTTATCTGCTCTACACCCTGCGGATGACATCATGGACTTTGCCGGCCTTGCTGATCATCATTCCGGCACTTTTATTTTATCCATTCATTCTAACAGTCGCCGCCGGTCTGCCCGGATGCGCGGCGATTCTGGCCGCGCGAAAACTTTCAGGCCGCAAACCCGCCGTTATTACCGGTTGCGTACAGTGCTTAAGCTGTTTTGTGATCCATTGCCTTTTACTGCTTGATGCAGGACTTTATTTCCGCTACGGTTATCACATCAATCCGCACGTTATGAACATATTCACCACCCCCGGCGGATTTGCCGGTATGGGAATGGAAAACAGCAGAAACAAGAATAAAAAATGTTGATCATCCAAAAAAGCGGTCAGGCTGAAATCAGGGTAAAAAACTCCCGTTTTCTGGCAGAAGTTTTTCCGGTGCACACTCCGGAAGAGGCCAAAGCCGCCTGGAAATACCGCAAAGAAAATTATGACAACGGCGGACATATCGTTTATGCTTTCACCGTGGGAAAACAGCAGAATATTTCCGGATGTTCAGATGACGGGGAGCCTGCCGGCACAGCCGGGAAACCGGTTCTGGCGGTACTTCTGGGCAGTAAGGTGACCAACGCCATGATCACCGTTGCCCGCTGGTTCGGCGGAACCAAGCTCGGCACCGGGGGATTGGTACACGCCTATTCCGATGCGGCAAAAGCGGCAGTGGAAAATTGTGTATTCGCCGATCTTGTACCGATGGATGAACTCCGCTTCACCATTCCCTACCCGCTCTATGCGCAGGTAAAAGCTTTCCTCAATACCTTGGATTTTACCGTTTCAGAAGAAAATTTTGCCGGAGATGTGACCATCTCCGGCAGGATCAAACAGGCTGATTCGCCAAAATTATCTGATTTTTTACGGGAAATAAGCAACGGCCGGATCACATTGGATCAGGAATAAATATCATCGATGATCGCCGGATCTTTACCGATAATTTCCAGATAACGGGCCAGCAGCCGCCGCGCCGACCCCCACTCGGTATTGGGACTCATGCAACTGAAAAATTCGTAGGTAATGATCCTTTTGACCAGCGGAGAAGCTTCAGCAAGTTTCATGTAAAGCGAACGGTAATCGCCCTGTCGGAAAACACCCCGCGGTTCGCCGTGACCGGGAAATGGCCGCTGAAATGTTTCAATATTGCTCCACAATTCCACCCCGCACTGCTCAAAAAGTTTGCCGACCTTGATGTACCATTCGGCCAGACCGTTATCCAGAATTTCACCGTAATGGCACGCCGGAGCAGCGATCTTATCCTGCGGAGCGCAATAATCGAGCAATCCGGCGACTCTTTCAAAGAAGTATTTACCGTAAATTTCCACCCACTTATCCGGGGTATACTGGCTGGCCATATCTCCTAAAGGCCCCCCGAAACTCGGACTCATGAATGTTTTCATCTGCGGATAATTTTGGCGCATGTACTTGAGAACTTCAGCCACGATGCCGGCGACAAGCAGGGCGGGAAAATAGCTTTGCTCGGTTAAATTCAAATATAGGTAGCAAGGCATAGCAGGCACCTCCTCATCGGCGAATGCGTATCAGGGTGGCGACCCCCTCCTGCAAGGTGGCAAGCAGGGTGTCGATCTCCTCGGCGGTGTTCTGTGCGGAAAGGCTG
>JAFVZS010000033.1 GCA_017508015.1 Lentisphaeria bacterium
GCGTACCGGAAATATCCCGCTGGGTATAGATCGTGCCATTGGAAATGACCGGAGCACAATTACTGACTTTTTCATCATCCGTCGAATAAAAGCGCAGCATTTTATCCGGCGCCGGTGCTTGCGGCAGCATGAAAGAGACCAGAGATGTGTAAAAAAGTGCATTCATAAAATCAAAATCCTAATGTTAAAAACGTGTCTGAAATTTTGTTTCTTCATAAATATACGATTTTTTTAGAAAAATCACCTTGACAAATGTAACAAAAAACTGTAAATTAGTGCCAGATAGTTCTGAAAGGATATTTTATGCTTTTTCACTGGTCATTGAACAGTTATTTGGAATACGGCGAATTGCCGTTGTATGTCAACACCGTTTTGCCGGGGGAACAACCGGAAAATCAGCTTCACGATCATGGTGAAAGTGTGGAATTGGTACTGGTCGCCGGAGGAGAGGCGATCCATTGGGAA
Source organism: Lentisphaeria bacterium (assembly GCA_017508015.1). Lineage (GTDB taxonomy): Bacteria > Verrucomicrobiota > Lentisphaeria > Victivallales > Victivallaceae > UBA1784. The sequence continues at coordinate 466 of JAFVZS010000033.1, forward strand.
ACTCCGTATCACGCCCGGATATGCAAGGGGGATATTCTGCTGATCCACCCGGAAGTGATCCACGGATATCAGAATTCGGAAACTTTGAAATTAAAAAATATTGCCTTCCGGCCGCGGCACTTGAGTCTGCCGTTGATGGATACTTCAAGTATGCCGTTTTTCCGGATGCTTTTTTCGCCGGGAGACCGCTTCGCTCCGGAAAAACAGGTCGAACCGCTGATGCACCTCAATGAAACAGATTTCACCCGGATAAATGCCCTTTTTGACCGGCTGCAGCAGGAATTGCATGGAATCATGCCCGGGCGTCAATTTATTGCTCTGGCATTGTTTATGGAACTGCTTACCGAATTGGCACGGCTCTTTTCACCGGAAACTGATTCTGCCAAACCGCTGTGGCTGATCGGCGATGCCATGGCATATATGCAGAAAAATTATTCAAAAGCGATCACAATGCAGCAGGTCGCCAGAGCTTCCGGCATTTCCCGGCGCAATCTTTTCCGTTATTTCAAAAACCGGCTCAACTGCACTCCGCTGGAGTATCTGACCCGGCTGCGGCTGCAGAAAGTGCTGGAATTAATACTGCAAAGCGATCTCTCTCTCGGAGAAATCGCTCTGCGTTGCGGATTTTGCGACAGTAACTACTTATCCAAACAATTCTCTGCCGAATACGGCATTCCGCCGGGAAAATTCCGCAAACTGCAGTTAAAAAACAGAAGTGATCAGTTTTGAATAAGTTTTAATGCTTTTTTGCCCGACACGCAAAAAAACAATGGGGCTGTTGCCAACCTTTTTTGAAGTTTTGCAACAGCCCCCCAGTCAATCAAATCAATCAGAGATCACTCAAAGATCTCATCCAGACTCCATTTGCCGCTGTTGCCGACGGTCTGATAGATCCACTTGCCGTCAGTAAAATCGGGGAATGCCACCGGCATACTGCCCAATGATATCGACTGTTCACTCAAACAGGTGATCGCCATCCAGGCGGCACAGTCGTAGACGTCGATCGGCGGTGCGGTACGGTTGCGAACAGCATCGCAGAATGCATCCAGGATCAGTGTATCCATGCCGCCGTGACCGCCGGTGATATTTTCCCGGAATTTCTGCCAGATCGGGTGGTCATATTTTTCATAGACCTCCTCAACCGGAGTCCAGTCATGCACGGTGTAGGGGTTTCCGGCCACGTCGATCTCCTCACGGGTGGTACTGATACCCTCAATAAAAACCGACTTGGTGTCTTCGAGAAAGATACCTTTGGTTCCCTGCACCCGGAAATCACGGGAATACGGACGGGGAAGCGATACGCTGTGGGTAAGTGTGATCGTTTCACCGTTGGCACATTTGATCACCGTGGTGATCACGTCACCTTCGCTGTAATACACCTGTCCGCGGCCGCTTCTTTCAGCAGCGGCGGCAAATCCGCGTGCCTTGCTGGCAGTGGAAGTCAAAGTCATGAAGCGGTTGCCGCGGTTGATCCGCAGTATCTTGGCCAACGGCCCGATACCGTGAGTGGGATAAAGATCGCAATTACGCTTGAAGTTATGCACTTCGCGCTCTTCCCGGTTATCCATGCGGGCCATTTCCGACAGATCATGCTCGTAACCGCAGCAGCAGTGGATAAGCTCACCGAAAAGTCCTTTGCGGGCAAGATTCAAACACAGCAATTCATTGCGTCCGTAACAGCAGTTTTCCAGCATCATGCAGGATACTCCGGTAGATTCCGCCGCCCGCACCAGATGCCACAATTCGTCGATCGACGATGCGCCGCCGACCTCAATACCGGCATATTTGCCGTTGGCCATGGCCTCTTCAGCAATTTTCAAGTGGCTGTTCCATGAAGTCGGGATCAACACCGCATCAACATCATCGCTGACGATCAGCTCTCTGTAATTGGTATAGACCATCGGTGCCGGATAGTCATGTTCTTTCATGATGCGCAATATTTTGTCGATACGCTCCTGATTAAGATCACAAATCGCCGTAACCAGCACCTCTTCCTGCGGGAAAGAGAAAAGTGTGGCAAGGAGCGTTTCACCTCTTGCACCCAGACCGATCATTCCCAACTTGACTGTTTTTTTCATATTCGACCTCGTTTACCTTGAACTTCACCAACTTGGTGAAGTGTTTTTACAATGTATAAAATATATCACTGAACAGATGATTTGTCAACAAAAAGAGTTATCATTGCCCGGTGAATATCTTTATCGTTGTATTTATCCGCAGTGCCGGGAAGCAACTCTTCGGCAGAATAATTGGATTCCACCCCGGTAACATAAACTTTCCGCAGTGCGATATCAACGGAAAAATTTATCCGCCATGTCCGGCATCCCAGCACCCAATGATCGCCGTCAATATGTTTCACCCGCTTGCGGGATGAATCCAATGGTTCACAGCCGAGTTGGACTTCAACAAAGTTCATCAGATCCAAACCGGAATTTTCCAAAATAAATTTTGCCCGGGCCATGAAACATTCTGAAAAATCCAATCGCCAGTACAGCTGACCGGCAGCCGGAACTTCAGCCCGCCAGCCGGTTGCTGAATCGGGAAATGAATCAGCTTCCGGAATATACGGCTTGATATCCAGTACCGGAGTCCCGGAAAGCATGTCTATATGCTTCAAATGCAGCCGGTTGCCGGTGATACCGGCCAATTCGACACAACTCAAACCGATCGGATTTACCCGGTGCGGGGAACGGGTGGCAAAGACACTTCGCCCGGGACCTCCGGCAGGCAGAGGAGGATGCACCTTGGGCTTCCAGTTTTTCCCGTAATTCAAATGGAAACAGAATATCACCCAAATGCGCTCAAAACCGGCCAGATCGGCGATGGCATCTCCGGCAAACTCACTGAATAATTCAATTTCACCGTCGCATCCGGAAAAAACTCCCTGCCGGGGCGTTTCATAACGGTACTTTTGAAAGGAGTGAACCACCCCGATCGGCTTAAATTCAAATCCCGAAATATCCATAATTCAAACATGATATGCCATATCAGACAAAAACCCCGGTTGAGCAACCGGGGTGATGTGTGTTTTACAGATTACGCGGAAAATGCGGCAAGCCGGATTGCTGACCGCCGGCTCCGGGGTCGCCGCTCTCACGGTCACCGTATTTGGAAGTTCCATCCGGGTTGATCAAACGGCAAGTCATGAAGATCAACAGATTGGTCTTTTGACTCGAAGTGTAACGGGACTGGAAAAATCTGCCGATAAAGGGAATATCCGCCAGAATCGGAATACGGTCATGCACCGCAGTGGTCAAATCCTGAGTCACCCGGCCGATAAGAACCGTCTGCCCATCCTCAACAGCGACATTGGTGCTGATGGAACGAACCGTGAAAATCGGTTTTTTCTGATATTCACCATCATCATCATCGTCAGCATCCGGATCATTCGGATCCGGCGGTACGCGGCTGTCAACCACCATCCATGAGTCAAACTGCTTGATCGGCATGTTGACCGCCATACGGATCAACCGGCCGTCAACTTTCGGAGAAACCTCGATCCTGATACCCAAATCCTGAGCATCATCATCCAGAGAGGTCTGCGGAACTACAAAGTAGTAACCCCATCTCTTGCCCTGATAGTAAGTAACATCGGAATCGGCATCTTCATAGTCGCCGGGGTAGTAATATTTCTCGGTCATATTGATGCGTGCGGTCTGGTTGTGCAGCACCGTCACCCGCGGCGAATAAATGATATCCGATGAGTCGGCCCAATCCAAAGCGTAAACACTGGCACTCAAACGGTTGTGGGAATCACCCCAACTGAAATTGTAGGTGGCATCAGCATCGCCACGCTGTCCGATATTGGAAGCCCCGTTATTAAGTCCGGCGGCGGCGGCAGCTCCGCTGTAACGGTCACTGGCCTGTTGATCAAGACCGTAGTGACGCAGCAGCGCATTGTTGCCAAGCTGAAACGCCGTATTGCCGGTGCGGGAATAGGCCCAGCTGAAACCGAGTTCATCAAGGTCATTCTGGGAAACTTCAAGTACTTTGAACATAACTTGAACCATCGGTACACCATGGTCGCTGTTGGCGGCCAGATAAGTTTCGATCTTCCGCTGATTTCCGGGGGTATTACGTGAAATAACCTCGTTGAGTTTGTCATTGTAGGTCAATGAGGCTCCGGCGGCTTCATCAAAGGTCACCTGAGCACTGCGCAAAGCACTTTTAAGTGAATCGACCGTCTCACCTTCTGCCATGGAATAACGGAAAATTTCCGTAGTCATCTCTTCAAGCTGGCAACCGCGGGCGACAATGATAACCGCATTTTCATCGATCTTGAAGTCAAGATCGCCACGCTCTTTCAACCCGGTCAGAATATCAAACAAAGAAGCTTTCACCGGAGCATAACCGGCCAGTTTCGGAGCCTGTGACGGGTCGGCATACACCATATCCCGGATCACAAAGTTGATCGCACGATCAGTCGGTTTGCGGCTGTCATTGACTTGAGCACGCAAATCTTCCATCGCTTCACTGAATGTCTGCAAATCATCGTACAACACATAGTTGGGCAGAGAAAGTTCACGCAGAATCTGTTCCAGAGTGCGTTCAGAGGAGTGCTCGACCGGAGAATCCACCTGATTGTCACCGGTACCGGCCGGAGGAGCCGAAGCGATCGGCAATGCGGCAGACCATTCAATCTCACCGACCAGACGCCGGATCGTTGCATTGGCCCGGTTCTCTGCGGCATCCCGGAGCCGGGTGCTTACTCCGCGAAGATTCTGCATTGCCGCATCATTGTAGGGATCGATCAAAAGCACCTGCTCAAATTTACGGCGGGCCTGCATCAATTCATCCCGGTTGGCAAGGGAGATACCCTGTTCAATAAGCAGCTGTACCTGGTACTGCTGAGCAGCCAGATTGCGTTCAAGATGGCCGACATCAGCATTTTCCCGGTTGCGGGCGGCATCACGGCGTTGAGTGTAAAAGGTGATCCGGCTTTCCAATTCCGTCAGCCGTTCCGGACAGAACTCTTTAGCCTCTTCACAATATCTGATCGCTTCCTCAAAATCATAACTTGAAGCTTTTTCATCGGCACGGCGCATAGCTTCTTCCGCCATCTGA
>JAFVZS010000034.1 GCA_017508015.1 Lentisphaeria bacterium
AGATCGCAAGAATAATATTAAAACGATTTACAAATGCCAGAGAATGGGAGGACTACTGGCTGAACAAAATGAATTGTGTAGGCAATGTTGTCATCAACATTGGCAATTATAAATGTTTTTCACAAAATTTGGGACAATAACTATTGTTTTTACACAACATAATCATCATCAATATCCCGTTGATTTGCCGCAAAACATTTGCTTTTGCCGCAGAGTGTCAACCGTACCGGATTTTTCCGTTTCCGGCAATATGATTTCATTCGGGCCGCCGTTTTCGGCTGTTGACAAATCGTGACCGGCGTGATATATTTTATCCGTCACATTGCAAAAGTCAGAACTAAGGAAATTTATTATGCAGCTGCTTTCCGATGAAGTAAAAGGTTTTCTCGGCAACTCTTCCATGATCCGGCGGATGTTTGAAGCCGGTATCGAACTCAAACGCACCTATGGCGAGGATAATGTCTACGATTTCAGTCTGGGCAATCCGGATCTGCCGCCGCCGCCGGAAATCAAACAGGCCATGCTGGAAATCGCCGCCGACAGCGATCAGCCGTTTGCTTTCGGTTATATGCCCAATGCCGGAGAAAATTCTGCCCGCAGTGCACTGGCACAACTGGTTTCCACCGAACAATCCGCCGCCGTACCGCCGGAAAATATCATCGTCACCTGTGGTGCCGCCGGCGGTATCAATGCCTTTTTCCGGGCGACTTTGACTCCGGGCGATGAAGTGCTGTGCATCGCGCCGTACTTCGTGGAATACGGCTTCTATGCCGGTAACTTCGGCGGTGTTCTCAAACCGGTGATGTCCAATGCCGATTTTTCACTCAATATCGACAATATCGCTGCGGCCATTACCCCTGAAACCCGGGCCATTATCATCAATTCCCCCAACAATCCCACCGGCAAAATCTATACTCAAAACGAATTATCCGCCGTCGCCGCTCTGCTCAAAAGTGCCAGAGAAAAATACGGCCGCATGATCTATATCGTTTCCGATGAACCATACCGTTTTCTCAATTACGACGGCGATGAAGTGCCATCGATGTTCAATATCTACGATGCCACCGTGGTGATCGGTTCATTTTCCAAAACCCTGTCGCTCCCCGGCGAAAGAATCGGCTACATCGCAGTAAATCCCGCTCTGGAAAATGCTTCTGAATTGCTCGGCGGTCTGACTCTGACCAACCGTACCCTCGGCTTTGTCAACGCTCCGGTGGTCGCCCAGAAACTTATCGCCAAATGCAGCAACGCCCGGATCGATCTGAATGTCTACCGCCGCCGCCGTGACCTGATGGCCCAAGTCCTCACCGATGCCGGTATCGATTTCGTTATGCCCGGCGGCGCATTCTACTTTTTCCCGAAATCCCCGACCGCCGATGAGAGAATTTTCATCGATGCCCTGCTGGCTGAACGCGTTCTGGCCGTTCCCGGCCGCGGTTTCGGTCTGCCCGGTTACTTCCGGCTGGCCTTCTGCGTTTCCGAAAAAACCATCGCCAACAGTGCCGATTCATTCAAACGGGCAATGGACAAGGTAACTGAAAAGTAAGCACTTTCTTGCATTGCGGGCGGCTCTGCCGCCGGTATCTCCGACGGACAATAACAACTTTCTGTTACTGTCCGTTTATTGTCTGTTTATTGCCGTTTTCCGCTCTTTCGCCGTAAGGCCCAGCGCAAAGATGATGAGAATAAAGACCAGCAGACAGCAGGGAACCACCATCAGCGTACCGGTCAATCCGTACCGGTCGCCGACTGCTCCCATCAGCCAGGTGAAAAATCCGCATCCGGGCACTCCCATGGCAGAAAAGTAGATGTAAAGCAGTGTCGAATCCAGCTTCGGCATGGTGCTTACTCCCAGCACCTGAGTGGTCGGCCAGTAAGGTGCAATACCGATACCGGAAAGAAACAACAGGATAAACAGCAGGATAAACAGCCACAGATCCGGCATTATCCCCGGTTTCAGCACTGCCATGAGCAAAGTAACCGGAATGGTCAACCCGGCACAGTCGAATAAAATCCGCCGCAAATAACACACCTTGGCAAAGTAACCGAAAACCATCCGGCCGATGAACATTCCCAGAGCGATCATACCGGTTCCCAAACCGGCAACCCACGCTCCGGTATTGAAGGTCAATTGAATATATGCCGCCGACCAGAAGGTCAAACCGAATTCCGCACCGGCACCGAAAAACATCGCCGCACAGCAGATCCAGAAACGGGGAACTTTCACGATTTTGCCGGTATCAGAGAGAAGTTTTTCCACATTGACTTTTTCCGCCGATTCCGGATAAGGAGATGCCGGATTTTCTTTCCACAAAAATCCCAGACTGCTCAACAGGGTAAAAACACCGGCAATACCGAGCACCAGTCGCCAATTGACTCCCAAAGTCAATAATCCTCCGGCGACCAGTACCGTAATTACGATGCCGACCGACCAGAAAGCATGAGCGATATTCACATATCTTTCCGGGGCTTCCGGATGCATATCCTGAACGAAAGGCGTGGCAATGCCTTCGCAGACTCCTTCGCCAAGACCGGCAATCAGCAGGCAGGGGATCAGCACCCAGTAGGCCGGAGCAACAGCACAGCACGCTATGCCCAGACCGATAAAAATGATACTCAACCCCATTGTGATGCGCTTGCCGAAATAATTTGAAATCAAGCCGCAGAAAAGCAAAGTTATCACCATTGCCACACTTCTGGTCATGTGCAGCACTCCTCCGGCGGCCATGCCTCCGTCATCCAGCGGAAAATTCAGATCCCTGCCGATCGCCACGATCATCAACGGGATCACCAGCGAACAAATGGAATACATTACAAACGCCGAATATCCGGCATAGTCATAACGGCCGAGCTGTAATTTTCTGCTCATCATCAACACCTCAAAATCCTTTCCTTACAATACGGAATACAAGCGCATAATATATACCGATTTGCCGCAATAATCAACCTGAAATCATGTTGACAATACGGTATATATACAAAGAGATATCACCTTTTGAAAGAAACAGCATTAAAGCGAGGAAAAACCATGAGTAATTTAAAAGATCTGCTGGAAGTGCGCCGCGGCCAATTCCGTGCTGAATACGACGGTAATGATTTGGGAGAATTGGCCGCTCCGCCGGAAATCAAAGCCGGTTACGAATCGGCAAGTTTCGTCATCCACGATCCGGTGCTGTTGAGCCGCACTCTGGAAAGCGATGCGGAACTGCACGCAGCGATCACCCTGAAACTGAAATCTTTGAACCGGGCTTTATCCCTGTTGGATTCTCCGCCATCCGAACCGGTGGTTTTGAAACTGCGCAACACCGGCGGCAACGGCGAATTGGTATTGACCTTTCCCGCCGTCAAACTGCTTCCGGTCTGGGAATTTGCTCCGGGCTTTTCCGGAGAACACCTGATCACCTTGAAATTTTCCGCCGAATGTGATTCGAAAGGGAAATTATTTTATTACAGTTGCACTTGATATTCATAAGAATGTGAGTTATATTAATAACAAGTACAATTTACGGGCGATTAGCTCAGTTGGTTAGAGCGTTTGCTTTACACGCAAAATGTCGGGGGTTCGAGTCCCTCATCGCCCACCATTTTTGCCTGCGGCAAAAATGGTGAACGAAGCCGCAAGGCTTCTCTTCACGCGGCGTCAGCCGCTCTTCGCTCAAAACCAAAGGTTTTCTTCACATCTTCACCAATTCCGGGAAGCCTTGCTTGTGAAGTCGTTTCATTACGCTGTCGCTTCATTGCACTTGTGAAGCCGCTCCGCAACAGTGCCTTGTGCCTTGCGTTACTCGACTTTCAGTCTGCGTTACTCTGGCTCAAAC
>JAFVZS010000035.1 GCA_017508015.1 Lentisphaeria bacterium
ATCCGGGCCGGTAACAAAATCTGCACTGTCGCCGGCAGTGCGGTTGTGGATCAGCGGTTTGCCGCGCCCCGGCAGAATCACTGAATATTCCACGGATACTTTGCACCGCCACTCATCAGCCAGAAATGTATCATCACCATTGTCATCAGTTCCATGCCCGATCGCCTGATAACTTACCTCTGAAATCCGGGCATAGAGGATGCAGTCCGCTTTTTTTACCGATTCCAGTTTCATGGAACCGTCAGTGGTGAAACGCTCATTGAGCACTCCCCGCAATATCGCCGATGCATTGTAAGCCAGCGTATCATTGGTCACCGGGGCCACGGCAATGCTTTTGAGCTGCGGATGATTCAGGGGACCGAATTTATAGCCGCATCCGGTGAAGATCAGCGAACAGATACACAATGTTGAAACCGTGAGAATTCTTTTCACTTTTCATCTCCTTCTTGTTTGGACGGCACTTTTTCCCCTTTGAGATCCGGCACGTTGAGCAGAAAATGCGAACCGGCATCATGCGGGGAAATCAACAGCAGTTCCGCATTTTCCGGAATGCTGTAACTGCGGATATCCGGGTATCTGGCTTCATTGCTCTGCGGCGGACGGCCGGGCAGATAGTCTGCGGAAATATTTACCAGAGTATGTTCCGCTTCTGCGGCGGTTTCACTGTCAGGATAGCGGCTCATCAACCGGGCCAGATATCTTTCTGCGACATCACTGCGGCCGCTTTTCCGGTAAAATTCTGCAATTTCAAACAATTTTTTGGCCTGCACATCTTTGGCCCGGGCCAGACGGTTGCGGGCAAATTCTGTTTCCGGAGCGTCGGGATATTCCCGGCAGAAGCGTTCAAAAAGTTCCACTGCCTCGTTGATACAGCGGCTGTCGCCGTCACTGCGGCCGGAAAGGGCAAACAGCCCATCGGCAAGAGCCAGCAGAGCGTATTTCATTTCCGGGGAGCCGGGGTGTTTATCCACGATTTCGCGCAACTGGATTATCGCCTGACGGGCATCGCCCTGCCGGTCAAAGTGGATGGCCAGTTTCATTCTCGCCGCCGGAGCAAATCCGGAATACGGAGCCCGGGCCAGGGCCGCATTGAATACCTCTGCAGTGCGGTCTTCATCCGACAGCCACGGTACCCAGCGGAAGATCCAGAATGCCGGTTCGCGGAAACCGGCCAGACAGAGATCGGCGATCTCAAACTCTCTGGCGATCAATTCGTTGCAGTCGGCATGGTCGGGATATTTTTCCAGTAATTCTTCGATGAGCAGAAATTCCCGGTAGTAGAGTTTGCACATCCGGTATGCGGCCAGCTGGGCTTTGAGACAATTGGCCCGGATCGTCGGATCGCCGGAGTAAAAACGGCACTCTTCAAATTTTTCCGCGGCATCATAATATGAACCGGCGAGATAGAGTTCCCGCCCTTCGGCATAGGTTCTGATCGCCATTCCGTCATCTGCCCGCAGTGCCATTGTCAAGCAGAGCACCCCGGAGTAAAGCAAACTTTTCAGTACCGGATTTTTCATAGTTTTATTCACATGATTTTCAGGCCGGGAAGATCCTGAATGTCGATGATACCGACAACTTTGTTGTCATCATCGACCACCACCAGATCGTCCACCCGGCGTTTTTCGACCAGTTTTATGACTTCCACGACCATGTTTTCCGCATTGACCGAAATCGGTGACGGAGTCATCACTTCACTCATTTTTCGGGTCAATATGGCATCGTCCTGCGCGGCATTGCGGCGGAAATCACCATCGGTGAAGATACCCAGCAGTTTACCTTGAGCATCGGCGATCACGGCGGCTCCGCTGCGGGCATGGCTCATGGTATAAAGTGTTTCACGGACGGTGAAATCCGGCGGCACAACGGCGGCATCGGCAGCTTTGCGCATCACGTCGGCAGCTTTCATCGTCACCATCCGGCCGATGGCACCGCCGGGATGACGGCGGCCGTAATCGCTCTTGGTAAATCCGTTTTTATTCAACAGCACCATCGCCAGCGCATCGCCGAGCACCAGCAGCGCAGTGGTGGTGGTAGTGGGAGCCAGATTGAATGGGCAAGCTTCTCTGGGAACCGGCATTTCCAGCACGAAATCGCTCATTTTTGCCAGAGTGGATTCTTTGTTGCCGGTGATGGCGGCCAGTTCCACGCCGAGACGTTTGGCCGGAGTCAGTACGACCAGCAGTTCTTCGGTTTCACCGCTGTAACTCAAGGCGATGAGCAGGTCGTTTTTCTGCAGCAATCCCAAATCGCCGTGACGGGCTTCCACCGGGTGCATGAATACCGCCGGATTGCCGACGCTGGAAAGGGTGGCTGCGATCTTTTTACCGATATAACCGGATTTACCGACACCGGTCAACACGATTTTACCGCCGGCACTGATGGCGGCGGCGCAACGGTCAGTCAGAACTTCAAAACTGCTGCCCAGGTTGTTGCGCAAAGTGGTGACACCTTCGATCTCAATATCGAATACTTCCCGGGCGATATCCAGAGTGCTGCGGTTGCCGTTCATAATTTATTCCTTTCCGGCGTGTCACAGACGGCACGCACTGATTTCCATGATGATAATTCCCCGGCCGCCCAACTCGTAAAGCTGATCCATGACGGCATTGGCTTCTTTGCGTTTGACCATGGATTTTACCGCTACCCAGTCGGGGTTGCTCAACGGGGCGATCGTGGGGGATTCGATGCCCGGAGTGATCTGACAGGCTTTTTCAAGCTTGCTGCGTTCGATATCGTACTCCACCATCACATATTCTGCGGCCCGCATGATACCCCGCAAGCGGGCGATGAGCAGTGCCATTTCCGGCCGGTTGCTCACGGCTTTGGTGCCGATTACTACGGCTTCGCTGTACAGCATGGGATCACCGACGATCTCCAGACCGGCCTCTTTCATGGTTGCTCCGGATTCGACAACGTCAGCGATGGCATCTGCCACACCCAGAGCGATGGAAATTTCCACTGCTCCGTCAAGTTTGACCACTTTGCAATCCAGATTGCGTTTGGCCAGCTCTGCTTTGAGCAGACTCGGATAACTGGTGGCGATACGCAAACCGTTGAATTGTTCCACGGTCATTTTTTTCTCTTTGGGGGCGGCAAAACAGAAACGGGATTTGCCGAAACCGAGTTTGAAAACGGTCTCCACTTCTGCGCCGCTGTCCAGAGCCAGATCGACACCGGTGATACCAGCATCGATGATGCCGTTGCCGACATAAAGGGCGATATCCCGCGGGCGCAGAAAGACAAAGTCGATTTTGTTTTCCGGATCCTGAATGACCAGTTCCCGGCCGCTTCTTTTGCAACGGTAACCGGCTTTGCTCAAAAGATTCACTGCGCCCTCGCTGAGCGCACCTTTGTTGGGCAGTGCCAACTTCAAATTTCCGCTGAAGTCATTCATAAGTACTTGTAAATATCCTCAAGTTCCAGTTTACGGTCGATCATCATGACCAGCAGGTGATAGATGAGCTGGCTGATCTCTTCAGAAGTGCGGTCGGCTCCCTCATATTCACTGGCCATCCACACTTCGGCGGCTTCCTCAACGATCTTTTTACCGATGAAGTGAGTACCTTTGGCCAACTCTTTAACAGTGCCTGAAGCGGGATCTCCGGCGGCGGCCTTGGCTTTCAATTCGGCGAAAAGTTCTTCAACAGTCTTCATTTTCTCTTATTTCCTGAATTTTCAAATTGAAAAATACACTTCGATTGTATAATATAACTCCGGGATACGATAATTGCAATCCCCTTTATCATGCTAAAAAGCAATAGTTGCGATACTTTATTGCACCTTTTTGTATTTTTTCGTGGAAAAAAGTGTTCGCGCGTGCTACATTAATACGCGTATGACGAAATTTTGTATGATCTTCAGGAGAAGTTTTTATGCGTATTGAATTGCGTAATCATCCGGAAAGTGTTCCGGGCGGATGTCCGGCGGATGAATTTCAACCTTATATCGACACTTATTTGCTTGATGCTTCGCGCTGTCCGCTCGGAGCGGTACTGATCCTGCCCGGCGGCGGTTACAGTCACCGGGCATTTCACGAGGGGGACCCGGTGGCGGAAAAATTCAACGCCATGGGCTATCATGCATTTGTATTGCAGTACCGGGTGGCTCCTTACCGCTATCCGGCGCCGCAGAAAGATGTGCTGCGGGCGGTGAAATTGATCCTTTCGCACAAGCAGGAGTGGTATCTGGATAAGCTGGCGGTGCTGGGCTTTTCCGCCGGAGGCCATCTGGCGGCTTCCTCGGTGATGCTGGCCGATAAGATCGATGCCGGGGAAAATGACCGGATCGATGCTGTTCCGGCGGTGGTGGATGCGATGATCCTCTGCTATCCGGTGATCTCTCTGACCGATGAATTCGGTCACTTCGGCAGCGGATACAATCTTTGCGGTCGGGATTCCGCAGTTGAGCAGAGAGCTGCCCTTGATATGCAGAAGCTGGTTGATGAAAAAACTCCTCCGGCATTTCTCTGGCATACGGCGACCGATCCGGTGGTCAATGTGGCCAATTCGGTGGAATTCGCCCGCAAAATGTGGCAGTGCGGCAACACCTGTGAATTGCATGTTTTCCCCAAAGGGCCGCACGGCCGGGGATTGGGAATGGGTGAGCATGACCTCGCCCAGTGGGCAGAATTGGCCGGCAATTTTCTGGAATTGAATGCCGGATTCAGACGGGCGTGAAAATTGGATTGATGAAAGGAACCAAATACCGATATGATGAAAAAAGCAAAGAAAACATCTGAAGCGATCCTCAAAGTCGAGGGTAAAGAGGTCGTATTGCCGGTGATCTGCGGTACGGAAGGCGAAAAAGCCGTGGATATTTCCACTTTGCGCAAATCCACCGGCCTGATCACGATCGATCCGGGATTTGCCAACACGGCAAACTGCTGCAGTCAGATAACCTATATCGACGGCGAAAAAGGCATTCTGCGTTACCGGGGTATTCCCATTACAGAATTGGCGGCCAAAGTTTCTTTCGTGGATGTGGCTTATTTGCTGGTGCATGGCACACTGCCCACGGAAAGTGAACGTATCGACTTTTCCAATTTGCTCAACTACAATTCGCTTCTGCACGAGGATATGCGTCACTTTTTCGACCATTTCCCCAAGGGGGCGCACCCGATGCACATTCTTTCCACGATGGTCAATGCCATGGCGGCTTTTTATCCGACGGTGGATGTCACCACCACGGCCCGGAATATTGAACGGTCATGTGCCCGGGTGATCTCCATCGTGCGGACGATCGCCGCATTTGCCTACAAAAAATCCATCGGTGAACCGATCGTTTATCCCCGGCATGATCTTTCTTATTGCGCCAACTTTCTCAATATGATGTTTGATTCTCCGGTGAAACCCTACCGGATCAGCCCGGAAGCAGTAAGATTGCTCAATGTGCTTTTCATCATCCATGCCGATCATGAACAGAATTGTTCCACCACTGCGGTGCGGGCCATCGGCAGTGCCCAGGCGAACTTGTATTCGACGATCGCCGCCGGGGTGTCGGCCCTTTCCGGCCCGCTTCACGGCGGAGCCAATCAGGCGGTCATCGAACAGCTGCGGATGATCCAGGCCGATGGCGATGTGGCCAAATTCATCAGAAAGGCCAAGGATAAAAATGATCCTTTCCGGTTGATGGGATTCGGGCACCGGGTCTACAAAACCTATGATCCGCGGGCGGAAATCGTCCGCAAAGAGTGTGAGAATTATCTCGCCGCTTCCGGAATCAATGATCCGTTGCTGGATATCGCTCACCGGATCGAGGATATCGCCAGACAGGACAGCTACTTTGTCGACCGGGGACTTTATCCCAACGTTGACTTTTATACCGGTATTCTCTACCGGGCAATGGGGATCCCGGAAAATATGTTCACGGTGATGTTTGCTCTGGCCCGTCTGCCCGGATGGGTGGCGCACTGGCGGGAAATGATCGGTGATGAAACCAAAATCGTCCGTCCACGTCAGATCTATACCGGGCGGACTTTGTCGGAAGTCAGTGCCGAAGTCGCGGATTTTGAACCGCCGGCTTTGATCATTTGAGGCGGTAAAGATGGTTGAATGGCTGATAATCGCTCTGCTGGTCGCAATTCTGACACTGCTGGTCATACTTTTGCTGCAGCGCAGAAGTGACGGCAGTGCCGAAGCGTGCGAAAAGGGATTCGCCGCCAGCCGCAGTGATCTGAATGAAAATTTTTCCCGCAGCCGCATGGAGCTGCAGCAGCACTTCAATATGCAGCAGGAGATGGTCAAAAACTCCTTCATGGAATTTATGAAATTTCTGCAGGAGTTCCGCGATGCGGTGCGCCTGGCTGATTTGCAGAGCGCGGAAAAACTTGCCGGAGCATTGCAGAATTACGGCGACCGGACCGAAAAAAAGAGTGCCGAATTGATCAAAACGATTGAGGAAAAGATCCGGCTCTTTGAGGAAAGTACCGCCATTCAACTGAAAAACAACCGGGAAATGCTTGATGAGAGGTTGAAAAATATTCAGGATGAAAATCGTACCAAGCTTGACGAAATGAAAAAAACCGTCGATGACAAACTTCAGGAATCGATGGAAAAGCACTTCAACGAGTCATTCAAGCTGATCAGCCAGCGGTTGGAAGAGGTTCACAAGGGTCTTGGCGAAATGCAGAATCTGGCTGCCGGAGTCGGCGATCTTAAAAAGGTATTAACCAATGTCAAAACCCGGGGCAATATCGGTGAGATCCAGTTGTCGGCGATCCTTGAGCAGTATCTGGCCGCCGACCAGTATGCGGTCAATGTCGCCACCGTACCCAACAGCAGTGAGATCGTGGAATTTGCGATCAAACTGCCGGGCAGCAAAGATGAAGGTCCGGTCTATCTGCCGGTAGACAGTAAATTTCCGGTGGAGGATTACCAGCGGCTGATCGAGTGTTATGAACAATTTCCCCGGATGTCCCCCGAAGTGAAAAAAGCTCAGGAAGCCTTTGCCCGCACGGTGAAAAAGAGTGCTTCTGATATCAAAGAAAAGTATATTTATCCGCCCAACACTACGGCATTCGGTCTGATGTTCGTGCCCAGTGAAGGCATCTATGCGGAAATTTTGCGTATTCCCGGCCTCTTTGAAAAATTGCAGAGCGAGCTGCAGATCACTGTGACCGGCCCATCAAATCTGGTGGCGTTTCTGAATTCTCTGCAAATGGGATTCAAAACACTGGCTATTGAAAAGCGTTCCAGTGAGGTCTGGCAGATACTCGGTGCTGTCAAGACGGAATTCAACAAATTCGGCAACGAGATGGATGCCACACGCAAAAGTCTGGAAAGCGTGGTCAACCATATGGAAAAGATCGGAACCCGTTCCCGGGCATTGGAGCGCAAACTGCGCACTGTGCAGGAGCTTGGCAGCGACGAGAGCGCAACGCTGCTTGAGGAGTGAAAAAGCTATTCACCGAGGGCCGAAAACCGCTACCGGGGCAATGCGGCACAATGCCTGCCGGAATTTTTCCATGGTTTCCGGCGGTGCCGGGCGCAGCTCCTTTATCACTCCCGGACGGTCGAGGGTGTTGAGCTGAATGGCATCCGGAGCGATCTTTGCCGCCAATCCGGCGAATCTGGCGATACTTGCCGCAGAATCATTGATGCCGGGGGCAACGAAAATTTCCAAAGCGATCTTCATTGTGGAATTCTGCCGGAAACTGATCAGACCGGCGACCAGTTTTTCAAAACTTTCTCCGCTTACCGGGCGGTTGACGGCCTGATATTCAGCTTCATTTGAGGCATCAAGCGAGGGAATGACCATATCCGCACCGGCAACATCCTGCTGCACCTGCCGGTCACCGAGGAGCATGCCGTTGGTGAGCAGACAGACTTTGCAATCCGGATAACGGCTTTTGAGAAAAGCGATGACTTTGCCGATATCCGCATTCAATGTCGGTTCACCGGCCCCGGAAAAGGTGACGAAATCCGGATGAGGGATACTGCGCAGAGTTTCATCAAGTTCCGCAAGCACGGCATGGATATTGACCCACGATTTGCGTTCAATGGTGTGACAGGTGGTCGCTTTGGCTTCACAGTAGATGCAATCCTGACAACAGGTTTTGGCAGGGACCAGATCGACTCCGAGCGAAACGCCCAGCCGCCGGGAAGCGATCGGGCCGAAAACATATTTTCTAATCATGGTTCTCCGTAAAGTTTTTCTAAAGTGTATTGAGTGCTTTTGGGAAAAAGAGCCAGGGCGGCAGATTGATATTTTTCTGCCTGATGCCGGTTGCCGCGCAGTAATTCGATGCTGGCCAGCCGGGAATATGCTCCGGGACGGCGCGGATCAAGCTCCAGAGCCTTGCGGTAGTTTTTCTCTGCCTGAACCAGATTTTTCCGCTGCAAATACCAATCTCCGGCGTACATGTAGATCACTGCCGATCGCGGACGGTATGCGGCGGCGGCGGCGGCCAATTCATCCACGGTGAAGTGTGCCAGAGATATTTCGGTTTCTCTGGTTGCCGGGTTGACCTTGTCCTGCAGGCGCGACAGAGCCTTATCCCCGGCAAGGTAATGATAAGAGATCGCCGAACCGGTGACACCGGCAATGCCGAGTATGCTCAAAGGCAGCCAAACCGGAATTTTCTGATGCCCGGTGTCAGGCAGTTGAGCGATGGCCGCAGCATAGAGCACCCCCATAACGGTGATCATCGCCGGAACCTGCCAGTCACAGTCGATCAGACTGTGAAGAGTGAAAAGCACTCCGCTCCAGAATACAATGCCGGGCAGGGTTTTGCTGAACCGGTACGGCCAGAGCTGTATCAGCGGCCAGAGCAGTACCGTAAGTATGATCAGAGCGGCCGGAATGCCGCATTGGGAGGCAAATGAAGCAACCACATTGTGAGGGTCACGGGCCGATTCGGCAATATCGGAAACTTTGATCAGCATGTGGGTGTGAAAAAATTCTCCCCAGCCGCCGCCGGCAAGCGGGTAATCTTTGCATAATACGGCACAGGTGCGCCAATAGTCGACCCTCTCTCCCATGGATGCCAGACTGCGCCCTTTCTGGCTGGAAATGAATATTATTCCGGCGGTGGCCAGCAGAATTCCGGCAGACAGACCGGCGATCTTCCAGCGTTTATTGATCCCGGAGTGGGAAAACAGGGCGATCATCGCAGCTCCGACCGGACAGAAGATCATACTGCGTGACCGGGTCAGAAGCAGTACCGAGAGCATAAGTCCGGTGAAAAATATACTGAAAAATATTTTGCCGCTGCGGGGAGGATTGATGTATTTGCTCCATTTTTCCGCACAGAACAGCCCGACCGGTATCATCAGCATCAGAAGCGAGGCCAGCACATTGCTTGAGGAGAGTGTGGCATAGATACGCTGATCGGAAAGTTTCAATTTCAAGCCATCGGAAACGGCGATACCGGCGGCCTCCTGCTCGGCGGCAAATTGGCGCATTTCATCCAGTACCACCAGATGCTGATACCAGCCGTAAATGGCGGTGAATAAAGTGCCGATGAGTAAAGCTCCGGCATAAAACGCGGCTTTTTCCGGAGCTCTGCCGACCAGTAAGGTGATTGCGGCAATGACACTGCCGCAACCCAGCAGCAAAGACAACTCCCCAAGTGCGATCAACCGCTCTCCGCGGATCATGCCCGGCACTGCTGCCAGTGCCGGCAGTATGCACCAGATAAGCAGAAAAAGCAAGATTCGGTTATTGAGTTTTTCCCGGTATCCGAAAGCAGTTATGATCAGCAGTGCGGTGCCGAAAAAGGCGATGGAGTGCGGCGGCCAGTTGACTATAAAAAACCAGTCGGCAAAGTTTTCCGGATAAAAACCGCCGGTTTCCGGCATGACGGCCAGACCGCCGAATTTCAACGGCATCATCATCAGCAGCAGTGCGGCAAAATATTCAGTAAATCTTTTCATAGCTGTAACTTATCGTCAATGTTTCAACTCCGGCGGCCGGTCAATTGTCAGCGGGTTATTTGGCAAAGACGATCGTCCGGTGTCCGGAAATGATCACCCGGTGTTCCAGATGGGCCCGGACGGCTCTGGTCAGCACCCGCCTTTCGATATCCCGGCCCCGGTCACGGAGATCTTCGGGCAGACTTTCGTGGGTGATGCGTTCGACATCCTGTTCAATGATCGGCCCTTCATCCAGATCGGCGGTGGCGTAATGGGCGGTGGCTCCGATCATTTTCACGCCCCTTTCCCAGGCACGCTGATAGGGATTGCCGCCCATGAATGCCGGGAGGAATGCGTGGTGGATATTGATGATGCGGGCGGGGAAACGGTTGATGAAATCATTGGATAAGATCCGCATGTAACGGGCGAGTACGACCAGATCGATCTTCTGTTTTTCCAGCAGTTCGATGATCTGTCTTTCCTGTTCCGGGTCGCCGCTGCGGGTGACCGGGAAGCAGTAAAAGGGGATGCGGAATTTTTCTGCGGCTTCTTCCAGTTCCGGATGGTTGCCGATCACCAGTTTCACCTTGCCGGAACCGAGCAGGTTTTCCTCGGAATTGGTGAGCAGATCGTAAAGGCAGTGGGTGGTTTTGGAAACCATTACTGCCACATTCTGGGTTTCACCGGAGTAGTGTATGGAAAAGTGCAGTTCCAATTCATCGGCCAGTTTTTTGAATTCCGCTTCAATGGCGGCTCTGGTCAATTCCGGCGGCAAGTCCACTGCGGCACGCATATAATAAAGTTTTTCCAGCACGTCAGTATATTGATGGCAGGAGAGGATATTCAGATTCATTCCGGCAAAAAAACCGGTGATGCGGGCGACCAGACCTTTACGGTCGGCGGTGGAAATGAGAAATATTGCAGTACGATCCATATCTTATAATCCTTTATGCTTACTGATTGTCGCTGTCGATAACTGTGACCAGACCTTTGAGATAAAAGGTTTCCGGTACGCTGAGCAAAGTCGGGTGATCCGGGGCTTGAGTAAGATGTTTGATGATCCGGGCATTGACTCCGGCTTCGAGGGCGGCATCGGCGGTGATTTTCTGAAAAAGCGCACTTTCCATCGCTCCGGAACAGGAAAAATTACAGAGTATTCCGCCGGGTGCAAGCAGTTTATAACCCAACCTGGCCAGATCCTGATAGGCCCGGCATCCGCGTATCATCGCCGCTTTGCGGGGAATGAGTTTGGGCGGATCGAGGATCACCAGATCAAATTTTTCTTTCTGAGAGTCAAGCTGACGCAGTAATTCAAAGACGTCGGTGCAAACGTGCCGGTGATTTTTTTCAAATCCATTGAGCAGTAAATTTCTTTCACTTTGCGCCAAGGCCGGAGCTGAAGAATCGGCAGATAGCACTGATAGTGCTCCACCGGCCAGTGCGGCACAGGCAAATCCGCCGGTGTAAGAGAACATATTCAATACCCGCCGGTTTCCGGCAAGGCGGCAAACTTCCTCTCTGGCACTGCGTAAATCAAAATAGAATCCGGTCTTTTGCCCGTTGAGCAGATCGGTTTCAAAGGTCAGGCCGTTTTCTTTGATGAGAATTTTTTCCGGAATGGCGGTCCCGGCCAGTCGGCCGCATCTTTCCGGCAGATTTTCCTTGCGGCGCACCGAGGCATCGGAACGCTCGTAAACTCCGTCGATAAATGGCAGTTCCATCAGGCAATCTGTAATGGTATCCCGGTGAAATTCGGCTCCGGCACTTAAAAATTGCACAGCAGCAAAGTTGGCATAACGGTCAACGATGACCCCCGGGAGTTGGTCACTTTCGGAATAAATCAGACGGCATCCGCCGGCGGGATCGAGCAAGCCGAGCTGACGGCGCAAATCAACTGCCCGGCCGATCTGCCGCCGGAAAAAATTTTTATCGATCGTCTCTGCCGGGTCGAAACTCCACACCCTGATCCGCAACTGCGATGCCGGTGACCATGCCCCGACAGCCAGCATCCGGTCTTTGGCATCGCATACCGCTACCGTTTCACCGGGAGGTACCGGGGCATTTTTTTCTTTCAACGCTCCGTCAAAAATCCACGGATGTCGGCGGAGCAGAGATTTTTCCTTACCGGGCAGCAGATGGATCCGTGTCACTTTTTCAGCTCCTTGATCTCCTGAATGAAATCGGCGGCATCGGTGAATTTCCGGTAGACTGAAGCAAATCTGACGAAAGCCACTTCATCGACTTTCCGCAGGGCAGTCATCACCCGGCTGCCGATCTCGGCACTGGGGACTTCTTTGTCAAAATCCTGCTGGATGGATGAAGATATTTCACCGGCCATGCGGTCGATTTCGGCCGAGGATACGTTGCGTTTGTAACAGGCCCGGTCGATACCCCGGCGCAGTTTGGCAAGGTCGAATTCCTCACGGGTGCCGTCAAGTTTTATTACTTTCAACTCTTCCGGGCTGACGCTTTCCAGAGTGGTAAAGCGGTAATTGCATTGGATGCATTCCCGGCGGCGGCGTACACCGTAACCGTCTTTGACACTGCGTGAATCGATCACTTTATCGTCACTGCATCCGCATTTCGGACAGCGCATAAATTATTTCTCCTGATGCAAATATTCCACTACCGACAGCGGAGAGATGATCACTCCCCGGAATGCCGGATACGGCATGGATTGTTTAACCAGATGGTCGATGCTTCTCTGGAAATCGAACCAGTTTCTCCGGCGGAGCCGGTCACTATCCAGTGAAGTGTGATCAGCCAGCGGCACGGCGGCGATGACCGGAATATCTTTTCCGGCTCCGGCCAGTTCCTGCCGGATGGTGCCGGGGATCCGGCCGGGCAGATTGGCCGATGAGATCACGATGATCCGGGACGCATATTTGGCAAAGTCATCAATTTTTCCGCAGGATAATTCTCCGGCGGCGGCTTTTTCGTGGATAAAATCTGCAATGGCCGCCGTCAGCAGCGGCAGGGAAGCGATTCCGGAGATCTGCCGGAGATATTCCAGAGATTCCCGTATGAGCATATCGTTGTCGCCGCCGATACCGTAGCGATTCTCACCCCAGCGGTAAAGGTGATCCCGGATACGCTCGGTATTATTGCCGTTGAAAAGGTGCGGGGTGAGGATCACCGTCACACCGGCAATACGGATATTTTCCGGAAGTTCCAGATTGTATTGAACGACATCGGCAACAGCTTGCGCCAGATCGGGATACTGGATGAATAAATTACGTATCAGGCGGTTACCCCGGTAGCGGCGGTAAAAATCCTGCTGACTCAAGACGATTTCCACCGGTATCCTGCGGGCGGCCGCGGCGGTGAGAAAAGCGGTAAGATCGCTGTCAAGCTCCTGTTCGCTGGTCAATTGGCAGTAGATACGGTTGAAACCGAGGGATTCAATGGCATCGAGAATACTCTTATCGGTAAAACGCCCTTTGAATGCCGCCGGAAAAACTCCGATGCCCCGGAACTCCACCTGCTCAAGGATACTTTTCAAGCCGGCGGCCCGGTTTGCCGCAGTTTGGGCATCGGCGGTTTGCGGCGGTACGGCCATCGGAAAAATCTCCCGTACCGGGGTGTGTCCGCAACCGCAGAAAAACAGCGATACCGCAATTGCGGCAGCAGTGAATGATAATTTTTTCATCAATATTACCTTTTTGGTATGTCCCGGAAATTTGTAAAATTCAAGCAGGGACTTCTAAACAAACATTCCTTTCAGCGTATAAAACATATCACATAAATTGTGATTTGTCAACCTCCGCCGGTCCGGGCATGATCCACCCGGCCTGTCACGGCGCAGTGGAACGAAGCCGGAAAGTTATATTTTTCACAAAAATTGAAACAACAACACCTTTTTCAGTTGCAACTTTATTTAATATAGCACAAAAATAACGGATTTACAACTTTTCAATCTTCCTGGATCAGGGTCACGGTGAAATAAATTCTTTCCGGCGGCACCGGCAGTTTGCTGAAAGTGCGGAGCATCTCTTCCACGGAATTGTTGACCGCTTCATTGGGACTGCGGCGGATGATCCGGCCGGTAAAATTGCCCCGGGTGTCGATCTCCACGGAAATTTGCACGGCAGTTTCCCGGGTGATGAATACTCCGGCCGGAGGTATCCAGCGGTTCCGGATGATCGGAACCACCTGGCCGATATAAGCTTCTCTGCGCTGCTGCATCTCTCTGGTACTGCCGCCGGCCGGAGTGCGGCCGTCGACTGCACCGCGGGCCTGACCGGCATCACGGCGGCCGGTGCGGACATTCTGATTGGTATTCTGACCGCCGCCGTAACGTTTGGTCGGATCAAAGCGTCCGGCATTGGGATCGGTGTGGACGCTTTCCCTTTCCCGGCGTTCTCTTTCCCGCCGCTCCCTTTCAGCTTGCTGCTGACGGCGGCGCAATTCAGCCTGCCGCCGCTGTTCGTGCTGTTTCTGGCGTTGTTCTGCTTGTTGACGCTGCTGCCGGCGGCGCTGCTCGGCCTGCTGCCGCTGCTGTTCCTGCCGCCGCTGCTCGGCCTGCCGCCGCTGTTCAGCTTGCTGTTTCCGGCGCTGCTCGGCCTGCTGCCGCTGCTGTTCCTGTTGTCTGCGTTGTTCGGCCTGCTGCCGCTGCTGTTCCTGTTGTCTGCGTTGTTCGGCCTGCTGCCGCTGCTGTTCCTGTTGTCTGCGTTGCTCGGCAGTGTTATCCGGAGCGGGCGGTTCCGCCGG
>JAFVZS010000036.1 GCA_017508015.1 Lentisphaeria bacterium
GAAGTGTGTATTTCCGACCGGCACCGCAATCGACAGTGAATGGTTTTTGAATATCTCCCATTTGCGGAGCAAGATAAATGGCAAAACGGTTGACATTTTCGACTGAAACGGCAAAACGGTTGCTGCCGCAATTTTCAGCAATGATCCGGGAACCGGGCAGATCGATGGTCTGCAATTGGTAATTCTGCCGGATCAAATCATCGATCGTCCAGGCGATATTTGGACCGGTAAGCTGAATTTTGTCATAGGCAATGGTGGAGTTTCCGGCTTCCAGCAATTCAAGATAGCGGGCGCGCGGAGCATCGGATAATTCCGGATCAGCAGAGCCTCGCGGGGTGATCAGAGCGGTTTTTAAGGCATAAGGATCACGCTTTTGCGATTCTGCCCATTTCAGGAAACGGCGCAGGGCCATTTGTGCCGGTTCCCAGCGCAGACCGTGTCCGCCGTCATGTTCATCGTAAATGTGTTTGACATCATATCGGGTCATCAATTCGTGAGCGGCTCTGCCGAAAGAAACTCCGCACCAGTCATGATGGCGCGGCTCTTTGTGAAATTCCCGGTAATTTGAAGCGCAATCGTATTTGCCGTGGAGGATGTATACCCCGGTTCCATACAAGGAACGGAAATCCGATATTTGCCATGCTCCGGCGCTCAACCACACTCCGGCGGCCCGGTCAGCATATATCTGGCCGAGGTGATAGGCTCCGAAACCGCCCATTGAATGTCCGCCGATAATGATGCGGTCGCGGTCGATCAGTGCCCGGCGGCAGGCATCGTCAATGATATCATTCAGAGCTTTGACTGCGGCGGCCCGGTTCCAGCGTTTTCCATCGATTTCCACCGGTGCGCTGGCGGCGGCGATGATGAATTTGCAATGATCTATATGCGGACGCAGAGTACCGTTTTCCGGATTCAGATAGGTGTCATATGGAGCAGTATCCGGTGAGCTGCCGTCTCCGCCATGCATGAATAAGAGTAATCCGGCCGGCTTGGCAAGGTCGATATTTTCCGGGACAAAGTAATAGACTTTTCCGTCACTTCTGCCGGGAGCCGGAGAAAAACATGATAATCCGTGAGTCAAATTCATCGGGAGAACTCCTGTCAGCGCAGTTTCAATGTGGCCAGAGCCATCAGGGCAAATATTCCGGAAAGTATCCAGAAACGGACGACGATTTGAGTCTCTGTCCAACCTTTGCGTTCAAAATGGTGATGGATCGGAGTACAGAGAAAGATTCTTTTGCCGGTGAGTTTGAATGAGGCAACCTGCAGCATGACCGAAATGATTTCCATGACATATACTCCGCCGATGAGAGCCAGCAGTATCTCCTGACGGGAAAGTACCGCCAGCATGCCGATTGCACCGCCGAGAGCCAGACTGCCGGTGTCGCCCATGAACATTGACGCCGGATGACAGTTGTGCCAGAGAAATCCCACACAGCCTCCACCGAGAGCCGCGGCAAATACTACGGCTTCTCCGATACCCTTGATGTATGGCAGATCGAGATATGAGGCAAAGACCTGGTGGCCCATTAAATAGGTGAATACTGCATAGGAGAGGGCACAAAAAATGGTGCATCCGCTGGCCAAGCCATCTTTCCCATCGGTCAGATTGACTGCATTGGAAGCTCCGACGATGATGATCGCTACCGAAAAAACCGGCAGGAGCCAATACCATGAACCGAGATCGACCGGTTCTTTCAAAAACGGGATGACCAGTTTGCTCATTATTCTTTCCAGTTCCGGATTGCGCCAGAACAACCACAGCACCAGTGCGCCGGTGAGAAATTGACCGGCGAGCTTGAGTTTTCCGGGCAATCCATCGCGTTTTTGTTTGAAAACTTTGAGAAAATCATCCAGAAATCCGATCAAAGCGAAACCGAGCGTACCTCCCATTAAAATCCAGCAAATGCCGTTGGAAGCACTCCAATTGCTCCACAGCAGCGTGGCGGCCAGCACCCCGCCGACAAGCAGTATCCCGCCCATACAGGGAGTACTGTTTTTCCGTTTGTCAAGAATATCGGCCGGCAGTACGCCCTCATATCGGGCGGCGGCCCGGATGTTGAAATTGCGGAGCATGGCTGCGAACCGGCCGCCGAAAAGAGCAACGATCAGAAATGCGGTTGCCGCCGCACCACCGGCCCGGAAGGTGATGTATTCAAAAAGACGCAGCGGACCGAAATATTCATTAAAATGTGAAAGATAATAAAACATGGCTTTCCTCTTTAAATAGTGTACATTTTTTGTCACATGTTGTATTATATCCTTGCGTGGTGAAAAAGCAAGTGAAAAAAAGATTATTTTTGAAAAATTTTCAACACTCTTGACAATGTCTTTGTAAATTCGGAAAAAAGTGCTATCATAAGTTTTGAAATCTGTTTTGCACTGAAATTAATGGAAAACTGGAAAAATGAATGAAAAAATTTTATTGACCGGCGGTCGTGGAATGCTCGGAAGGACGATTTGCCGGGTGTTGGGGAATGAGTTTGAGATAATCCCCACTGACTTGCCGGAAGTTGATATCACCGACACCGCATCGTTGGATAGTGCGGTGAAAAAATATGTTCCGCAAGCGGTGATCCATTGTGCCGCCATGACCGCGGTGGATAAGTGTGAGAGTGAAATGGCACTGGCTTACCGGCTCAATGCTGACGGTTCCGGAAATGTCGCCCGGGTCTGCCGGGCAAACGGAGTGCGTCTGTTGGCAATTTCCACTGACTATGTATTCGACGGCAGCAGCAGAGAGCCTTATTCTGAATACGACATGGCCAATGGCGGGAATACGGTTTACGGGCAGAGCAAATTTGCCGGTGAAGAAGAGATCCGGAAAATCTATCCGGAAAATTCCCTGATTTGCCGGATAAGCTGGCTTTACGGTTTCGGCGGTCCGAGTTTTGTTCACACGATGCTGGCTCTCGCTGACGGTTCCCGGCCTGAGTTGAAAGTGGTTGCCGATCAGGTCGGTAATCCGACCAGCGCATTGGCTGTGGCTGTGAAGCTTGGGGAATTGTTGAAACATCCGGAATTTTCCGGTACAGTGCATCTGACCTGTGAGGGAGAGGCAAGTTGGTACGATTTTGCTGTGGAAATTTTCCGGCAGAGCAAAAAAGATCAGGTGGTAATTCCCTGTACGACCGCAGAATTTCCCCGTCCGGCTCCCCGACCGGCCAATTCAAGATTGCGCAAAGACAAGCTCCGTGAATGGAATTTACCGCCCATGCCGCAATGGCAGGAGGCGTTACGGGAGTTTTTGGATTTGGAATCCGGCAATTGATCCGTACTCCAGAAAGGGTGGATATCCGGCCGGTTTCTGAAAGCTGCCGGAAATAGCGACTTATGCTTTTCGGGAGTGGCAAAGTTTTTTCAACGCTTGAGCCAGTTGATCCGGGCAGCTGGTTTTTTTGCCGCCGCATCTTATGCCGTCAAGGATTTTGATCGCTTCCTGCGGAGTTTTGCCCCCGGTCAAAGCTGCCACTGCAGTCAGTGAACCCGGGCAGCCGCCGTTGAAACGGACAGATGAAATTTTTCCGTCATCGCCGATTTCAATATCGATCGACTGACTGCATACTTCCGGAGCAGTGGTGAAATTGAATTTTTTCATATCGTTCCAAATGTACAGAGCCGGAATTGCTTTTATCGCCAGCGATAAAAGCAATTCCGGCAAAATTTTTTGATAACCGGGGGGCGGGGAAGACAACCTTTTTCAAAAAGAAGTCTGTCCCCGCGAAGCAAATTTGCCAAATCCCCGATATTCATTCAAGACGATCAGCTTACTTTACCAGATAGGCCTTGCCGCCGTTGCGGGCGGATTTGTGAATGGCAAAACAGGCACGCAAGTTGCGCAGTCCATCTTCAGCATTGAGCGGTTTGCCGTCAATGACCGACTGAGCGTGATGCATGATGATCTGCTGGTAGATGTTCGGGAATTTGCGCGGGCGCAAAGGTTTGATCCCGTCACTGCTTTCCAGTTCCAGGCGGATGGCATAAGGCTCATCTTTGTAGCCGGAAAGCTGGAACATCGTGCCGAAGCCGCGCAGTACGGCCGCATCACCGTAGATCTCATAACCGAGATTGGAAAGTGTGCCGACCAGACCGCCGCGGTTTTCGCAGAATGCCACTTTGAATGAACCGGTCTGACCGTTTTCCAGAGTGAAACGGATATAGGCACCGTCTTCAGCTTTGATGTGCAGAGTTTTGGGCAGATATACTGCCTGCACCTGCCTGATTTTGCTGTCAAACATGAATTCAGCCATGTAGATGCAGTGGCTGGCAACATCTCCGATCGGACCGCCCATTTCATCGATATTGTTGCAACGCCAGCTGGCAGCTTCCGCCGGATCCGCACCGAAAAGGAACTCCATGTGGAAACAGCTGTCACCGATATTGCCCAGCTTTCCGTTGGCGACATATTTGCGGGCCAACTGGTTGAATGCGTTATAAACCATCATGTGATCGATGGTCAGGCTTAAGTGCTTTCTGGCCGCGAGTTTGACCATCGCTGAACCGTCGGCAACACTGGTTGCCAACGGTTTTTCACTCATCACATGCTTGCCGGCATTCATCGCTTTGATCGCGATCGGAGCATGGCTCATGTTGTTGGTGGCGATATAGACGGCATCGATTTCCGGATCAGCGAAAATCTCATCCATATCTTTGTACCATTTCAAATTGAGAGCTTCGGCGGCGGATTGACGTGCCGGATTCATGTCGGTTGCGCCGACAAGTTCGGCATTGGGCAGCCCGTTGAAACGGGTTTTGTCACATCCGAATCCCTCTTTGGCGATACGGTTTTCGGCGATGCCGCCGAAACCGATGATCGCATATTTGATTTTTTTCATTTTATTCACCTTGCAGCCGGGATTACTTCATGTATGCTTCGGCGACCTTCTTGAAGGCATCGATCATAGCCTGGGTATGAGCCTCGGTATAGACCGGGTGGGTGAAGAAGCTGATGGTACGGTCGGTCATCCAGTTCGCCATCTTGCAGTTGAATTTGGTATAATCGATGTTGCGTGAACGCGGATCGTTGAAAGGATAGCCGACGGTTCCGAAACCTTTA
>JAFVZS010000003.1 GCA_017508015.1 Lentisphaeria bacterium
ATGGCGGCACAAACATAAAAAAGAAAGTGAAAAAAACGGAATATGTATAAAATACCGTCGACAAAATCGACAAAAATCGATCCGCCTTCATTTCATTACGCCGGGACAAGCAAAAATCAATTTGGCTCCGTACATATCCGTACATATCCGTACATATCCGTATGTAACGTACAATCCGCCATGTATGGCGGCACAAACATAAAAAAGAAAAGTAAGACTTTTTTTAAGGAAAAATCTTGCGAAAAAGGTAAACACTGCTTATATTAAGAGAAGAAGAGTTTCCAACCACAAAAGATAAGGAAAGGTATTATGATCAGAAAGTTGTTTTTGGGTACCGTTTTCGGTGGATTTTGTGCCGCTTCCATGTTGGCGGCAGATGCGATCGTCTGGAAATTTCCGGCAGCAACGGCGGAGTGGAGCAAATCATTCAACTGTACTGTCGATGAGAAAGATGATGCGATCAGTGTAGTTCCCTCCAAAGGCGATCACGGCATCATCTGTCCGAGAACCGACATTGATCCGTCAGTTTACAACAGTATGCGGATAACCTATCGCGCCCATGGTTTCAAGACCAACCGTACCAGCGGCGATCTTTTCTTTACCACCGAAACCAAAAAGAACTTCGGCAGTACCCACCGGATCAAACTTCCGAGTCTGAACGTTGACGGCAAAACCGGAGCGGTGAGTTTCCGGCTGGATACATGCAAAGAGTGGAAAAGTGCGGCGAAGATCACCAGTCTGCGTCTGGATATCACCGACCAGATCCCCGGAACGGTGGATATCGAAAAAATCGAATTGTTCGCTTATGACGGCAACCGGGAAAATCCGGTTTGGGATTTTGCTGATGCCAATACTCCATGGGATACCGGTGACCGGCTTTCCATCACCCCGGAAAATGGCGAACTGCGTCTGGATATCACCGGCGGCGACAGCCATATTTACAATTATTTTGACCGCTTTGACGGCAGCAAATACACGAAACTCAAAGTTACCTACCGGGCTGAGGGTTTCAAACGTACCACCGGCGGATTCTTTTTCATTGCGACCGGTTACGGCCGTCAGCACTTCAGCCAGAACAACTTTTTCAAGTTCCCCTCTCTGATCAGTGACGGCAAAGAACACTCTTTCACCATCAACGTCAAACTGCCGCCTGCCATTCACAGTCTGCGTTTTGACATCGTTGATCAGTTTCCCGGCAAAGTCTGGATCCGAAAAATCGAGTTTTTGCCCTGAAACACAGCTTATTTGGAGATATATCATGTTTGAAAATCTGCAGTTGACCCGTCCGCTGGCGGTCTTTGATATTGAAAGTACAGGCGTGGTTCCCCAGCGGGACCGGATCGTGGAGATCGCTGTGATGAAAATTATGCCTGACGGTACGAGCCGCACTACGGTCCGGCGGTTGAATCCGGGAATGCCGATACCGCCGGGAGCGACGGCGATCCACGGCATAACCGATGCTGATGTCGCTGATTGTCCGCAATTTGCCGACATCGCCGATAAGCTGCTGGCTTACCTCGCTGACTGCGATCTGGCAGGGTACAACATTCAGGGATTTGACGTGCCGCTTCTGGAAAATGAGTTCAAAAGAGTCGGCTTGGATCTGGATACGGCGAACCGCAAGATCATAGATGCTTACAATATTTTCTGTAAACTTTACCCGCGCACGCTGACTGCGGCATATAAGTTTTTCTGCGGCAAGGATCTGGAGGGCGCACACGGTGCCGCCGCCGATACTGCTGCAACCTGGGAGGTGCTGCTGGGAGAATTGGCAAAACACCCGGAACTGCCCCGTACTGCCGGTGAGTTGGCGGATTTTTCCGATATGACCGATCCGGATGCAGTTGACCGGAACCGCAGATTCAAGTGGAACGGCGATGAAGTGGTAGTCAATTTCGGTAAATACGCCGGGCGTACGCTGCGGGATATCGCGGAAAATGAACCGGGATTTTTGCGGTGGATAATCAAAAGTGACTTCCCCGATGATGTGCGTTCCATTGCAGAAAAGGCACTGATCGGAATTTTTCCGGAGCGCAAACAATCATGACTTTTTCTCCGGAGATCCGGCGGCTTGCCGCCATGCTTGATGATCCGGACAACGATGTTGCTGTCAATGTTGCAGCTCAACTGTTGGCAAGCGATGAGGATATTGATGCATTGACCGGGATGCTGCAGGAAAGTCCCGACCCGCTGGTGCGCCGCCGGGTGCATGTACTGCAGAATGCCATCGCCATGCGGTACAGACGGCGCAAGCTTTTTCTGATGCTCAACGGTGAAGTGCAGTGCGATGTTTTTGAAGCGTTGATATTACTGCATTTGCTCTGGTTTGACAAAGATCAGTATGAAGAAGTGGCAAAAGATGTACAGAAATTTATGGAACTGGCAGCCAAATCACCGTTAAGTTCACTGGAAGATGCCGAAATATTCATGCGCAAACACTGTTTCCTGCCGGAAAATGAAACTACCATCCGGCCGGAAAGTTACTGTATAGGTACGGTGTTGTTCCACCATCTCGGGGCAAGCAGTATTCTGCTGGCGATCCTTTGGGAATTGCTGGGGCAAAAGGGATATTCGCTCGTACGGGTGCTGGGAAGATTCGGTCTCCGTGACAGTGAAAACCGTGTACTGCTGGGCGGTGGAGCGTGGCAATTGACTGAATTCAGCGGTAACGGGGCTGAAGAGTGGAGCATTACCGGACTTTTGCGGTACATCGGAACTACGCTGCTCTCATGTGCGGTGAACAGTGACAGTTACCGTTATGTGATGAGTATCACCCGGGCTTTGACCGGAGATGAGAGTGAACATGTTTTTGACGGATTTCCATATCCGTTTGCTTCCAATCCGGAAGAATTTGAAAATGAACAAAATACAGATAACAAAGAGGATGATGGGCATGAGCAGAATACCGGAAATTGACTGGAAAAGAGTAAATATTCTTATCGATCTGGCACTTGAAGAGGATTTGGGGGATGCCGGGGATACCACGACGGTATCCTGCGTTCCTGAAAGTGCGCGTGCCAATGCAGTGCTGCTTTGCAAAGAGGATGAAATGATCCTTGCCGGTATCGAAGTTGCCGCCAGAGTTTTTGCAAAAATCGACCCGTCGGTAGAGTTTACTGCGCTTAAAAAAGACGGGGATTTCTGCAAACGCGGCGAATTGCTTGCCCGGATCAGCGGCCCGGCCCGCGCCATTCTCACCGGTGAACGTACCGCACTGAACTTCATCCAGCGGCTTTGCGGAGTGGCAACCATGTCGCACATCTATGCCAGAGAACTGGCAGATTCATCCTGTGTGGTTCTTGATACCCGCAAAACCACCCCCGGCTACCGCAATCTGGAAAAATATGCCGTCGCGGTCGGCGGTGCCGGGAACCATCGCATCGGACTTTTTGACCGTATCATGATCAAAGACAATCACCGTGAAATGGCTGCATTGGAAGGTGACGGTGCCATCACCCGGGCGGTCAGCAGAGCCCGCGCCGCTTATCCGCAGCTGGAGATCGAGGTGGAAGCCGATACTCTGGATGAGGTCGCAGAAGCAGCAAACTGCGCAGTGGAACACATTATGTTGGATAATATGTCCGATGACGAGATGAAAAAAGCTGTCGCGATCGTTGCCGGACGTGCCAAACTTGAGGCTTCCGGCGGGATCACATTGAAACGCCTTGCCTCCATCGGTAAGATCGGGGTGGATTTCGTCTCCTCCGGTGCCCTGACCCATTCGGTGCGTTCAATGGATATTTCGCTGGATATCGAGGTGGCAAAATGATCGGACTGCTTTCGGGCAAACTGATTGATAAAGATTTTTCCGGTTGTCTGCTGGATGTAAACGGGGTCGGTTACGAGGTGCTGATCCCGCTTTCCACCTTTGATGTTCTGCCGCTGAATGAGGAGAAAGTCACGCTTTTTATCCACACTGCGGTCAGAGAGGATGCCATTACACTTTACGGTTTTGCATCCAAGGCTGAAAAGCAGTTGTTTCAACAGCTTATCGGTGTTTCCGGGGTTGGCGGCAAACTGGCATTGAATGTTTTGAGTGCCATGCCGGCAGCAAGTTTCTGTGCTGCGATTGCTTCCGGTGATGTGAAAACTCTTTCCCGGATAAACGGCGTGGGCAAACGTACCGCTGAGCGGTTGATCGTGGAACTCAAGGGCAAATTGGCTGATGTCGATCCGGCGGCAGCTCCTCCGGAAAACGGCAGCGATGCCGCCGATGCCGCAGCAGCACTGGAACAGCTCGGTTTCAAAAAAGATGCCGTCAACAAGACCATCAATACGCTGCTTGCCGAATTGCCGCCGGCAGAATGTACTGTGGAAAATCTCATCCGCTCGGCATTGCTGAAACTGAATTTTTAGAGATTGGTCCAAGACCGTACCATTATCAACAGAGCGGTTCAGTTGCGTACTGTACCCATAGGAAAAATATGAAAAACTTTTTTATTATACTTGCATTGGCAACAGCGGTTCTTGCTGCCAAAGAACCACCGGTATACACCTCTGAAGGAAAAGAGCTTGGCAAAATTCCGGCAATGCCGTTGGTTATTTCCAGTGCGCGCAGAGGCGAACCCGGAAAATGCGGAGAAAAAATCATCTTTACCGTTACTCCGGCAAAAATTCCCGCCAACGCGGAAAAGATCCGGATATTCCAATGGGTAAACGGTATCAGAACCGCAGTAAACGATTATCCGTTATCCCAATTCAAAGTGGAAATGAGTTCAGCGGAACCGGCTCACTTGATGACGACCGGAATATATATCGACAGCAGCGGCAAGGCAATCAACCCGCCGCACCGGACGGCAGGTTATGGTGACGGAGTTTTTATTGAACCTGAGAAATTGACCCGTTCCCGGAAACGTCCGGCGGATTTTGATAAATTCTGGGAAGGCGAACTGGCAAAACTTGACGCTGTCCCCATGCAGGTCAAACGCAGTGCTTACCGTCAGGGAGACGTGTGGAAATGCGATGAAATCGAGATCACTTCCACAGCAAATATCCCGGTTACCGGTTTTCTGGTCATGCCTCAAAAAGCTGCCCCGGCAAGTTTGCCTGCGGTTGTTTACTTTCACGGTGCCGGATTTAAAAGTTCTTCGGTTCAGCGGCAATTCGGTGACCGTGCCATTGTTTTTGATGTCAATGCTCACGGCATAAAAAACGGTATGCCCGGAGATTTTTACCGCAAACTCAACTCCCGTCCCCCCGCAGACCGGAACATCTTTTCCCATCGGGACGAGCGGGAAAAAAGCTATTTCAAAGATATGTTTCTCCGTACTGTCCGGGCAGTGGATTTCGTTAAATCTCTGCCTGAATGGGACGGAAAAACTTTGATCGTTGCCGGACGCAGTCAGGGCGGAGCGCAGGCGGTCGCCGCTGCCGCACTTGCCAAAGGTGTGACATTGTGTATAGCCAACGTTCCGGCACTTGCTGATCACGGTGGTAAAGAAGTACAGCGTGCCGTCGGTTGGCCGGGAATAAATCCGAAAAATGATCCGGCGATCGCGGTTGCGGCAGATTATATCGATATCGTAAATCTGGCAGGACGCATAACGTGTGAAACAATTATGAGTATCGGTATGATCGACTCCATCTGTCCGCCGGTATCCGTGTGGCTGACTTATCAGGAGTTGAAAGGAAAAAAGGATATAACGCTTTTTCCGCAGCTGGGGCATGTTGCTCCGCCGGTGGAACTTGACGGTAGAAAACGTATATATTTGGAGATCAAAAAATGATTATTTCAGTTGCTGACCTTACTGCAAAATGTAAAGATTTGCTGATGCATGCCGATGTTCCGGAACTGGCGGCGGCGCGCACTGCGGAAACTCTGGTAAGTGCCGATGCCAGAGGAATAAGTTCTCATGGCGTCATCCGGCTTGCACGCTATATCGACTGTATGAAAAGCGGCGGCATCAAGCCCGATGCCGAAATCCAAATCATTGACGAGGGACCTGCATTCATCCGCGCCAGTGCCGCCGGAGGTTTGGGTATTCCGGCATCTTATGAAGTCACTGAGCGGCTGATCGCCAAAGCCGCCTCCATGCCGCTTGCCGCTGCGACGGTCAACCACAGCGACCATTACGGAGCAGCGGGATTTTATGCTATGAAGTGTGCCGAAGCCGGATTGATCGGTTTTTCAATGAGCAACACCTGCCCGCTGATCGCAGTCAGTGGAGCGGCATCCGCCGGTATCGGCAACAATCCTTTTGCCTACGCGGCACCGGCGGGCAAATACCGCGCGGTACTCTTTGATATCTGCATGAGTGTGGTAGCCAGCGGCAAACTCATCATCGCCGCCGCTGACAACAAACCCATTCCGGAAGGATGGATTCTGGATAAAGACGGCAAGCCGACCACTGATCCCAACGAAATTTACAATGGTGCGATCATGCTGCCGTTCGGCGGACATAAAGGTTACGGATTGGCGATGATGGTGGAAATGCTCTCCGGAGTGCTTGCCGGAGCTGGAATGCTTTCCGGAGTGAACTCCTGGAACACTGTTCCCGGCCGCGATGCCGACACCGGTCACTTTTTCCTGACCATCAATCCGGCATTTTTCGGTGGATTGGATAACTTCGTCAAACGTATGGAATCGGTTATTGACGAATTGAAATCCTCCACGAAAGCTGACGGGGTCGATAAAATCTATTACCCCGGCGAACTGGAGTTTATTTCGGAAGCCAAAGCCAATGATCAGGGTATCGACCTGCCGGATGCCAGTGCCGCCGAACTGGAACGTGCCGCAAATGTTTTGAGCGGCAACTGAATAAAAAGTCAACGGTATGAATTTTGTGAAACGGAAGCATGAGGTTATAAACAAACATTTCTATCAGTGTATAAAACATATCACATAAGTAGTGATTTGTCAACCAAGCCG
>JAFVZS010000037.1 GCA_017508015.1 Lentisphaeria bacterium
GGCATATTCAATTCGGCAACGAAGTTGTTGGATGACGGTCCGCAATCCAACGCATCTCCGGTGACTCCGGCACCGCGGCGGGGCGCGCCGCGCAGCCACTGTTTGCGGCCGGTCGCCTGACAGCTTTCCAGATAGTTGGTGTTGACAACTTTTTCAAAATTCCACTCCAAAACCGGAGTTCCGGCAGTCAGGACGAAACTCCACAATAGGGCAAGAAGAATACAAAAACGCATGGAGAACCTCATTTTTTCCAGAACCAGAACCATTTGGCATTATCATCAAGAGTCAGATCGCCGCGGTAGATCGAGCCGACAGTATCATCCGGCTGCTGGGCACTGCCGACGTGACCGTCGATATAGAGCATATTGGCGGTGCGCTGGTGCCAGCCGTAAAGAATACCGCCTCTGGTGCTGGTCGGATCGGTCTTTTTACAGCCGATCCAGTACATACCATTCAAACCGGTATTGGTCACCGCATAGGTGTCACCGGCATAGAATTGCGAGGAGGGGCGTGCGGAACTGCCGAATTTAGGCATGACGGCTCCTTTGGTCATTGCTTCCGCTCCGCCATATTCTCCGGAGTAACACACGCCGACAGCCACACCGTAACCGAGGCCGAGAGAAAATGCGGTATATACATCTTCGTGATCGGTTGACGGACAGGTCCAGACACTGTCCGTCGCTCCCCGCGACGGAGCGGGAATGTATCCCAGATGCGCCATGATGTTATTCACGCTGTTGGCCATTGTGACATTGGATGACGCACCGACCAGATTGTAACCGTTCATGACCCAACCGAATTGGGCAATGGGAATGTAGTCATCGTAATCACTGCCGTATTGCATGACGGCACTGCCGGCCTGCTTGAGATTGTTGACACAACTGGCACTGCGGCCGCGCTCACGGGCGGAGTTGAGGGCGGGAAGTAATATTGCCGCCAATATGGCGATTATCGCTATGACTACGAGTAATTCAATTAGAGTAAAGCACAAGTGCTTTACTTCCCGGCCGGGAAGTTCAGTTTTATTAAGAGTCATAACTTTTTTCCTTTCTTGCTTGGGGTTAAAGGTCTCCTGAAATCGAATCTGAAATAAATATAGGCAGATAAAAGAAAAACCGCCTTGACATTTGCGCCATCGAATAGTATATTTACGCCAAACACAGGAAAAAATATGAAAGCCGAATATTTATCAGAATTATCCTTTTATATCCGGGATGGCAAACTGCCGGTCAGCATCAGCGCAGTTTACGGTGATCACCCGCAGAAACTTTTTCACTCCCACAATTACACCGAACTGGTGCTGATCACCGCCGGATCGCCTATTCACATGGTTGAAAATGAGATTTGCAAAGTTTCCGCCGGTGATGTACTGCTGATCCACCCGGGGACGGTACACGGTTACGATCAAACTGCCGGTGCGGATATCGTCAACCTGATTTTTGACACCCAAAAACTGCCGCTGCCCCGGCTTGACAGCGGGGAATTGAGTATTTTTGAGAAAATTTTTTCTCCGGATGAAAAGTATGTTTCTGCCAGACCGCTGATGCACCTTGATCCGGAAGAATTATCCGGCATCACCGGTTTGATCACGAATTTGGATGATGAGCTGAAAAACATCCACCCCGGAGGCATGTTTTTCAGTCTGGCACTGTTCATGCAGATTCTGACCCGCCTTTCCCGCCAGAGCAGTATTCAGCAGCCGGGACAACGCATCCGCTTCATGGTCGGCAATGCCCTCAAATATATGAATAAGCACTATCCGGAAAAGATCACACTGGGCAAACTGGCAAAATTATCCTGTATGAGCGAACGGAGTTTTCAGCGGCACTTCCAGCAGACTGTCGGCTCTCCGCCGATGAATTATCTGCTGGATATCCGTTTGCGGCATGTACAGAACCTGTTGATAACCAGTGACAGTGAGATCGGCACGATCGCCCTTGATTGCGGATTTTATGACAGCAATTATCTGTGCAAGAAATTCAAAGAAGCTTTCGGCATGACTCCGTCGCAATTCCGCTCGGAACATCAATTGCGGCAGTAACAGCAATTAATGTTGTCCTGATTTTTGTGAAAAATATAACTTGCGGTGGCGGCTTGCGGGTAATCTCGCGCCTTGCTCCTGCGCCGCAACAGTCGGGTACACAGTACACTCCTGTTGCGTACTCATCGCAAAACCCGACCTTCCTCCGCAATCCATCCACCGGTTGGAGCTGCCCCATGCAGATCTGGTTGAAAAATCACAACTTCTGTGATATACTTTATGCATCACAGAAATGTTCATTTATCGTTATTGTCTTGATTTTTGTGAAAAATATAACCTGCGGTGGCACCTTGCGGGTAATCTCGCGCCTTGCTCCTGCGCCGCAACAGTCGGGTACACAGAAAAATCACAACTTCTGTGATATACTTTATACATCACAGAAATGTTCATTTATCCCCCTCTGCCTGGATTTCAAAAAATTCAGGACATTACCCGGCGGTCAAAAGAGTTCCCGCTGATCCCGGAGTGCCTCGGAAATTCCCAGTTTCTGCCACGCTTTCGGAGTGGCGACCCGACCGCGCGGAGTACGCACCAATAACCCGTGCTGAATGAGAAAGGGCTCATAAACATCTTCCAGAGAGCCTTCATCCTCGCCGGTGGATACCGCAATATTTTTCAAACCGACCGGACCG
Source organism: Lentisphaeria bacterium (assembly GCA_017508015.1). GTDB lineage: Bacteria > Verrucomicrobiota > Lentisphaeria > Victivallales > Victivallaceae > UBA1784. The sequence goes on from JAFVZS010000037.1 coordinate 2,674, forward strand.
CCGCGGAAGTTGTTGATGATCACTTCCAGTATCCGCAAGTCCATCTCATCCAGACCGTCGGAATCGATTTGAAGCATTTCCAGAGCAGCAGAAGCAACTTTTCCGGTGATTTTGCCATCAGCTTTGATCTGGGCATAATCTCTTGCCCGGCGCAGCAGATTATTGGCAATACGCGGCGTACCCCGGCAGCGTGAAGCGATCTGCCGCGCGCCGTCATCATCCATCGGCACATTCAGAATATTCGCGGAACGTTTCAGGATTTTCATCAAACTTTCCGTATCGTAATAGTCCAGACGCATATTCAAACCGAATCTGGCCCGTAAAGGAGCGGAGATCATCCCCAACCGGGTGGTCGCTCCGATCAGGGTGAATTTCGGAACATTGAGCCGCACTGACCGGGCCCCGGCCCCCTGCTCCAGCATGATATCGATAAAGAAATCCTCCATGGCACTGTACAAATACTCCTCGACAGTGGCACTCAAACGGTGGATCTCATCAATAAACAGTACATCCCCCGGCTCAAGCGAAGTAAGCAAGCCGGCCAGATCACCGGGTTTTTCGATTGCCGGCCCGCTGGAACTTTTCAATTTCGTTCCTCTTTCATTGGCAATGATGTAAGCCAGAGTGGTCTTGCCCAGTCCCGGCGGTCCGCAAAGCAGGATGTGATCAAGGGCCTCGTCGCGCTCTCTGGCGGCACGGACAAACAATTCCAACTGCTCTTTCACCCGTTCCTGACCCGGAAATTCGGCAAAAGCCGGCGGCCGCAGAGTGGATTCTTTGGCCGGATCACGCCGGTTCAATGTTGAAGTGATGAAACGTTCTGTCATATTTTTGCAAAAAAACTTGTTTTTCTTCCATTTTAGTGTTACTTTAATAAAGATAACGCAATTTCGGTCAAATTACCAGTTGCAAAACCGGAAAATCGGAACTTTTTTCAATTTTCGCACTTTCCGGCAGTGCAACACGAACAAAAAAAGGAGATTTACTAATGTTCGACTGCAAAATGGCGAAAAAAACTGCGGATACCATCCGCGTCCTTTCCGCAGAAGCGATCCAGAAAGCCAAATCCGGTCACCCCGGCATGCCGCTGGGCTGTGCCGATTATGCGGCCGTGTTGTGGAGCAAATATCTGCGCCATGATCCGGCAACCCCGGGCTGGATCGGCCGTGACCGCTTCATCCTTTCCGCCGGACACGGTTCCATGCTGATGTACAGTCTGCTCCACCTTTTCAATTACGGTCTGGATATGGAAGAACTCAAAAACTTCCGTCAGTGGGGCAGTCTCACCCCGGGCCATCCGGAGCTCGGTCACACCGATGGTGTCGATATCACCACCGGCCCGCTTGGCAGCGGTTTTGCTTCCGCAGTGGGTATGTCGATCGCCAACCGCTATTTTGCCGCCCGCACCGGTTTGGATAAAACCGACTTTTTCGCCAACAAAATTTTCATCATTTCCGGTGACGGATGCATGATGGAAGGTGCTACCAGTGAAGCCGCTTCTCTGGCCGGACACCTGAAGCTGGACGATCTGGTCGTATTCTACGATGACAACACCATCAGTATTGAAGGATCCACCGGCATCGCCTTCACCGAAGATGTCGCCGCCCGTTTCGCCGCTTACAACTGGCGGGTGATCCGCTGTGACAATGCCAACGATATCGGCCAGTGCGATGCCGCTCTGGCCGAAGCCGTTGAATCCGACGGCCGCCCGACCATCATCATCGGCAAGACCCAGATCGGTTTCGGTGCCCCCAACAAACAGGGCAAAGCTTCCGCTCACGGCGAACCGCTCGGTGATGAAGAACTGGCCGCTCTGCGCGCCAACCTCGGCTATACCGAACCGGCATTCACCGTCGCCGAAGATGTCAAAGCCTACTGCGCCGCCTGTGTCGCCGACAGTCAGGCCAAAGCCGCTGAATGGAATGCCAAATTCAAAGCGTTCTGTGATGCCGATGCCGCCACTGCTGAACTCGTTGACAAATATGTCAATCAGACTGTGCCGGAAAACATTCTTGAAGAATTGCTCAAAGTCGCTCCGGTCGATGAGCCGGTTGCTTCCCGTGCCAGCAGCGGAACTGTTTTGCAGAAAGCCGCTGAATTGGTTCCCGCACTTTTCGGCGGGGCCGCCGACCTTGCGCCCTCGACCAAAAGCAACATCAAAGGTGAAACCGATTTTGCCCCGGGCAACTACGGCGGCCGCAACATCCACTTCGGCGTCCGCGAACTGGCCATGGGACTGGCGGCCAACGGTATGGCTGCCAACGGTACGGCGATCCCTTACAGTTCGACCTTCTTCGTCTTCTCCGACTATATGAAACCGGCGATCCGTCTGGCCGCCATTCAGAAACTGCATCAGATCTACATTTTCACCCACGACTCATTCTACGTCGGTGAAGACGGCCCCACCCACGAGCCGATCGAACAGATCGCCATGCTCCGCAGCATCCCCGGCGTGACTGTGATCCGTCCGGCGGAAGCTCACGAAGTTGCCGGTGCCTGGGCCGCCGCCCTCAAAGCCGACGGTCCGGTGGCTCTGCTGCTGACCCGTCAGAACCTCAAACCGTACAGCGAAGAAGCGGCCAAAAATGTCAACGTTGAGCGCGGCGCATTCGTGGTCAGCGACGATGAAGATTTCGATCTCATCCTCCTTGCCACCGGTTCCGAAGTCAACCTCGCACTGGAAGCCGCTGAATTGCTCCGGGCCGAAGAGGTCAAAGTCCGTGTGGTCTCCATGCCCTCCTGGGAACTTTTCCTCCAGCAGGATTTCGATTATCAGGAAGAAGTTCTGCCCAGCTACTGCGGCGCGGTGGTCTCCATCGAAGCCGCCAGCACTTTCGGCTGGGAACGCTTCACCGGTCTGGAAGGCCTCAACATCGGTCTGGATCACTTCGGTGCATCAGCACCCTACAAAGTGCTGGCTGAGAAGTTCGGCTTCACCCCGCAGGGTATCGTCGATCAGATCAAAGATTACTTCAGCTGCGACGACGATGATTGCGACTGCGGCGACGAATGCCACTGCGGTTGTGACTGCGACTGCGATAAGTAAGTTATCAGGTCTGTAACTTCCACATCGGGGCGCAGGGGAATCTCTCTTGCGCCCCTTTTTCCCCAACAACGAAAGGAACATCATCCCATGTCAGGTATTTTCAAAGCTTACGACATACGGGGAGTATACCCCGCCGACATCAATGCCGATATCGCCTACGCCATCGGCCGGGCATATATCACCTTTACCGGAGCCAAAAAAGTGGTGATCGGCCGGGATATGCGCCCGCATTCCCAACAACTTTTTGAAGGTATCAGCAAAGGTATTACCGATCAGGGTGCCGATGTGATCGATCTTGGTTTGAGTTCCACTCCGCAAAGTTACTTTGCCAACGGCACACTCAAAGCCGACGGCAGTGTGATGATCACCGCCAGCCACAATCCGGGGGAATGGAATGGTTTCAAACTCTGCAAAGCCGATGCCGTTCCCATCAGCGGAGCGACCGGCATTATGGATATTCAGAAAATAGTTGAAGAAAAATCTTGGCCGGATTCTCCGGTAAAAGGCTCCATTTCCACTTACGATATCACCGGAAAGTACGGCGAATTTCTGCGCTCTTTTGCCAAACTTGACCGCAAACTAAAAGTGGTGGTCGACTATGCCAACGCCATGGGGCTGTACGAAATCGCCGGGATCACTGACCTGTTTGACATCGTGCCGATGTACGATGTGATGGATGGCACATTCCCCAATCATGAAGCCAATCCGCTGAAAACCGACACCCTCGATGCCATCCGGGCCAAGGTCAAAGAGGTCAAAGCTGACTTCGGAGCAGCCTTTGACGGCGATGCCGACCGCTGCGGTTTTATCGACGACAACGGGGAAATCATTCCGATGGATCTTTTCACGGCCCTCATCGCCCAGGATATCCTTTCCCGGGGACCGGCAACCATACTTTATGATCTGCGCTCCAGCCGGGCAGTAAAAGAGTGTATTGAAGCCAACGGCGGCAAAGCCATCCAGTGCCGGGTCGGTCACGCATTCATCAAAAATCAGATGCGGGAAAATGATGCGGTTTTCGCCGGTGAATTATCCGGCCACTACTATTTCAAACAGAATTTCACCGCAGAATCCCAGGGACTGGCCATGATCATGCTCGCCAATTTGATCTGCGCCAAAAAACAACCGCTCCACGAATTGATTTCTCCGCTGAAAAAATATGCTTCCAGCGGAGAAATCAACTCAAAAGTCGCCGATGTCAAACCCATTTTGGATGAGATCAGAGCCAAATACGCCGACGGTCACATGTTTGAGCTCGACGGCATATCTTCGGAATATGACAACTGGTGGTTCAATGTCCGCAGTTCCAATACCGAACCGCTGCTGCGGCTGATCGTCGAAGCCGATACCCGGGAACTTATGGAAGCAAAGCGGGATGAACTTCTCGCCATTATCCGCAAGTAATATGGCTGAATTTTTCGACATCTACAACGAGGCGGGAACCCATCTGGGAACCGCCTCGCGCAGTGAATGTCACGGAAATCCGGCTCTGATCCACTGTACTGCTCATGTGGTGGTCATCCATCCGCAGACCGGCTGCATACTGTTGCAGAAGCGGCGGCCGGATAAGGATATCCAGCCGGGCAAATGGGATACCGCCGTCGGCGGTCATCTCGATGCCGGTGAATCATTTGAAACCGCCGCCCGGCGGGAACTTGCCGAGGAGCTGGGATTTACCGGCGATGCGCAATTGCACCATCTTTTCGACAGCAAAATCCGCAACCGGATCGAATCGGAAAATGTGCGGGTATTCAAAACGGAGCTTGCCGGCCCGTTTGACTTTCAAAAAAGTGAAATCGACGAAGTTCGCTTTTTCACCGCCGCGGAACTTGATTCTCCTGAACTCCGGAAAAATTTCACCCCGAATCTGATTTCAGAAGTGGAAGAGCTGAAAAAACACGGTATCATCTGAATCATCTCCGGATATTTACCTTGACAAAGAACCGTCTCTGAACTATATTAAAACAATCTGATCAACATATATAAGGAAAGTAACCATGAGTGTTGCAATCATGATGGGCAGCAAAAGCGATCTGGAGATCGTGCGCAATGCCTTTGATGTACTGGATGAATTCGGTGTGCCATTCACCGCCCGGATCATGTCCGCCCACCGGACTCCGCACGAAGCTGCGGAATTTGCCGCCAATGCCGAAAAAAACGGCTGCAAGGTAATCATCTGTGCCGCCGGTATGGCCGCCCATCTCGGCGGCGTGGTCGCGGCACATACCACTTTGCCGGTGATCGGCATCCCCATGGCCTCGGAACCATTCAAAGCCGTAGACTCCCTTCTGGTCACAGTGCAGATGCCCCCCGGCATTCCGGTGGCGGCGGTCACTTGCGGCAAAGCCGGAGCAAAAAATGCCGCTCTCTATGCTGTAAGCATTCTGGCGACCGCCGATGCGGAGTTGGCTGCCAAACTGAAAAACTTCCGGGAAAAGCAGAAAAATCAGGTTTTGGCCGCCGATAAAGAGCTGCAGAATGAACTTGAAGAGAGAAAATCTGCAAAAAATTAAAGATTTTTTCAAAACTCCGCTTGCAATTTCACTGAAATGCGGTTATTTTATATGACTGTTATCTGATAACACTTCAGATACACCCCAAGGTGGGTTGGTAGCTCAGTCGGTAGAGCATCGCCCTTTTAAGGCGGTGGTCCCGGGTTCGAGTCCCGGCCAACTCACCATTTTTTGTCTGTATATTTTTAATAACTATAATGAGGTAGGGTCATGAGTAAAGTCTGCGCCATCTGCGGCAAAACCAAAGGCAACGGCGGCTGTATCACCCGTAAAGGTTTGGCAATCAAGGCCGGCGGTATCGGTATGCACGTTGTAAAAAACGTCAAACGCAAATTTGAAGTCAATTTGCAGAATGTCAAAGTCAATGAAGGCGGCACCGTCAAAACGGTCAAAATGTGCACCGCCTGCATCCGCACCGGAAACTACGTCAAAGCGTAATCCGGCGGAGTATAGATTTTTGAAATGAAACGGACTGAGTGAATTTTACTCCGTCCGTTTTTTGTTTTCAGTTTTTCATAAAGGGGGTTTGCCGATGTTGGGTTTGGGAGATGTTTACATTGCCGGGGCAGTGCTTGGCAGCATTGCCGCTTCGGCATTCGGCGTGATATACGGTGCGATCCGTTGGCATAAGGACGGGGAAGAAAAATGATGTTTTCAGCGTCGATCGGCGGTTCAGTCAACACTCTGGCCATGGGGCTGCTGTTGATACTTTATGTGGGCGTGATCAGTTATCTCGGATTTCGCGGCTTCCGTAAAACCCGCAACAGCAGTGACTATCTTTTGGCGGGCAGATCCGTAAATCCCTTTGTCATGGCCATGAGTTACGGTGCGGCTTTCATCAGCACGTCGGCACTGGTCGGCTTCGGCGGCATTGCCGGAGAATTCGGTATGGGGTTGATGTGGCTGGTCTTCATGAATATTGCTTTCGGCATTGTGATCGCCTTTATCTGGTTCGGCAGACGCACCCGCCGCATCGGTGCGGCACTGGATGCCAAAACGTTTCCGGAATTTATCGGACGCCGCTTCCAAAGTGAAAAGATGAAAATTTTCATTGCGGCAGTAATTTTCTGCTTTCTGCCGCTTTATTCCAGCGTGGTATTGATCAGCGGAGCCAGATTTTTACAGGAAGTAATGGGTCTGCCATATATTCCGGTGCTGATGATCTTTGCCGCGGTAGTGGCGGTTTATGTGATTTTCGGCGGCTTGAAAGGCGTGATGTATGTCGATGCCCTGATCGGCAGTGTCATGGTCGGCGGCATGCTGACACTGCTGATTCTCTGTTACGTCAAACTCGGCGGCGTGATCGATGCCCATCAGACCCTGACCGACATGGCTTATCTTGTACCGGAACGTCTGCCGCAGGAATATGCTCTCGGCCATCGCGGCTGGACCGTTATGCCGGAATTCAACTCGGTCTGGTGGTGGACTCTGGTTTCCAGTTTGATGCTGGGCGTTGGTATCGGAGCTTTGGCACAACCGCAGCTGGCGGTGCGTTTCATGACGGTAAAGAGCGACCGGGAACTCAACCGGGCGGTGATGGTCGGATCATTTTTCATTCTCTGCACCGCCGGAGCGGCATACATGATCGGCGCATTGAGCAATGTATTTTTCTTCTATACCGACAAAGGTCTGGCGGAAAGTCAGTCACAGCTGGCCATCGAAGTTGCCGGAGGCAATCCGGATTTGATCATCCCCATATTCATCCGCGAAGCACTGCCGCCGGTAGTGCTCTATATTTTTGCATTGACGATGCTCTCGGCGGCGATGTCAACTTTATCAAGTTTGTTCCATGTCAGCGGCAGTTCGATCGGCCATGACATTTGCGGCCAGCTGAAAAAATCTGCGGAAACTCCGGCCGTCACCAGAAGCGGAGTATGTATCGGGATCATTTTAAGTCTGATTTTTGCAGTTATTCTGCCGCCGGGGATCGTCGCCCGCGGAACCGCCATATTTTTCGGAGTGTGTGCGGCGGCATTTCTGCCGGTCTACACTGCGGCACTCTATTGGAAACGTGCCAGCAGAGCCGGAGTCTGGGCGGCGATTTCGGTGGGAGCCGGAGTATCGGCATTCGGTTTGCTTTTCCTGCACCGCAAAGAGTCGGCAATGTTGGGGATCTGCGAGAAACTTTTCGGCAAAAGCGAATTGATTTCGGCACATCCGTGGCCGTTTGTCGATCCATTCGTTTATGCTCTGCCGCTGTCGGTCATCACATTGATCGTGGTAAGTCTGCTGACATCACCGCCGGATGAAGCGCATTTGGGCAAATGCTTCCCGGATAATAAATAAAAAATTAAGTAAAAATTTCGCTCTCCGTCGTACGGAGACGTGATCCAACGGCGGAACGTTGGGCGCCGCCATAAGCGGCGAAAATAAGCGACAGCGCAGAGGTCGGCGTGGAAACGCCGACACCATCTGCCGTAAGCGAAGTCATGCGACAGCATGACACTTGAGCGCAAGGCGGCAAAAAAAGATTGTGAAAAAATTAAAACATCTGCCGCCGGGTGCTTACCCGGACGTGATCCAACGGCGGAACGTTGTGCGCCGCCGTAAGCGGCGAAAATAAGCGTCCGGTGGCGCATTGCGGGCAATCTCTTGCCAAATCGGCGGATAACGGTTCAGTCGAGTACATAGTACACTCCTTCACCGTTACCTTGATTTGGCATCGACCTTCCTCCGCAATCCATCCACCGGGGGAACGGGCGGGGTGCGCCGTTATTGCCGGATTATTCCATCATTTTCAGGGCGCAGGCTATACCGTCACAGGCGGCGGAAACGATTCCCCCGGCAAGTCCGCAACCTTCACCGGCACAATAGAGCCTGGCAAGAGAACTTTGCATCGTTTCCCGGTCACGCACGATGCGCACCGGAGACGAAACACAACTTTCCACGCCGATAAATTTGCCCTGCCGCAGAAATCCGGGAATATGCCGGTCGAGATCTTTAACTGCCGAACTCAAAGCTTTGTACAGCTCATCCGGCACGATTTGGTCGATTCTGCCGGGTACGATGCCGATTTTCGCCGAAGTACGGGAATTTTTCAACCCGTTTTCCCGGCGCAGAAAACTTACGGCATCCTGAGCCGGTAATGAATAATCCCCGCCGCCGGCATCGAATGTCTTTCTCTCGATATCAGCCAACAGCGCATCCACCGTCGCCAGCGAACCGTATTCATCAGGCATAAAGGTTGAGATCAGACAACTGTTGGCAAATTGCGTATTGCGGGCGAAACAGCTCATGCCATTGGATATGGAGTGCTTTTCCCAGGCTGTGGCATTGACCACTTCACCGCCGGGACACATGCAAAAAGAAGCACTGTGCCGGGAGTATTTCCGGGAAACCAGATGATATTCAGCCGCTCCCAGTGCCGCCGGCCGCGGCATATGATACATGGCCCGGTCAACGATCTGCTGTGGGTGCTCGATACGGCAGCCGATTTGAAACGGTTTAAGCGACCACTGGACTTTATCAAGAATATTGCGGATCAACTCCCGGCCGCCCAATCCGGGAGCGAGCAGCACAGCCGGAGCCTCAAAAACTTCTCCGGAAGCACTTTTTACCCCGGTACAAACGCCATTGCCGGTCACCAGACCGGTGATATGGGTATTGAAAATAAATCTGCCGCCAAGTTGTTCAATTTTTTTACGCAGATTACAGGCTGTAATTTTCAGATAATCCGAACCGATATGCGCCCGTTTCTGCCAGAGTATTTCCGGCGGGGCACCGCATTCGACAAAAATCTTTTTCACCCATGCCGAACGCAGATCTTTAGTACCGGTATACAATTTTCCATCAGAAAAAGTTCCTGCGCCGCCCTCACCGATCAACAGGTTGCTTTCCATATCGAGCCGGCGGTTTTGCAAAAAGCGGTTGTACGCTTCGACACGATCTTCCACCGGAGAACCGCGATCGATTATCACCGGATCGCATCCGGCCTGAGCCAAAACCAGAGCGGCGAAAATCCCGGCCGGACCGGTGCCGACGACCAGCGGATTGTGCAAAGAAATTTTTTCCGGTATTTCCGGAGAGTGCGGCTCAAAGGCGGCAAATTCTCCGGAAGGGGTATCCGGCACATTACCGGAAACTTTCAAGGTCAAAAGCAGTTTCGGATTGCCCTTACGGGAATCGATCGAAGCGGCAAGAATTTCACAACCGGAAATGTTTCCGCGCGGGATACGCAAAATTTCAGCGGCGATATCCGCCGGATTTTCAGCCCAGTTGCCGGGTAATCTTGCAGCATTGAGCATACAATCTTTAAGTAAGAATGCCATATTCAGCCCCGTGGATGAAATTTATGATGGATCACCGCCAGTTTATCCCGGTCGACATGGGTATAAATTTCAGTGGTGGCGATATCCGCATGCCCGAGCATCTCCTGGATCGCCCGCAAATCGGCACCGTTGGCCAGCAGATGACTGGCGAAACTGTGCCGCAGAGTATGCGGATGGATATTTTTGGCGATCCCGGCCCGGAATGCGGCCTCTTTAATGATTCCCCAGATCCGTTCCCGGTTGAGCTTCCGGGAGTGGTGCGACACGAAAAGATACGGGACCAGCGGAACCAGTGAGGTCAATTCCGGCCGGGCTGTAAGCAGATATTTCTGAATCAGTTTCAAAACCCGTTGAGCCACCGGCACGATACGCTCTTTTTCCCCTTTGCCTTTCACCCGGATGACCGCCGTTTCAAAACTGATATCCGCAACTTTCAGCGAGGTCAATTCAGAGACCCGCAAGCCGGTGGCGTAGAGCAGATTGATGATCGTCCGGTTGCGCAATTCCAGAGCATCTCCATTCCGGGGAAAAACATTCAGCATGGCACTGACCTCATCCACGGTAAGATAATCCGGTAAGATCCGCCACAATTTTGGAGAATCCATCAAAGCGGTGGGGTCACTGTCAACCAGATTTTCGGCGGCGAGGTAACGGTAAAACATCTTGACCGCCGTAAGATGTCTGGCGATCGAAGAAGTTTCCATACCGTTGTTGCGCAGAAAATCAAGAAAGTCCAACAGCGTATCCCGGTCGGGTTTGCGCCATGAATCGATCTGATTATCCTGTAAAAATTCAGCCAAAGCCAGCAGATCACCGGCATAGGCTTTGACGGTATTTTTACTCAAACCGCGCTCCACGGTCAAATGCTGAATAAAGTACCGGATAAAGGTATCCATAATTATAACTTCAAATCGTCAAGTGCGCTCCACGGCGAAACTTTCCCGGCGGCACTTGACACTTCACAGCGGCACTGCTTTTCATTGAGGTCACAGCCGCACTGCGGGCAAAGTCCCCGGCAGCCGGCATCACAGAGGGGATTCATCGGCAGATTCAAAAGCAGTTCTGCGCGCAACTCTTCATCGACTTCCACGGTTTCCTGACCATCGGCCAACTCGAAAAAGATGTGCAAATCAGCTTCACTTAAAGAGATCTGCACCTCTTTAAGACAGCGGCCGCAACTGCTTTTCACGGGGATCGCGGCCCTGCCGGAAAGCAGCATACCGCCGGAAACCAGCGAAGCGGTCAGGTCATAACTGCCTTCACCGTTACCGGCGAATGAATCATCCGGAGCAAGATCAAGGAACTTTTCAGAAAGTATCCCGGATTTTCTGACCGGAGCTTTTTCCAGAGCGGAAACAGAAAAGGTGATCACTTGGCGGCCTCCGGGAAGTTTTCCGGTTCAGAAGTGAAATCGGCGAATTTCTCCATCACACTGATAAAGTGCTGCTCCTCGGCGGCAGTCAGGGTTTTCAAGAAGCGGTCGGTAATCTCATTGAGCTGAAGTTCGCAAACTTCAAATCTTTCCCGCAGAGAATCGCCCACATAAAGCCGCACGGCACGCCGGTCGGCCGGATCATTTTTGCGGATGATCGCCCCTTTGCGGACCAGTGTTTCAACCATTTCGCTGGCCGCCGCCGGGGTGATGGAAAGATTTTCGGCGAGGATCTTGAGCTGCACACCATTGCCGCTGTCGCGGGTCAGAGCGTAAAGCGTATCGATGGCCCGCATCTGACTCAAGGTGTAATGAAATATTTCTGTCGGCACCTGCCGGGCACAGAACTCCTTGATTTTCATTTCGGTACGGCGCATATTGCGGCGCAAAGCGGTAATTTTGTCATCCATGGAATTTTTCTCCGTGATTTTTGCGGGGACTGTATTATACTTTGATAATAAGATACTCCTGATAAACAAAAAATACAAGTAATTATTGAATATTGTCTTGATTTTTATGACTATATCCGGCAAATCGGCGGATTTTTTTCAATTAAATCACCATTTTGTTTTAATTATCTATTGCTTTTTTTCATATTTTGCGATATAATTAAAGCGTGCAAACAAATTAAACGTTTTATGCAAGGGTACAAAAGATGCCGTCCAATTATCCGACATTGAAAGATGTCAGTGCTGAAGCCGGAGTTTCCATGGCTTTGGCATCAGTGGTGCTGAATGGCAAAAAAGGCAGGATAAAAGCTTCGGAAGAGACCCGCAGAAAAATTCTGGAAGCGGCGGAAAAATTCGGTTATGAGCCGGATCGCAATGCGAGAGCCTTGCGGATGAGCCGCAGTTTCCTGATCGGGGTGCTGGCTTACGATGTAAGCACATCCTTTGTACCGGAGATTCTGACCGGCATAGAAAAGGGCTTCATGCACACCAATTACGGGGTACTGCTGGGGTCGTATTGCACGGAAACGGAGTTGACCGAGTGTCTGGAAATGTTCCGGAAGCTCAAGGTTGACGGGCTGATAATCATTTCAACGGAATTCAAAAAATTTCCGGATAATCTGGCGATGTGGAACCGGGTGGCCAAAGTTTTTGTCGGCAGTCTGTCTGAACTGCCGTTTTCCAGCAGTGTCTGTGCCAGCCGGGAAGATGTCGGGATTCTGGCGGCGCAGGAATTCATCCGCCGCAAACACCGGTGCGTGACGCACTTTGCCAATGAGAGGTCATCCAATCATGACGGCTGGCAGAATGCGCTGGATCAGGCCGGAATCAGTGCGGAAAAGCGGTTGACGGTATACAGCAAGAACTATCTTGATCAGGGCTTGGCGACCGCCAGAAAGTTGTTGCGTGACCACCCGGAGGTCACCGGGATTTTTGCCGATAGCGACATTCTGGCGGCGGCAGTGGTCAAAGCGGCGGCGGAAACCGGCCGGAAAATTCCGGAGGAGTTGGAAGTTATCGGGGTGGATGACAGTATGTTGTGTCAGTTGACCACGCCGACATTAAGTTCGATATGGCAGCCGAAGCGGGAACAGGGCGAGATCGCCGCTGAATTGATGCTGAAACTGCTGAAAGATGACCATACCGAGCAGCGGGTGCTGCCGGTAAAGGTCATCGCCAGAGAGACATTGAAACCATCAGGGGAATAAAAAATAATGAATGACATCATTTATTTGGACGGTAACGACTGGGAAGCAGACTACTTCCTGCCGGAGCAGCAATACTTCAAATGGACCGGCGTACACCGTACCATATTCAACATGTTCCGCAACAGCGCGCAGAGTGCCGGATTTGTCAGCGGCGAAGTTGCGCCGGGAGCGATGACTGGCACGGTGCCGGGATGCGACCGCACATTTCTGATTGAAAACGGCTTGTGTGAAGAGCCCTTTTACGCCCGCAATCTGGAACATACGGTCTATGCGGAAAATTATTCATGGGCGTTCCGCAAACGCTTCACCTTGCCCGAAGAGTGGCAGGGCAGAAAATTTCAACTGGACTTCAAAGGTCTGGACTACAAGGCGATGATCTTTCTCAACGGTCAGTGGATCGATCAGCATGAGGGTCAGTGCATTCCCAAATCGACCGACATCACGCAGTTTGTAAAATGCGGAGAAGAGAACCTTTTGGTGCTGGTCTTTGATGAAGCTCCCAAAGGAAGTCCGGATCACCGGAACCACGAACCGGCGGATTTCGCCTATTTCCACCGCACCAACATCGGTTTCGGCTGGGATTGGTCACGGGGGATCGTGCCGCAGGGCATCTGGGACAGTGTGATACTGACCGCTTACGACCGCACCCTGCTTACCGGCAAACAACTGCTTTTTGACGGCGAAAAAGCGTTGGTCAAACTGGAGATCGAATCCCGAAAAGATCAGAGTGCTGCATTGAAGTGCCGTTTGAAACCCCGCAATTTTGAGGGTAAAACCACGGAATTTGCCGCTGAATTGACCCTCGATGCCGGAGAGAATTTTTATACCTTTGAAATGCCGCTGCCCGATGATCTGCAGTTGTGGTATCCGGCAGGTTACGGCAGTCAGCCGCTGTATACGCTGGAAATCATGCTCGATGATACGCCGTATACGCTCAATACCGGCTTCAAAACGATCAAAATGGTACGTAATCCGGATTCCCCCAGAGGTGCGAATAACCTTACATATAATATAAATGGCAAAAACGTCTTTGTCCGCGGTTTGAATTATGTTCCGGAAGATCTCATCATCAGCCGGGCAACGGATAAGGATTACGATCATCTGGTGAAAACAGCGGCGATGGCCGGATTCAACTACTTCCGCAACTGGGGCGGCAGTCTGATCGAAAAAGATGCCTTCTACGATGCCTGTGACCGTTACGGAGTGATGGTGCATCAGGAATTCATGCACGGTTGCACCAATGCGCCAAAAAATGAAGAGTATCTGGCATTCAAACGCATCGAGTGCCGTCAGATCCTCAAAAAACTGGCCAATTATGTTTGCATCACGCTGATTTGCGGCGGCAATGAGTCGCAGTATTACGGTGAAATCCCCAACAGTCCGATGTTTGAGGATTACCGCAAGGCGGTGGAAGAGATTTTGCCGTATACGCCATTCAGAGTGACCAGTCCGGATCTTTCCCGGCCGGGCGAAAGACACCACGGCCCGTGGCATTTTTGCGAACACAGTTTCTGGAATACGCACTTCCGGCAGTTTGCCAGTGAAGTCGGCTGTAACGCCATGCCGGAATTTTCCTCACTGAAACGCTTCATTCCCCAACGGGAGATCGAGGCGATGAAAGGCCCGGCTCTGGAATACCACTTCTACAACCGGGTGAATGTTTACGATTTGAGTAAGCCGCTGGTCAAATTTGCGCCGGAAGTGCTGAAAGATATGGAAAAATTCTGCAAGGCGTCGATGTTCGCCCAGGCCGATTCTGCCAGATACGTTTATGAACATTACCGGCGGCTTTTCCCGCTGGCATCCGGGGTGGTTTTCTGGCAGTACAACGAGCCGTGGCCGACCTGTTCATTCAATTTGCTGGATTACTACGGCGTTCCCAAACAGGCGATCTACACCATGAAACAGGCCAATGCGGCCACATTGCTCTCATTTGAGGATGATTCATGGTGCTGTGCGGATAAAGTGCTGAAAGCCAAATGGTATATCACTGCGGATAATGGTTTTACCGGCAAAGCGGCGTATAAGGCCTTTGACTGCGCCACGGGCAGAGAACTTTTTGCCGGAGAAGTCAGCGGCACTTACGGGGAAAACAGCACACTGCTCGGCGAAGTCAATGAAAATCTGCCCGACGGTATTACGGCAGTATTTTTCTATTTGAATGACATTTGCACCGGAGTGCGTTACTATGGTGTGCCGGATTATCAGGCGGCATTTGAATTGCCCCGGACTGCGCTTGAAGTGAAACGTGATGGCAATTTCATTACCGTTACCAACACCGGAAAGAGTGTGGCGGTGAATGTCAAAATGGGATTTGCCGGATTGCCGGATAAGACGGTGATATTCACGGACAACTATCTGGGCATTGAGCCGGGAGCGAGTCGCAAAGTTGAGTTTTACGGCAATGCCGGAGATGCAGAATTGACGGTAACCGGCTGGAATTGTTAAATAAAAAAAATAATAAAATTTGCCGCCGGGTGCTTACCCGGACGTGAGCCGGCGGCGGAACGCCGGTCGCCGCCGTAAGCGGCGAAAATACGCGTAAGCGCATAAAGTCGGCGAAAGCCGACACCGACCGCCGGGAGCGAAGTCATGCGACAGCATGACATTTGAGCGGAAGGCGGCAAAAAGGTTGTGAAAAAATTAAAAAATTAAAAAATTTGCCGCCGGGTGCTTACCCGGACGTGAGCCGGCGGCGGAACGCCGGTCGCCGCCGTAAGCGGCGAAAATAAGCGTAAGCGCATAAAGTCGGCGAAAGCCGACACCGACCGCCGGGAGCGAAGTCATGCGACAGCATGACATTTGAGCGGAAGGCGGCAAAAAGGTTGTAAAAAAATTAAAAAATTTGCCGCCGGGTGCTTACCCGGACGTGAGCCGGCGGCCGGTGATAAAAATGTAACAAACGATATTGTTTTTTTGACAAAATAAAATTGATGTGATATATTTTTATATATGAGGTAATTTCAAAATTTCTCAAATACTTTTGAAACGGCCTCACTGTCAGGTATACAAATCAACCCTTAAAAAAAAGGAGATGTTTCGATGGAAAGAGTTTCTATGAAGAGTAATTCCTGTTGTGATCACAACAGGAAGCCCATGGGCTTCACCCTGATCGAGCTGCTCGTCGTTATTGCGATCATTGCGATCCTTGCGGCAATCCTGCTTCCTGCCCTCAACTCCGCCCGCGAGCGCGGCCGTGCCGCCAGCTGTATCAACAACTTGAAACAGATCGGAGCGGCGGTTGATATGTATGCCAATGATTACGATGACTACTATCATGCCAACAGCGGCTACAGCAATATCAGTACCGGAGCAAAATGGGAATGGTCCAATGTTCTTGAGCAGTTGGGTTATATTCCCACCGGCAAAGACGTTGTCCGTTGTCCCTCTATTCCGGTCAGTCCTCATGCCCTCCCCACCAGCGGTGTCGGCACTTACGGAGTAAATATCCGTTATCAAGCCAATATGCGCAAAGACTTTCCGGCTTCCAGCACCTGGTATCCGGCATGTTTTGTATCGCGCAAAGAATTACTTACCCCCTCTGACTATCCAACCCATATTGACGCAGTTGGCAAAGGCTGTGACGAAAAATACAAAGGTTACGCCTTTTATCAAATCCTGAACCGTGACGGCGGCGGCGACAGCGGCTTGCCTTATGCCATCCACGCTTCTAAAGCCCATGCTGTTTTTGCAGACGGTCATGCCGATGGAGTGCAGAAAGAAAACTGGTTCAAATACGACATCGGTTGTGTCGATGAAAATCTTGTTGTGTACAGTTATGCCACAGGCAAAGCCACTACAGAAACAATTACCAGAAAATAAAGGAGATATTTTTATGAGAAGTGTTATATTGAAGAGTGATTCCTGTCATCTGCATGACAACAAGCCCATGGGCTTCACGCTGATCGAGCTGCTCGTCGTTATTGCGATCATTGCGATCCTTGCGGCAATACTGCTGCCTGCCCTCAACTCCGCCAGAGAGCGCGGCCGTGCCGCCAGCTGCATCAACAATCTTAAACAGATCGGTTCTGCCATTGCCCAATACCGCGATGATTATAATGACTGGTGGCAGGGCGCTGGTTTTGCAAATGCTCCGGCTCCGACTTACGCCTGGATAAATACTTTGGCGCATTACGGTTATCTGCCGACTGCATGGTATGGAGTGGGGACTTGTCCGTCAATCCCGGTCAATCCCAAAGTAAACGCTCAGAATACCTGCAATACCTACGGTGTGAATATGCGCTATGAGAGTCCTTCTGATAGCACTAATGTTTCTTTACACGCTTCAGGAGCGTATGCAGGATTTATGAGAATGGCTTTAGTGGAAAATCCATCCCGTTATACAACTCATATGGATTCTATTGCGATCAGAAGTGATGGGGATACTACAAATTATTACGGATACACATATTATCAAGTTTATTACGGTGGTTATGCGGCTCTTTACCGTATCCATGGCGATAAAGGTAATGCTGTTTTTGGAGATGGTCACGTGCAATCCCTCGGAGAAAGAGAAATTTTTGAATACTCTGAGTTGACCACCGATGTTGATTCAAAACTTCAAATCTGGACTTACAGTGCAAGCAGCGCAAAAGTCACCGGTGCCGTTGCCCGTCCGTAAGATCTGCATCTGCTGAAATCCACTGAAAAACACACAACTTATCCGGGGTTGCGGCATCATGCCGCAACTCTGTCAGTAGGATTATTGTCTTAAAATTCCTAAATATCAAGAGGTTCAACCATGTTAAAAAAATCACTTATGCTGATCGCCGGGATGTTGTTTGCTTCGGCGTTGTACGCTGAAAACTTCCTGCGTAACGGCGACTTCTCACAGAACAGTATCGCCCCGTGGGTCTCACCGCAAACCGGTTACAAACGGGTGCATACCATCAAAGACGGTCAGTTGCAGATCACCGGCGATACCAAAAACAAATATAACGGTTTCATCACTCTGGTTCAAAATCTGCCCGACCTCGAACAGGGCAAACACTATTTATTGAGTGCCAGAGTCAAAGCCGGTTTGCAGAATGTCGCAGGCAAATATGCCAAAATCGTCATCCGTCAGGCCGATGCCAACGGCCGCGGTCTCGGTTACTCCGGTATCACCGTCGATTTGAGCAACAATACCTGGAAAAATTACAATTTTGTTTTCACTCCCCACCCGCAGGGAGTCAA
>JAFVZS010000038.1 GCA_017508015.1 Lentisphaeria bacterium
CCTGTCAAGGGCGGTGTAAACCGCCCGCCCGATCAAGCCGCGACAACGGAGCGGCGCGACACCCCGTTTTTCTTTTGGTTACTTTTCTTTTTCCGTAAAAAGAAAAGTAACTCAGAGGGCTTCGGAAACGGCGACGGCGACGGCGACGGAAGCACCGACCATCGGGTTGTTGCCCATACCGATCAGCCCCATCATTTCGACGTGAGCCGGAACGCTGGATGAGCCGGCGAACTGGGCATCACCGTGCATACGGCCCATGGTATCGGTCATGCCGTAGCTGGCGGGACCGGCGGCCATATTATCGGGGTGCAAAGTACGTCCGGTACCGCCACCGGAAGCGACGCTGAAGTATTTGCGGCCGTGTTCGATAGCCCATTTTTTGTAAGTCCCGGCGACCGGGTGCTGGAAGCGGGTCGGGTTGGTGGAGTTACCGGTGATGGAAACATCGACACCTTCTTTGATCATGATCGCCACGCCTTCGCTGACATCATCGGCACCGTAGCATTTGACGGCGGCTTTGGGACCGTTGGAGAAGGGTTTTTCTTCCACGATCTTGAGGTCGCCGGTGTAGTAGTCGTATTCGGTTTCAACGAAAGTGAAACCATTGATACGGCTGATGATGTAAGCGGCATCTTTGCCCAGACCGTTAAGGATGACCCGGAGAGGTTCTTTGCGGACTTTGTTGGCGGTTTTAGCGATACCGATCGCGCCTTCAGCGGCGGCGAAAGATTCGTGACCGGCGAGGAAGCAGAAGCATTTGGTTTCTTCGCGCAGCAGCATGGCGGCCAGATTACCGTGGCCGATACCGACTTCACGGCTGTCGGCTACTGAACCGGGGATGCAGAAAGCCTGCAGGCCCAGACCGATTTTTTCGGCGGCTTCAGCGGCGGTTTTGGCACCTTCTTTAATGGCGATGGCGGCACCGAGGGTGTAGGCCCAGACGGCGTTTTCAAAAGCGATGGGCTGAACGCCGCGGACGATGGCTTCCACATCAACGCCTTTGGAAAGGCACAGATCACGGGCGGCTTCGAGGGAGTCGATGCCGAATTCTTTCAACGCTTTTTCGATCTTGGCGATACGGCGTTCGTAACCTTCAAATTTAACACTCATGGTTTGAACTCCTTATTCTTTACGCGGATCGATGGTTTTCACGGCTTCGTCGAAACGGCCATAGGTTTTGACGTTTTTCTCAAAAGCTTCGCCGGGGCAGACACCGTTGCGGATAGCTTCCATCATTTTGCCGAGGTGGACGAATTTGTAACCGATGATCTCGTCGTTGGCATCCAGACCGATTTCCAGCACGTAGCCTTCGGCCATTTCCAGATAACGGGGGCCTTTTTCCGCGGTGGAGAACATGGTTCCGACCTGTGAACGCAGGCCTTTGCCGAGGTCTTCCAGACCGGCACCGATGGGCAGACCGTTTTCGCTGAATGCGGTCTGGGTACGGCCGTAGACGATCTGTTTGAAAAGTTCCCGCATGGCCACGTTGATGGCATCGCAGACCAGGTCGCTGTTGAGAGCTTCGAGGATGGTCTTGCCGGGCAGAATTTCAGAAGCCATTGCGGCACTGTGGGTCATACCGGAGCAGCCGAGAGTTTCCACGAGAGCTTCCTGGATGACACCGTCTTTGACATTCAGCGTCAGTTTGCAGCATCCCTGCTGGGGAGCGCACCAACCGATACCGTGGGTCAGGCCGGAAATGTCACTGATCTGTTTGGATTTTACCCATTTGCCCTCTTCGGGGATGGGTGCCGGACCGTGTTTGACGCCTTTGGCGACACGGCACATCTGCTCGACTTCGTGCGAGCACTGATACGGACAACTCATTTGTCATTTCTCCATTGTTTACAGATTTTAGTGTTTCTGGAAAAAATCCATACAACCATGCTTATAATATAACACGGTAAAGGAGTTTTTTCAAGCCTTGCGCTGCCGGGAAAAAGTTTGCAGATTTGAAAAATATTCAGAGATGTTGTATATTGTAACAACGATGACCAGCAAGGAACATTTGAAAGGTGGGATTATGGCTGAATTTACGATCGACTGTCAGGGATGCGGCAATCCGCTTGAGGTATTGGAATCATGGCGCGGCAGAATGGTGAAGTGTCCGCAGTGCGGAGCATCATTCCGGGTTCCCGGGGAAAAGCAGTCATCTGCGGGAACAGCTGAAAAGTCTGATTCGGGCATTTCGGAAAATTCCGTACCGCTTTACATGCGTCAATCGGCAGCTTCGGCAGCTTATGACGGCAAACGCCGCCGGGAGAATGCGGTCAACTGGATAATCCGCAAAACGATCACGCTGGTATTTTTTTGTGCCGTGGCTTTCGGATTGTGGTGGGGGATACGCTTTACATTGTTCCGGACGTCCGGAATGGCGATTTTCAAAAAGGTCGACGGGGTGGTGATTTTTGCTTCCGGGCATGAATTGTTTTTCCGGGCGGAGAAGGATGGTAAAGCTTTTACCGGTTCGATCGCGGACAATAATTATTCTGATCCCGGAACGGGTGAACGGGTGGTGACCGGCTTTGACAAATATGTTTTTGAGGGCGGTTATCTGGTACTGAAAGAAAAATATACCGTTGAAGATGATTCGGAAATCCTGCTGGAAAAGGTGATTGCCGACAATGGCCGGATCACAGACATCATCACTTATACGCCCGGCGGCAAAGAGACGGGGGCGGTAAAGTACCGGTACGATTGGCTCGGCCGGGCGAAATCCGGGATGATTTCCCGTGAATCCGGCGGCAAAAAAGTGGAGATCCCGATCGTGTTTTCCTATCGCTGGTATGGTCCGATAGAATCGGTGACCATTGATTTTGAAAATGACGGAGAAAAACTTTTTGATTCATATGTTTTCAATTCCGACGGGCGGGTCGAGTGTGCGATCCATGATGACGGTAAAAATTATACCCGCAAGATCTACGAATACAGTACCAAACAGGATGAGACCAAAGGCATGAGAAGTGCGTATTCCATCTACAACCGCAATGGCCGTCTGGTTGGAAAATACCGGATCAGCTATGATAACGAGTACCGGCCATCTGAAAGCCGGATGGCTGATTGAAGGAACGTGAAGCATGCATGAAAAATTGTTGGAAAATCTGGCAGCATTGCCGTCAGAATACCGCAGTGCTCCATTCTGGGCATGGAACAGTACTCTGAAAGAGGAGGAACTTATCCGGCAGATTCATATTCTGCATGAAATGGGGGCGGGAGGATTTTTTATGCATGCCAGAGTCGGTTTGAATACGGCCTTTCTGGGGGATGAGTGGTTTGATTGTGTCCGCAAATGTATTTCCGAGGCGGAAAAACTGGGGATGACCGCTCACTTTTATGATGAGGACCGTTGGCCGTCGGGTTCCGCCGGCGGTAAAGTCACGCAGCATAAAAAGTACCGTATCCAGGCGTTGGCCATGAGCAGTTCGTTATTGCCGGATGATCCGGATACGGAATATTTACGCTCATTTGCGGTGGAATATTCTGCCGGTGTGCCGGCGGTATGGCGGCCGTGCGGGATGAATGATCCGGGGGATAAACTGCACTTTTACTGCTGTACCGCCAAGCCGGAGTCGTGGTATAACCATGGAACTTATGTCAATACCCTTGATCCGGAAGCGGTTGCTGAATTTATCCGTATTGCCTATGAGCCTTATGCGGAAAAATTTCAGGATAAATTCGGAAATTCTGCCGGTTCGATATTCACCGATGAGCCGAATTACCGGGCGGCACTCTTTTCAGAAAATGCCAAAACCGTGCGCAAAAGTGAAAGCCGGGTCGAACCGCCGAAAATTCTGCCGTGGACCGCTGAACTGCCGGAAAAGTTTCAGGAAAAATACGGGTATGATATTTTATCCTCTCTGCCGGAACTTTTTTATGAGAAAAACGGCGAAGAATTTTCCGGATTGCGCTGTAATTATTTCAATTTGCTTACCGGACTTTTTGTCGAAGCTTATATGAAACAGATCGGCAGCTGGTGCGAAAAACATCACCTGCCGCTTACCGGACACATGCACTGGGAAGATACGCTTACTTATCAGCGGCATCAGGTCGGTTCGGCGATGCGTTCATACGAGTATATGCAGCAGCCCGGAATCGATCAGTTAACTGAGCATTTGCAGATTTTTGATACTGCCAAACAGTGTGTTTCAGTGGCGCATCAGTTGGGCAAAAAGCGGCGGCTGACCGAGTGTTACGGATGTACCGGCTGGGATTTTCCGTTTGCCGGATATAAAGCTCTGGGCGAGTGGCAGTATGCATTGGGGATCAACTTCCGCTGTCCGCATCTGGCGTGGTATTCTGCCGCCGGAGATGCCAAAAGGGATTATCCGGCAAGTATCTTTTTTCAATCACCGTGGTATCAGAAATACCCGGTCGTAGAAGAGCATTTTGCCCGTTTGGGGGCGGCTCTGGATGCCGGGCAGGAGGTTCGCAACATACTGGTGATCCACCCCATAGAATCCACCTGGGGATACAAATCCGATATCCGGCTGACTCCCGCTGAAGCGTGGGCGGAAAATCAATCTCTGATCGACGTGCGCAACACTTTGCTGGCCGGTAATCTGGATTTTGATTACGGCGACGAGGAGTTGATGAGCCGCCACGCTTCGGTTGCCGGAGAGCTTCTGCAAATTGGCAGTGCCGGTTATCTTGCCGTGGTGATCCCGCCGCTCAGAACCATCCGGCGCAGCACGCTGACACTTTTGGAAAAGTTTGCCCGTAACGGTGGTAGTGTGATCTGTACCGGCGCACTTCCGGAATATGTGGATGCGGTGCGTGATACGGATGCGCAAAATATATTCAAATTGTTCATCCATGTGCCATTGACTGAATTATCCGCAAAATTGGCAGACTTCCGTGAGGTTTCCATCTCTGCCGGTGGGGTTGAGGTCGATCCGGTTTTGCCGCTGCTCCGCCGCGGGGAAGGGTTCCAGAGTTTATTTGTCTGCAATGTCGGACATGAGTTGGGAAAATTTCATCAGGAGCATGAACCGGGGGTGCTTGAAAGAGAAGCGGAATTCCCGGAAGTGCAAATATCATTGCGTTCATCCGGCAGAGGTGAGATCGTCGAATTGGATTTGGACAGTGGAAAATTTTATGCCGTGGAATCTGTATATCGTGACGGCAGACGCTGTTTTACCACCTCATTCAGTCAACTCGGTTCCCGTTTTTTTATTGAATCGGCAGAGCAGTGGCCGTTGGCTTCCCGCCCGCCCATTCCCCGGGGGGAATTATTCATGACTTTACCGGATGAGTGGGCGTATCATTGCGCCGGAGCAAATACGCTGGTGCTGGATGAAGCGGAATTTGCCATTGACCATGGTAAATGGCAGGAAAAAGAGTTCTTTATTTTTATTGATAATGCCATCCGGGATCATCTGGCGATCCCCCGGCGCGGCGGAGCTATGGCTCAGCCTTATACCCGGATGGAAAAACAAAGTGGTAAAACCGCGAATCTGTCTTTGCGTTACTCTTTTACAGTCAGAGATATTCCCCATGATCTGCAGTTGGCGACCGAAACTCCGGAACTTTTCAACTTTGAGTTGAATGGGAAAAAGATCTCTTTTGAAGATTGCGGATTTTGGGTCGATCCGGCGATCCGCAGGTCGGTTTTGCCGGTGGAGCTGCTGCGTGCCGGAGAAAATATTCTGACCGTGAATACCGTGTATTCCGGAGAGCATCCCGGTATAGAATCCTGCTTTCTGCTGGGAGATTTCGGAATCAGTCAGAGAGATTGTCTGATCCGCAAACCGGAAAAACTTCTGACCGGCGATTATGGAGCTCAGGGATTGAAATATTATGCCGATAATTTGACTTATATCAACCATTTTGAGCTTGATGAAGTGCCGGAAATGCCACTGTTTATCTCATTCGGCAAGTGGCGCGGAGCTTTGCTCGGCGTATCGGTCAACGGCGGCGGAGAGCAGCTCCTGCCATGGCCGCCGTATACGCTGGAAATCACCCCGTATCTGCAATGCGGAAAAAATACGGTCAGCATCACGGTTTACGGTCATCGCCGCAACGCTTTCGGACCATTTTATATGAATGAGGCCACTCCTTTCTGGAATGGCCCGCTGCAATTCAAAACCCGGCAGCAAAATGCTAAACAGCTTGTGCCGGCCGGATTGTTGGAAAGTGTGAAAATAATTTACTGAAACTGGCGCACATCGCACCATTTGCCTGATTTGCAGGCGGCGTAAACCGCATGAACAAATACCGCTGAGCCGGAGGCTTCTGCCAGAGTGACTTCCGGTGCCCGGTGTTCTTCGATCGCCCGGATGAAGTCGGTGAGCTGGGCCGTATGTCCCGTGCCGTAATAGACTTTTCCGTGGATCTTTTCCTGATCGTCAATATCTGTCAGCGCACTGCGTACTGCGGTAACCGCTGAATCGTCGTTGCCGTCGAGATAGACGAGTTTTTCATCGATGAATTCCACTTGCATTTCTGTGCCGCAGATGGTCAGGGCACTGCGCCATTTGGCTGATGCGGAATTGGTGGAGTTTACGGTGATAAACAGACCATTGGCAAATTCCGCGACAAAAGATACGGTATCTTCCACTTCGATAACCTGCTGATGGGTCAGATTGGCTGAAATGGCCGCCACACGCCGGACATTGCCGAAAAGAAAACGCAGCTGATCGAGAAAATGGATCGCCTGATTGATCAAAACGCCGCCGCCTTCACCGGAAACAGTGCCGCGCCATGCTGCCTGCCGGTAGTAATCATCGGTACGTAAACAGGCAAAATTCAAATTCACCGTCAGCAATTTGCCGAATTTGTTTTGAGCGATCAGCTCCTTGAGAATGATATTGTTCCGGTTGAAACGATGCTGAAAGATACCGGAAACCGCCACTTCCGGGTGTTGGGCCGCAGCGGCGAGCATCATATCCAGATCCTCCGGTGTGCGGCCGGGAACCTTTTCACAGATGACATGTTTGCCCGCATTGATGGCGGCACAGACGATTTCCGCATGGCTGGCATGGTCAGTGCACACACTTACGGCATCAAGTTCCGGATCTTTGAACATTTCCCGGTAATCGGTGAAAATTTTTGCTCCCGGAATATTCTCCGCCAGTTTGACTGCTTTTTCTGAAAGCAGATCACAGAAATGTGTGACTTCTGCTCCGGGGATTTGCCGATAACCGGCCAGATGGGTCGGCGCAATGATCCCGCAACCGACAATACCGCATTTTACCATGATGATTTCTCTCTCTGAATAAATCTTTGTTGGCAATCGTTATAATATATATTGTTTACAGCAGTAAATCAACTGTATTTCAGCAATCCGGTGGCATTTAATAATACGATCAGCAGGCAGGGAATTACGATGACCAGTATGCAGAAGCGGTAGACATATTCCCGGTACCACGTTTTTCCCGGAGTTCTGATCTCATTGCAGATTTTTTTCACTCCGATGATAAAGATAACCAGCAATGTGGTGAATATCGCTCCGATCGGCATGAGAATACTGTTGCTGATAAAGTCAAGAGTATCCAGAATATCTTTGCCTTTGAGCGCATCTATGAAGGCCAGCGGGTGAACATCACTCAACAGATTGTAGCCAAGAACAGTGACCGTACCGATGATCATTACTTCAAACAGGCAGATGCTGATCGCTTTTACCCGTGTCAGGCGCATCTCCTGCATCAGGGTGTGTACGTTGGTTTCCAGCAGCGATACCGCACTGGTCGCCGCCGCAAAAAGCACCAGTATAAAAAAGAGTAAACCTACCAGCTGACCGCCGGAAAAACTGGCAAATACCTGCGGCATGATCACAAAGATCAAGCCCGGTCCGGCGTTGGCGGCGGCTTTTTCTCCGCCGAACGCTACCACCGCCGGAATGATCATCAGTCCGGCCAGAAACGAGACCACGGTATCAAAAAGTTCGACATGATTCACACTGGAAACCAGATCGTCACTTTTGCGCATATATGAACCGTAAGTTATCATGATCCCCATCGCGATCGACAGCGAGAAAAAGAGCTGCCCCATCGCTTCGACGACGGTCATATAACTGAATTTGCTCCATTCCGGTTTGAGATAGTAGATGAATCCGGCTTTGGCATTGGGTAAAAAGGCGCAGTAAATGCATATCGCAATGATCAGCAGGATCAGGACCGGCATCAGGATCTTGTTGAATCTTTCAATGCCTTTTTCCACTCCGCAGCAGACCACCAGCGCAGTAATGATGACGAAAAACAGGAAAAAGAACAGTGAAGAATCCGCAGAAGTGATAAAGCCGGTAAAATAATCTGCCGAAAATTTTCCGGAAGTGAATTGCTCCACCGGCGTTGAAAACATGGTGAAAACATATTTGCTCACCCAGCCGCCGATAACACAGTAATACGGCAGAATGATCATCGGCACGAGCGCATTGATCCAGCCGCCGGGCATGATCAATCTGCCGGGCAGACCTTTGCGGCGGCAAAGTTTGCGGAATGCCCCGATGGGACTGCGGCCGGTCATCCGGCCGATACAGTTTTCCGAAAGCAAAAGTGCATAGCCGAATGTCAGCATCAGCACCAGATAGGTCAGCAGAAATATTCCGCCGCCGTATTGGGCGGCAAGGTAGGGAAAACGCCAGATGTTGCCCAGACCGACTGCTGATCCGGCGGCGGCAAGAATAAAGCCGATACGGCTGGAAAAACCTTCTTTTTTCATACAAGCACCTTTCAGAATTTTTTATTCATCAACCGCAGGATCCCTTCAAGCAGGGTCGCCGGATGCGGCGGACAGCCCGGTACATAGAGATCGGGTTTGAGTATCTTTTCCACTCCGCTGCTGCATACACTGCTGTTCTGATATATTCCGCCGGAAACAGCACAGCTGCCGCAGGCGATCACCCATACCGGGCGGGGGGCGGCATCATAGGTTTTTTTCAGGGCCAGCAGCATATTGTCACTGACCGGGCCGGTAACCAGAATACAATCGGCATGCCGGGGAGAGGCTACCACCTGGATACCGAATCGGCCCATATCCCAGGCCAGAGTATTCAGCACGTTGAAATCCAATTCACATGCGGCACAGCCTCCGGCTGAAACCTGACGTATTTTCAGCGATTTACCGCAGAATTTGAGAAATTCCCGATCGGTCGGCCGTTCCGGTTCCCATATGCTGCCGGTAACGATGAGTTTTTCCCGGCTCATGGCTGCCAGACGGTACTCTTTGCTCATCTGAATTGCCTTGTTCGGGCAGATTTCCGCACATTTTGAGCAGAAAATACATTTGCCGGTGTCGAGTCGCAGATTGCCATTGTTGAAATCTATGGCATCTGACGGACAGATTTCCGTGCATTTGCCGCATTGATCGCAATTATCCGCAGTTATCTGCGGTCTGCCGGCAAAGCGTTCCGGCAGAACCGGCGGGCGGTGAGGGAATTTGCCGGTGCGGTATCCCTGAAACAATCTGGCTTTAAGTGAATTCCACATATTTAAGGCTCCTTAAAGGTCGTGTCCGCAGTAGGAAAGGTTGAAACTTTTGTTGCAAATCGGGAAGTGGGAGATCTCCTCATCCCGCAGTGCCATGGCCAATCCTTCCCAGTTGTGCATGGATGGATCCGTGATTTTTACCAATTTGAATTTACCGTCATCGCCGGTGATCACCGTGTGACACAATTCTCCGCGCCACGCTTCTGTTGCTGAAATGCAAATGGCGTTGCTTTGCAGTGCCGGAATTTTAACTGCTGACGGAGAAATTTTACAACTCAGAGTGTCAAGTGTGGCTAACAGATATTCATGCGATTTTTTCAGCTCTTCATAGCGGACAACCGCCCGTGACAGCACATCGCCGTTGAATTTGCCGGTGTCGATAACAGATGGGATCGCAAATCCGCCTCCCGGCAGATCCCGTGCCGTATTCATATCCAGACCGCAGGCTCTGGCGGCAACTCCGACCAGACCGAGATCGAGTGCCGTTTCCCGGCTGACAGTGCCGGTATTTTCAAAACGGTCAAGCACCGTCGGGGAGTTGAACATCAACTCCAGCGCATTCCACAATTCCGGCATCACAATGCGTAATTTTGCGGTGATCTCTCTGATGACCGCCGCATCGCTCCCGTAACGGATGCCGCCGGGAACCAGAAAATTGCGCCCGAAACGATTGCCCGCCAGAACTGCACTCATGTTGAGATATTCGCCCCGGATCCGGCCGCAGAAGCCGGCCGTCGGCAAAAATGCCACGTCACCGGCCAGTGCTCCCAGATCACCGATGTGATTGGCGCAACGCTCCAGTTCCAGAGCGCACTGGCGCAATAAGTTGATATTTTCACTGACTTCCAGGCTGCCGAGCGATTCAATGATCCGGCAGATATTCCATGCCGCAGCAACGGATGAATCTCCGGCGGCAGTTTCGATCAGGTGCATGGTCCTTTTATCCGGACCGTTGAGCAGCATTTTTTCCACTCCGCGGTGCTGGTAACCGAGAGAAATTTCCAGATTATAGACCTTTTCCCCCATGCATTCAAAGCGGAAGTGGCCCGGTTCGATCACTCCGGCATGCACCGGACCGACGGCAACTTCGTGTA
Source organism: Lentisphaeria bacterium (assembly GCA_017508015.1). GTDB lineage: Bacteria > Verrucomicrobiota > Lentisphaeria > Victivallales > Victivallaceae > UBA1784. The sequence continues at coordinate 10,520 of JAFVZS010000038.1, forward strand.
CCGCTTTGCCCTGCATGGCGAAAAATTCCATTTCTCCGGCATGGCCGCCGGTGAAACGCAGCGGTTTCAAATCCGGGTGACCTTCCGGAATCAGGCCGCCGGATTCAAAAACATCCCTTTCAAAGCGGTTGAATCCGGCATGGTGCGGTGTCAGCGAGAGGAATTTACCGGAGACCGGAGTTTGCAAAACCCGGAATTTGCGTACTCCCGGGTCGGCAAGGATCGCCGTCAACAGAGTTTTTTCACCGGAATCCACGGCGAAAAAGGCAGAAACATGACACTTTTCCTCACGGATGGCGTGCAGGCATTCACGGTCAAAATCTATTTCAGTTAAAACCGGGATATTCTTAATTCCGGCACTTTGGCCATTGGCCAGCAAAAGATAATTTTTGTCCATCATCGCCTTACCCCGCAATTATCCATGATGCACCGATCAGAATGCCCAACAGAGATACCAGTATCATCGCCAGCATCGGAACACCGGTCAATTTTTCCACATCGCAGTCAATACTCAACTTTTCCGGAGCGCGGGCACACATGCCCAGCATAAGTTGTGACATACCGCAAAAGATCAACAACAGCAGCAGCAGTATTATTGTGCCGGGGATGATCCCGGCGGCAGTTACCAGTGCCAGTTCCGTGAAAAACAGCGGTGACGGCGGCGTGCCGCAGATCATCAGCATGCCGAATATCCAGATCGCGGCGTTGCCGGGGATCCGGGAAAAAATACCTTTGACCGCGGCAACAGACCTTGTCCGGTAACTTAAAAGGATATTGCCGGCGGTAAGAAAGAGTGCCATTTTGGTCAGCGAATGGCTGATCACATGGAGCATGCCGATATGTTCCAGACCATAGGCGACCAGCAAGGTGATCAACCCCATGTGTTCCACACTGGAATAGGCCAGCATGCGCTTGAAATCCTTTTGACGGATAATGAAAAGTGCGGCAACCGCCAGTGACAGAAATCCGGAAAATTTCAGGAAATTTCCGCAAAAATCCTGCATCGTTACCGGAGTGATGTGCCACAAGCGGAGCACTGCCAGCAGTGCGCAATTGAGCAAACTGCCGGAAAGCAGGGCCGATACCGGGGCCGGAGCTTCACTGTGAGCATCCGGCAGCCAGGTGTGAAAGGGGGCCAAACCCATTTTTAATGCGTATCCGGCAAAGCAAAGAACAAAACCGGCACGGAAATATACCACATTGAATTTTCCGTAAATACCTGAATTTTTCAGCGTGTCAAAGGCCAAACCGGCATGGGGATCGGCGAGCGATGCGGCGATCAGCATCGTACCGAAAAGGGCCAGGCCGATACCGATCGAGCAAATCAGCAGATATTTCCACATCGCTTCCAGCGAGGTTTTGCTTTTGTGGTAGTTGATCAACGGCGCACTGGCAAGAGTGGTCGCTTCCACGGCGACCCAGAGCATTCCGAAGTCCCGGGCCAGAGCTGTGAGAGTCATCGTAAACAGAAACAACAGCAAAAAGGCGGAAAAATGCGGGGTTTTCATTACCGCATGCCCTTCGGCCCGCCGGGTATCCAGCGGCATCCAGAAGGTGATGAAAAGCGACGTGAGCAAAAATAATCCGCTGGTCACCGAAAGGATCACCAGACCGTCTGCATCCAGAGCCAGACAGATTTTGCCGCCGGGATTCAACGTTTCATTGCTGCCGGGTAAAAGGCCGCAAAGCACCGCATGGGCCGTTCCCGCCGCAACCAGTATGTAACGGCTGAATTTTTCACTCCGGCTTAAAAATGCCGCCAGTGCCGCAAGCACCGGAACCAGTAAAAGCAATGCAATGATCATCAGCGCACCTCCTTGTTTTCAGGCATGTCGTCAAGCTGATTGAGTTGATCGGAGTCAATATGTGAAAAGGCTCTGCTGATCTGATTGACGGTGATCCCCATGATGAATACCAGTACCAGCACATCCAGCAGAATTCCCAGTTCCACGATCCATGGATGTTCCCGCATTGCGGCCGCTCCGAAAAGGGTGATGCCGTTTTCAAAGACCAGAAAACCGATCACTTGAGTCAGGGCTTTTTTGCGGGCAATGACGATAAATAAACCGGTCATGACCAGCGTGAATGCCGCCGGGATGGCGATCACTGCCATTTCGGCACTGCCGCTTGGTATACCGAGTTTTCCGGCGATGAAAAAGCTGAGTATCGCCATCAGCAGAACTGCCGTTGCGGAAAGTGAATAACCGGTCACCGGTTCCAGTTCCCGTTTGATCCGGACTTTAAGCATCGCCCGGTAGAGCAGAGCGGGCAGTATGACACCTTTGAGTAAAAGATTGATCACCGCCATGGAGACCGAGGCGTGGGCATTCTGGGCAAATGCCAGAGTCAGGGGCAGAATGCCGAGAATGATCCCCTGCATTGCCACCACACGGATGCAGTGCAGCAGACGGCTGGAAACCGCCAGCATCAGGCAGCTTAAAAGCATTGCCGCCAAAAGCAATTCATTGAAGTTGTTCATTTGACACCTCCATCGAAAAAGAAGACAAAGAGTATTGCCAGCAGCGGCATGACCGCCGCGGCGATCAACAGCGGCGGCACTTTCAGAAAACGGTAGCGGGCCATAGCTGATTCCACGATACCTGTGATCACTGCGCAGAGGATGATCCCGGCGAAACTCAAGGCGATTTCCGCCCAGACCGGGAAAAGATCCGGCGGCAGAAGCATTGAGGTGATGAAGCCGGCGAATATCCACAGTTTCAATGATGAAGAGTAGAGGATCACTGCCAGATCAGCCCCGGCGTAATCGAGGATCATGGCTTCATGGATCATGGTCAATTCCAGATGGGTTTCCGGATCATCGAAAGGGACCCGGCAGTTTTCTGCCAGTAAAATGAGGAACATCGCCAGCACCGCCAGAGCCATCGGCGTGAAATCCAGCCACGAATCAAGACCGGTACCGCAGAGCATACCGCCGAGAGAAAGCGAATCGGAAAAGATCGCCAGAAAGGCCAGCACAGCAAAAAGTGCCGCTTCGGCGAGAGCCGAGAAAAGTGCCTCCCGGCTGGCTCCCATTCCCTGAAAACTTGAACCGGTATCCAGAGCCGCCAGTATCGACATGACCCGTCCCATTCCCAAAAGATAACAGAATAACAGCACATCTCCGGTAAATCCCAGTGGAGACGCGGTCATTCCTGCCGGCAGCATTGCCGCCGCCATCACAGTGGTCATCAGGAGCACCGGCGGCGCAAAGCGGATGATGCCTCCTGAAGTTTGGGAAATGACACACTCTTTTTTCATCAATTTGCCCAGATCGCTGTAGAGCTGGGTCAATCGCGGACCGTGCCGACCGGCAAAAAAGGCTTTGACTTTGTTGATGATTCCCGGCAGCAGCGGGGCAAAGAGCAGGGCGGCGGCAAAACAACTAAAATAACGGAGGGTATATTCGCTCATATTTCAATTTCCTTGAGTCACAGCAAAAAGGAGCATTCCGATCAATGTCACTACCATCACCAGCAGATAAAAGTGCAGACTGCCGGATTGCAGGGAATGGGTTTTTTCGGCGATTTTTCCGGCGGCATGGAATATTTTCTGCCAGAAACAACGTATTCCGGCATCCTCGATATTTTCCTCAAGCGATGCTTTCCCGGGGAAAATTCCCTGCGGCCGGACGATTTTACGCTCCGGATGCAGCAACAGCCGGAAAAAATCCACCGGATTTTGGGCAAATGAGGTCGCCGTATACTGCATTTTTGCATCCGGGGCGGCATAACCGCAATCCCAGGTCGGGGAGATCCGTTGACCGTATTTCCTGATGCGGATTTGCCGCAGGACGAAAATCCCGAGGGTCAGAATTGTCAGCGCAAAGCAGATGAATGCCGCTTTTGCACTGCTCAGGGCCAGCGGTAAAATGACAAAATCGTATCCGGTAAAGATATTTTCTGCCGCATAATTCAGAATCAGAGGCAGAGTAAAAAGCACTATCCAGCTCAACAGTTGCAGAATCATTATCGGGAAATTCATGTAAAAGGGCACTTCGGCGGCTTCGCTTGCACCCTGACTGCGGGGTTCTCCGCAGAAAACCGCTCCGATCACCTTGGCGAATGCCGCTGCTGCCAGGCCGCCGGTCAGGGCCAGAATTATCAATGTTGCGGCACTGGCGGCAATGATCGCCGGTGAGGCACTGCTCAATCCGGCAAAGGCCGCCAGATAGATGAGAAATTCTCCGGCAAAACCGGAACCCGGCGGCAGACCGCAAAGTGACAGGGCATGCAGTATGAAGTATGCTCCGGTGCGGGGCATGCGCTTCAACAGCCCGCCCATCTTATCCATATCCAGAGTGCCGCAGGCTTTGTATACGGAACCGGCTCCCAGAAAAAGTCCGCCTTTGAGCAGGGCATGGTTGAGCAGATGTGTTGCCGCACCGAGCAGGGCCGTGATCATCATTTCCGGCAATCCGTAAGCAGTCCCGAGGAATCCCAAACCGAGAGCACAGCTTAAAATACCCATGTTTTCAATACTGGAATAGGCCAGCAGTTTCTTTAAATCGCTCTGGGCCGCAGCGAAGATGATTCCGCACGGTGCGGCGATCAGACCGGTGATCAGAAAACTCCAGCCGTAAAGCGTATTGCTGCCAGCCGGAGTGATCCCGAAAAGCAGAATTCCGAAAAATCCGAGTTCGATCATTGCTCCCGACATTACAGCTGATACCGGTGCCGGTGCTGCCGGATGTGCCTCCGGCAGCCATACATGGAGCAGCGGAAACCCGATTTTCAAGCCGAAACCGGCGGCCGCCAGCAGAAACATCCATCCCGGAGTATGGGGAAAGAAAAACAGCAGTATCAGCAGTGCCGCTCCGGCGTGGCACGCCATCATGTAGACCCATCCGGCCCGCCACGAGCAGTGGTTGTGACGGTCAAATATGACCAGACCGAAACTGGCTGCCCCCATGATCTCCCAGGCGACCAGAAAGCCCAGCCGGGTCGTGGCCATGGTGACAAAGAGCATCGCCGCAGCTGTCAGATTGAATAACGCCCAGAAACTGCCGCTTCTTTCGCTGCCGTGACCGGCAAGATAACCGATCGCATGGATCGGACAGAGCAGAGCAAGTATCAGTATCGGAATTGCAAAAAGTTCCTGAATGACCGGAAGCGAACCGTTGCAGTAACTCAAGGCCAGCAGTGTCAAGCCCGCGGCGGCTCCCGAACAACAGCAGCCGGCTCCGGCAATCGCCGCGGCGGACGGATTTTTGCGCAGTGACCAGGCCAGACCGGCTCCGGCGGTTATCACTGCTGCCGGAATAAGTAAAATATTCACTTTATCATCTCCTGCAGTTTTTTTGTACAATCTTATAATATAGCCCGCAAACACACGTTTTTCAATCATTTTTCTTATCGGAATTTTGAATGATCGGCTCTTGAATAAAAGCCGCAATGGTGGCATATTATCAGGATGAAAAAACAATGGAGGATTTATGAGTGTAATTTTTCTTTCTCACCGCGGAGAATCGGATGATGCTCCGGAAAATACCATGCAGGCATTTTTACTTGCCGCAGAGCGTGGTTCAGACGGTATTGAACTTGATGTCAGATTGACCGCCGATCATCAGGTGGTCTGCTGTCATGATGCTGATTTGCAGCGGGTCGCCGGAGTGCCGCTGGCGGTGGCGGAAACGACTCTGGAGGAGCTGCGGGAATACTATCCGGTTCCGCTTCTTGCAGAAGTGCTGGAGATCATTGACAGTCGGATGTGTCTGCAAATCGAACTGAAAGGTGATGCCGGAGTCATACCCTTTTGCCGGAAAGTGATCGATGCTTTTCCGCACCGGGAACAACTGGTCATCAGCTCTTTTGAAAAAGAGACGATCTTACAGGCGGCTGATGCTTTCCCGGATTTGCCGCGGGTGCTGTTGACCGATCTGCAAAGTCTATACGGTTATTTTCCATCGGCACAGGAGGTTATCACGATGCTTGCACCATTGAAATGTTCTGTCAGTTTGAAAGCTGATTTTGCCGTTGACCGCACCTTTACCGATATTCTGCATACGGCCGGTTTGCGGGTGGTCGGCTGGGGGGTGACCAGCGATGAACTCGGCTTGCATCTGGCGGCTGCCGGAGTTGATGCCATGACTTGCAACCATGCGGTCGCCCTGCGGGAAAAATTCCGGAAAAATCAGGAAAAATAAAATATTCTGCCGCCGACATCCGTTTATACAGGTAAAACATACAGATCAAACTATTAATTATATTCCGGGATTTTTTATGAAAAACATTCTCAAACTTCTGGTGCCTCTGGCAATTGTCGTCATTATCGGTGTGCTGTCATGGTGGGGGTACAAATCTTTTTACCAAGATCAAACTGAAATATCTTTCAAGACGGAAGCGGTTTCCAAAGAGGATTTGACCAGTTCCATCAGTGCTTCCGGCACGGTCGAACCGGAAGAATTGATCAATGTCGGTGCCCAGGTTTCCGGAAAAATCATGCACTTCGGCACCGATGTCAACGGCAACCCCATCGACTACGGTTCGTATGTCAAGGCCGGCACGCTCCTTGCTCAGATCGATGATGTGCTTTATAAAGCTGCTTTGAGTGAGGCCGAGGCTAAAAAACTTCAGGCCGAAGCGGCGATCGCTTCGGCCGAAGCGGCAATCGCTTCGGCACAGGCGGCGGTAAATTCCGCTGAAGCGGCGATCGCTTCGGCGGATGCATCGATCGCTGCAGCCGAGGCATCGGTGCGGCAGAGTGATGCCAGACTCAAACTTGCCACCCGCAATTTTGAGAGAGCCGGCAGTCTTCAGCGTGCCCATGCGGTCGCTGAAAGTGAATATGATTCCGCCGAAGCTGAATATTCCTCTGCCCAGGCTGAATATGCCGATTCTCAAGCCGCCTTGCTCCGGGCCAATGCCGAAAAGACCCGGGCGCAGGCCGATCTCGGCAGTTCCCGGGCCGCCTTGCTCCGGGCCAATGCCGATCATAAACATTCACAGGCCCAGCTCACCATCTGCGAAGCCGAATTGATCAAAGCCCGCCGCAATCTGGATTACTGCCGGATCACGGCTCCGGTCGACGGTATCATTATCGACCGCCGGGTCAGTGTCGGTCAAACGGTGGTTTCCAATATGAGTGCATCCAGTATCTTTCTGATGGCGAAAGATTTGAAAAAGATGGAAGTCTGGGTTTCCGTCAATGAGGCCGATATCGGTCATATCCGGGTGGATATGCCGGTCGAATTTACGATTGATACATTTCCCGGGGAACTTTTTCACGGAGTGGTCAAGCGCATCCGGCTCAATGCCACCATGTCGCAGAATGTGGTCACCTACATCGTGGAAGTGACCACTGATAACTCCAACGGCAAACTGATACCGTATCTTACTGCGAATGTGAAATTCATCCGTGAACGCCGTCATGAAGTGCTGACCGTTTCCAATGCGGCATTCCGTTTCCAGCCGGATATCGCACTGATCGCTCCGGAATATCGGGATCAGAGCTTTGAGGAGGGCGCAAAGGTTATTTATGTGTTGGAAAATAACGCTCTCAAACCGGTGGAAGTGCGTACCGGTTTGAGTGCCGGAGGACGGGTCGAATTGATCGATCCGCCGTTGAATGAAGGAGATCTGATTGTTTACGGAGCCGCTGAAATCACTCCGGGTGATGCTGCGGCCTCTGACGGTCAGAAAAGCAGTCCTTTTATGCCCAAACCTGAAAAACGCGGAGTTTCCGGCGGCGGTTCAGCCGCCAACCGGGCCCGGGCGCAAGGTAAGTGAGGTTTCCGGTCATGGCTCTTATCGAATTACACAACATAACCAAAGATTATCCGCTGGGGGATCTTTCCATTCAGGTGCTTAAAGGAGTTTCACTGTCTATTGAACGCGGTGAATATGTCGCTCTCATGGGGGCTTCCGGTTCCGGAAAAAGCACTCAGATGAATATTCTCGGCTGTCTTGACCGGCCCACCGGCGGTGATTACTTTTTTGACGGCCGGGAACTCGGCCGGGCATCCGGAGATGAAAGGGCCAAAGTCCGCAACCGTCAGATCGGATTCGTCTTTCAGAGTTTCAATCTGCTGCCCCGTACTTCCGCGCTGGAAAATGTTATCATGCCGCTGGCTTACACTTCAAATTTGAGTAATGCTGAAAAGAAACGCCGGGGCTTGGCCGCTTTGAAAGAGGTCGGTATTGCAGACCGTGCCGGACATCACCCCTCGCAGCTTTCCGGCGGTCAGCAGCAGCGGGTGGCTATCGCCCGGGCTCTGATCAACCATCCGCCGGTCATTTTCGCCGATGAACCGACCGGCAACCTGGACTCTAAAACCAGTGTTGAAGTGATGGATATGTTCAAAAAGCTTAACGATGAGGGGATCACCGTCATTCTGGTCACCCACTCGCAGGCTATCGCCAAATTCGCCAAACGTACTATCTGTATGAGTGACGGTCAGATCGTTTCCGGACTTTTTGAGGGAGGCGTGTCACAATGAAATTTATCGGAACCATTCTCATGGCTTTGCGCTCTCTCTGGCGCAATCCCACGCGTACCATGCTGACGATGCTCGGTATCATCATCGGTATTGCCGCTGTTATTGCGATGATGGAAATCGGAGCCGGTTCATCCGCCAGTATCCGGGCTACTATTGAACAGATGGGGGCCGGTTCCGGTGTGATCTACCCCGGAGTGCGCCGGGTGGCCGGTATCAAGGTCGGAGTCAATACCTGGACACGGCTGCTGCCGTCGGATGCAGATGCTGTGTTGCAGGAGTGTCCGCATGTTTCACAGGTTTCACCAATCGTTACTTCCAGTTCGGCACAGGCGATTTTCGGTTCGGAAAACTGGATTCCGGCTCAGATGCTGGGAGTTGCTCCGTCATACTTCAGTATCCGCGACTGGCAGCTGGCCGAAGGGCGTTTTTTCAATGACCGGGAAGTCGGTATCAATGCGCGGGTCTGTCTTGTCGGCGCGACCGTGGTCAAAGAACTTTTCGGCGGAATTTCGCCGGTGGATACTGAAATGCGGATCAACAATACCTCTTTCCGGGTGATCGGTGTCCTCAAAAGCAAAGGCTCAAACATGATGGGGCAGGATGAAGATGATGTGATCCTTATTCCGTGGACGACGATGCGTATGCGTATTACCGGGCTTCGTAACGGTTCGGCAACCAGCACCACCAGTTCTCTGGCCAGCAGTCCCGGAGCCACCTTTCCGGTATCCGGAGTGGCTCTCTACCCTGAACAGGATTCTGCTTTGCGCAGCGACAAACTGCTGATCCCCAAATTCACTTACGTCGACCAAATTGCTTTTTCCGCTGTCAAGCCGGAAAAAATGGAACAGGCGATCGCTGAAATCACTGCCGTTTTGCGGGAACGTCATCAGCTGGTCGCCGCACAGGATGATGATTTCCGTATCCGGTCAGCCGCTGATTTTATGAAAATGATGGATAAGACCAGTTCGCTGATGAATAATCTGCTGCTCGGTGTGGCTCTGCTTTCTTTGCTGGTCGGTGGTGTCGGAATTATGAATATCATGCTGGTATCCGTTACTGAACGTACCCGGGAAATCGGTTTGCGCATGGCGGTCGGGGCCCGCAGTATCGATATTCTCAAGCAATTTCTCATCGAGTCGATCGTGATGTGTCTGGTCGGCGGGATCATCGGCATTCTCGTCGGTCACGGGGTTTCCATGTTTATTGAAAGCCAGCTTCACTGGCCCGTGGAAAGCAGTCCGGGAGCTGTCATCGCCGCATTTGCGGTATCTGCCAGTATCGGTATGGTATTCGGCTTTTATCCCGCCTGGAAAGCTTCCCAGCTTGACCCGATCGAAGCTTTGCGTTACGAGTGAATTACGGGAATTGTGCGGTGTGCGTCACGGGGGAGCCTGTTCACACCGCATTTTTTATTTCCGGATGGCAAAGAAAAGCCGCACTTTGCAAAGAATCCTTTTCGGGTATACTTTGCAAAATGCGGCTTGGTATTAAAGCGGTAAATTACTTATTCGCTTTATCCCAGACTGCTTTGCTGACAAAGGCGGTCAGGTTGCGGCCATCGGCGGTTTTACCTTTGAAAGCATAGCTGGTGTGGCTGGCGGTTTTGAAAGTCACGCACTCAAGCACTTCAGTTTCAACAGCGGATTTGGTCTTGACGTCGTAAAATTTGTGTTTCATTGTTTTTTCCTCCTGACATTTTTGGAATTTAACACGTCATTTTTCAGTGACTGTTAATAAGTATACTCAAAAAACGGTAAATAATCAAGAGCAAATTTGAGAAATTTCAAAAAATTTTCAAATTTTTTTGCATTTTTACCGTTTTTCGCCCTTTAAAAGCTCTTTTTTAGCAGATGATTGCAAAAATCTGTCAGAGAAAAACAGGCCGGGTGATCACTGCGGCAGATTTTAAAGATTTCTGAAATCGGCTCTGATGAAAAATGCTTTTGCTGATTGAAAATTTTATGCTCCGTGCTATAGTATAATAAGGAAATTTACGGTGAAAACGTACTGGGGGATGGATCATCATCATGTATAATAAAAATTTGACGGTTACCGGAACCGGAGATTCGCTTTTTTTGCAGGAGTTCCCCGCAGAATATGAGGCAGCATTGAAATCTGTCGCCGGCTTCATCGGTCAGTGTGATATAAAAATGACCAATCTGGAAACCAACTTTTCCGATTTTGAGTATTTTGCCGGGGCTTACAGCGGCGGCACCTGGCTCAATACCCGCCGCAGCTGTCTGGGGGATCTGCTGAAATATGGATTCAACTGTTTCGGCACGGCCAATAATCACTGCTTTGATTACTCCTTTGCCGGTTTGACTTCCACCATCGATACTCTGGAGGCCGCCGGATTGGCCCATTGCGGTACCGGGCGCAGCTTTGATGAAGCGGTCGCACCGGCTGTTTTGGAACGCAACGGCGTGAGCTGTGCCGTGTTTGCGGTCGATGCCTCCTTTGAAAATGCCTCCAAAGCCGGTAAAGGTACTGCCAAACTCAAGGCCCGTCCCGGGGTGAACTATTTGCGCCATGATACGGTCTATCAGGTCGATGAGGCGCAAATGGCGGCATTGCGGCAGATCGCCGCACGCACCCGGATCAATTATAATCGTGAAAAGTTGATCAATACCGGGTTTCTCACGCCCGATCCGGAAGGTTTTTTCTTTCTGGGGGATCAGAAATATACCACGGAAAAAACGGTGCCGTCAACTTCATGTCATCCGGGAGATAAAGCCCGGCTTGTTGAGGCGGTAAAAAAAGCCAAAGCACAGTATGATTATGTCTTTATGATGGTTCATTGTCACGACAACGACAATGTCCGGGAGGAAAATCCGCCGGAATATCTCAAGGAGTTCTGCCATGCGTGTATTGATGCCGGGGTTTCAGCGGTATTCGGCGGCGGCTGTCACCGGCTGCGTCCGGTGGAAATTTACCGGAATTCCCCGGTCTTCTATTCGCTGGGGGATTTTATCTATCAGGGATTGCGTATTGAGCATCTGCCGGCTGACTTTATGGAAAAGTATGGTATCGACATCAATTCTTCCGCTGAAGCGGCTCTTTGGGCACGTTCCCGCGGGGATAAGGTCGGTCTGCATTGCAATAAACTCAACTATCAGACCGTTTTGCCCAAACTGGAGTTTGAAAACGGCCGGATGACCGGTTTTTCACTGTTGCCGCTGCAGTTGAATTTTGAACGGAAAGACCGGATGAACGGTCTGCCGGAAATCGCTGTCGGCAGGGAAGCGCAGGAGATTTGTGACTTGCTCAATTCACTCAGTGGTTCTTACGGTGTCAAATTGGAACTTTCCGGCGGCTGTTTCCGGCTGTCCGGCAAATGATACCGGGATCATTGCGTGGTAAATTCAAGTACTTCAGCTATTCAAATTTGCGATCTTAAACCGGTGAAGAACGGCTGATTTCCGTACCGGTGAAATCAGCCCAGCAGTTTCCGCAATTCTTCTACCGTTTCTCCGAAAAATGCCAGTGCATCGTTGACCGGTTCCGGAGTGGTGAGGTCTGCTCCGGCATCCTTGAGAATATCCAGTACATCTTTGGAACCGCCGGCTTTGAGGAAATTCAGATATCTTTCCTGTGCTCCGGCTTCTCCGGCCAGAATGCCTTTGCTCAATTTCAGTGCGGCCGCCATGCCGGTTGCATATTTGTAGACATAAAAGTTGTAGTAAAAGTGCGGTATTCTTGACCACTCCAATTCGATATCCCGGTCAGCTTTGATGAATCCGTGATAACCGGCATTCAGAGCGTAGTATTTTTCACAGAGGTGATCTGCTGTCAACGGGATCTCCGCTGCAGAATCTTCATGGATGAGTTTCTCAAACTCGGCGAACATCGTCTGCCGGTAGATGGTCGCCCGGATGTCATCTGCCAATCTGGTGTAGATCGAGGCTTTGACTTTTGGGTCACTTTCCTGCCGGAGCAGATAGCTGGATAACAGCAATTCATTACAGGTGCTGGCCACTTCAGCCACAAAAATTTCATAACCGGCATAGTGATAGTGCTGATTGCTTCTGGAAAAAGCACTGTGCATGGAGTGTCCCAATTCGTGAGCCAGAGTGAATGCATCGCTCAGGCGGTTGTCGAAACTCATCAGAATATACGGATAACTGTCGTAGCATCCGCCGGAGTATGCTCCGGAACGTTTCCCTTTGCGGCAGGGAGCATCGATCCACCGCTGGCTCCAGGCCTTTTCCAGCAGCGCAGTATATTCCGGCCCCAGTACGGTCAGAGATTCTTTCACCATTTTTGACGCTTCGGCAAATGAACACTTCTGATTGAGTTCCGGCTGCAGTGGTGCGTAAAGATCGTACATATTCAGATCGTCAAGTTCCATTATTTTGGCACGCAGATCGAAGTAATTGTGCAGTTGCGGCAGATTTTTCCGGACGGTTGAAATCAGATTGTTGTAGATGTTTTCCGGAATATTTTCGGAAAAGAGTGCCGCTTGCAAAGGCGTGTCAAAGTGGCGGATCTTTGCCATCGTAACATGCCGTTTGACGGTGCCATCCAGCGTGGCAGCCAGCGTATTGCGGTATTGCCGGTACTGCCGGTAAAGCTGATGGAAGGCTTTTTTGCGGACTTTGCGGTCAGGAGCCTCCATGAAACTGCCCCAGCTGCCGTGGGTCAGGTCAAGCAGTTTACCTTCGGAATCCCGGAGTCTGCCGAAACTCATATCCGTGTCATTCATGGTGGAAAATATTTCATCGGAATTACCCAAAACATCGCCCAGCGTGCCCAGCAGACGCTCTTCCGCTTCGCTGAGAGTGTGGGGTTTTTCCCGGAGAAGTTCCAGCAGACTGCGGCGGTAGAAAGCCAGAAGCGGAGCATTGAGCAATTCCTGCATCCGCTCATCGGGGATCGCCATTATTTCCGGATCGAACCAGCTTTCTTTTTCAGAAAGGGCGGATAATTTTGCTGATATCCGGTCGACCCGTGCCCGGTTCGGCCCGATGGAAGTATTTTCATCGCAGAGCAAATGAGCGTAAGTGTAGAGCTTTTCTGCCAGACGGTCAAATTCATCAGATGCTTCGATCGCCGCTTTGAGTAATTCCGGTGATTCGGCCAGGCGGCCTTTGAATGAGTAGAATCTGTCCGCCGCCGCTTCCAGTGCGGCGAACTCCTTTTCCCAGCTTTCCGTATCCGGATAAAGAACACTCAAATCCCAGGTGACAAGATTTTCTTTCATGGTAAAACGCTCCGTTTATTCATACATTTCGATCGCCGCCCGGCGCAGAGCGGAAACTTCCGAGGCTGATCCCAGAAGAGAGGCAACTTCCTGCATGCCGTTTTCCACCTCATTGCGGCGGGAGCCGCCGGGCAGGATCGCTTCCACTGCCGGCAGAACCTCTTTTTTACAGAAGTGCCATTGCAGAAACTCCTGATATACCTCTTTGTCGGCAATGATGTTGACCATCGTAAAATATCCGCGGTAGAGTGTGACCAGAATTTTGGCCAGAGCCAGCGTCAGCAGATTGAGTTTGTAACCGACGACCAGCGGCAAGCCGGAAAGGGCGCATTCCACGGTGACGGTGCCGCTGGCGGCCAGCCCGGTACCGGCGGATTGCTGAAGTTTGGCGGTGTTGCCGGTGACAATGGTGATCTCCGGCAGATCCGGATGATTTTTGCGGAAAATTTCGATTTTTTTCCGGCACAATCCGGCGATTTTTTCCCGGGGAGCGGCAAGGGTGAATTTTAGAGCCGGGTGTTTCCGGTGCAATTCCACGGTAACTTCCAGCATGGGGATCAGGAGTCTGTCGATCTCATTTTTACGGCTTCCCGGCAGCAGCAGAAAACTTTCCGGGTCACGTTTGATTTCCGGATCACGGCGGTTGGCGATCACATCGACCAGCGGATGACCGACAAATCTGGCCTGCAATGAAGTTTTTGCATAGACCTCCACTTCAAACGGAAAAATTACCAGCATTTTGGTGCAGACTTCCGCCAGTACCGGCAGACGTTTTTTACCCCAGACCCACACTTGCGGACTGACATACCAGTACACCGGAATGCCCAGTTTGTGGAGTTTTTTGGCAAAGCGCAAATTGAATCCGGGATAATCGATCAGGATCACTGCATCCGGACGCTCTTTTTTTACCTCTTTGAGCAGGTAAAAGAATATTCTTATAAAGGTGAATATGCTTTTCAGCACTTCAAAAATGCCGATGACTCCCAATTCCGTGGAGTCCACTTTGATATTCACCCCGGCTTTGATCATGGCCGCTCCGCCCATGCCGGAAATCGTAACAGTTTCACCTTTTGCCGCAGCCAGCTGACGCAATTCCTGCGCCAGAGCGGCACCGTAAATGTCACCGGAAGCTTCTCCGGCAATGATCCAGAAATTTTTCATACAATTTTGTGCCGGAGTTCCCCCGGCGGGATTTGAATTTAAACTGAACTTGGGCTATCTTATACAAAGAGATAATCTCCGTTTTATAAAATAGCGCAAAACAGTGCGCTTTGCAAGGATAAAGAGGTGCAGTTTGATGAAAAAAAAGGCCGCCGGTGAGAAAAATTTTCTGATTGCCGGAAAGTTTTGTCCTCAATGTGAGGAGCCGATCAACCCGTCGGATATCGAGATGTTTTCCCGGTGTCCGTATTGCAATCACTTTTTTGAAGAGTCTGTACAGAAAGAGGAGTTTATTCTCCGTAAATTGCTTAAAAACTGGATGATCAATAATTTTCAGGGGATTATGCGATGAGCATGAGGGAGCTTTTCAGCAAGGATGAAATTTTTCAAAAAATTGCTGAATTGGGACGGGAATTGACTGAATTTTACCGGGGCAGAGAGTTGACCGTCATCGTATTGATGAATGGCGGGGCGTTTTTCGGCAGTGATCTGGCCAGAGCGATAGATTTGCCGCTGTGGTTCGATTCCATCCGGGTATCCAGTTATACCCATGACCGGCGCGGTGATGAAGTCAAATTGAGTGATACTCTCAAATTGCCGGTCAAAGAACGCGATATCCTGCTGGTCGATGATGTTTTTGACAGCGGTGAAACCATCCGGACTTGCAAGGAGCATCTTTTGAATGCCGGAGCTAAAAGTGTCCGGGCCGCCGTTCTGGTCAATAAACAGGTCGCCGGCAGAAAAAATGAGCCCGATTGGGCCATCTTTGAGGCTCCGGATCTTTATCTGGTCGGTTTCGGGTTGGATTCTGAGGAACTTTACCGTAATATTCCGTGTGTCGGAGTGATCGAATGAGGAGAAAAAAGCTGATGAAAGACTATAACAGTCGGCAAATCGAATTTATGCCTATGGATTCATGGCGGGTCATGCGGATCATGTCTGAATTTGTAGAATCCTTTGAAACCATGCGCAACAAGCCGAAAATGCTGGTGTCGGTCTTCGGTTCTGCCCGCATTCCGCAGGATGATCCGGTCTATGCTTCAGCCAGAGAGTTGGGCAACCGGCTGGCTGAGGCCGGATACGGGGTGATCACCGGCGGCGGACCCGGGGTGATGGAAGCTGCCGCCCGCGGCGCTTATGAAAAAAACGGTGTCTCCATCGGATTGAATATCGAATTGCCGATGGAGCAATCCCCGAATCCATATCAGACTACATCGATCAGTTTCAATTACTTCTTTGTCCGCAAAGTATCGTTTCTTAAATATTCCACCGCAGTGATCGTCTATCCAGGCGGATTCGGTACTTTGGATGAGTTATCCGAAGTGTTGACTATGGTGCAGACCGGCAAAATCAACCTGATACCGATCATCTTTGTCAACCGTAAATTCTGGGGAGGTTTGATCCGCTGGTTCAAAAATACCATGCTTGATGAGGGCATGATCTCGCCGGAAGATATGGAGTTGATTGAGGTCGTCGATTCGGCGGAAGAAGCAGTGGAATACCTGAAAGAATGCCACCGTTACGGAAAACGCAGTACCGTGATAAATGGTTTTCAGGAATAAAACTTCCGGATTTTTTAATTAATTACAGCGGCGATACCGCCGGAATAATTCAGTGCTACGGAAATTCAGACAATAACCATATTTAATAGGAAGGGAAAAATTATGGCAAAACTCGGCACAGCATTGACCAAAAGCGCAACCAGAATTCTGCTTTGCGGTTCAGGTGAATTGGGTAAGGAAGTGGCAATCGCCATGCAGCGGCTCGGGGTGGAAGTGGTCGCCGTTGACCGTTACAATAACGCCCCGGCAATGCAAGTTGCGCATCGTGCATACACCGTAAATATGCTTGACGGTGCCGCTTTGCGGGAAGTTATCGAGAAAGAAAAACCCGATTACATCGTCCCGGAGGTCGAGGCGATCGCTACTGCTGAACTGGTGAAACTTGAGAACGAAGGATATACCGTCATCCCCACTGCCAAAGCCGCCCAGCTGACTATGAACCGCGAAGGTATCCGCCGTCTGGCCGCTGAAGAACTCGGCATCCCCACCAGCAAATACCGTTTCGCCGCCAATCGTGAGGAATTCGATGCGGCAATCAAAGAAATCGGTCTGCCGTGTGTGGTGAAACCGATCATGAGCAGTTCCGGTCACGGGCAGAGTACCATCAAAAGCGCAGATCATATTGACGCGGCATGGGAAGAATCCCAGAAAGGCGGTCGTGCCGGTGCCGGAAAAGTGATCGTGGAAGGGTTTGTCAAATTCGATTTTGAAATAACGTTGCTGACCGTGCGCCATGTCGGCGGAACCAGTTTCCTTGAACCGGTCGGCCATCATCAGGTCGATGGTGACTATCAGGAGTCATGGCAGCCCCAGAAAATGAGTGAAACCGCTATTGCCAAAGCCCGGGATATCGCTAAAAAAATCACCGATGCGCTCGGCGGCAGAGGAATTTTCGGCGTGGAACTCTTTATTTGCGGTGATGAGGTCATTTTCAGCGAAGTCAGCCCCCGGCCGCATGATACCGGTATGGTGACGATGATTTCACAGGACCTTTCCGAATTTGATTTGCATGCCAGAGCTATCCTCGGTTTGCCGATCCCGAATATCGCTTTCCACGGACCAAGTGCCAGCAAGGCGATCAAAGTTGCCGGAAATTCCGATGCCGTAAGTTTCGGCAATCTTACTGAAGTGCTGGCTGAACCGGATACTTCAATGCGGATTTTCGGCAAAGGTGAGTTGCGCGGGCATCGCCGTCTCGGTGTGCTGCTCGCCCGCGACAGCAGTGTGGAAAAAGCATTGGCTAAAGTCGAAAATATGGCCAAAAAATTAACCACAGAACTCTAATTTTTGCTTTGCATTGCGGGCGAATCGGCCGTTGGGTGAAGCGGCTCGGCTGGCAGGCGGTTGACTCCGCCCTTGACAGGGGATTCGCCCCCGTACCCCCGGTGGACAGCAGTCTGCCGGGGGTTTGTTTGTTTTGGCAGGCGGTTGACACCGCCCTTGGCAGGGGCTTCGCCCCCGTACCCCCGAAAGTGGTAATGATTTACAAACTTTCTGATTGAGCCGCGACATCGGAGCGGCGAGACACCTCGCAACCCGCCGAGCGGGCGCCCTTGACAGGGGCTCCGCCCCCGTACCCCCGGTGGATTTTTGCGGTGTAAACAAGCCGTTGACTGCGGGCCGACGGATGGAGCGGGCAAGTGGGAGTTTGTGGGAGCTTGTGGGAAGTTTTGAGAGGTAAGACCGTGGGTGTTTGAGACTCTCATAACTTCTCACTATCTCCCAAAACTTCCCACTATCTCCCAAAACTTCTCAAAATCTCTCATTGGCAAACGCTTTGCCGCGCTGTTTTGTGGTGCTCGCACCTGTGAAAAAGAGGAGCCGTTGCGTCGGCTCTCCCGCGGCCGATTACAAAAAAACAAACTCCCATCGGGAATTGATCCCAACAGGAGTTTTCAAGCGGGGCACGGGGGGCAGTATCAGCTGCCCGCCCATTCAGTGCGGCTTCCCGCTTGTTTTTCCGCACTTCAGCTGACTTTTTCCTTAAAGAGAAAGTCAGTCAAGTTTGAGAGCATCCATGGCGCCGGATTCAAAAACTTCACCGACATTGACCATGGCTTCACCGGGTTTGAGAGCGGCGGTGTATTCTTCTTCAGCGGCCTTGAGGTCGGCTTCGGAGAAGTCGCCATCAACAGCTTTGATAGAAAGACCGATACGACGCTCATCGGTGTCAACTTTGATAACGCGGGCTTCGACATCATCGCCGACTTTAAGAACATCTTTGACTTTGTCAACGCGTTCATTGCTGAGCTGGGAAATGTGGATCAAACCATCGATTTTGTTGCTCAATTCAACAAAAGCTCCGAAAGTAGTGATCTTGGTCACGCAGCCTTTGACGATATCGCCGACTTTATAGAGGTCGTTGATATTGCTCCAGGGGTCATTTTCGGCCTGTTTGAGACCGAGGGAGATGCGCTGCTGTTCGGGATTGATTTCAAGGATAACGACTTCGATTTCCTGTCCGGGGGTGAGGACTTCGCTGGGTTTGTTGATTTTGCGGGTCCAGGACATGTCGGAAACGTGGATCATACCATCGATATCATTTTCGATTTCAACAAATGCACCGTAGTTGGTCATGTTGCGGACTTTGCCGACGATGTGTTTGCCAACGGGGTATTTCTCAGCGAGAACTTCCCACGGATTACGTTCTTTCTGACGGAGACCGAGAGAAATCTTGCGGGAATCTCGGTCGATATCCAGCACGACAGCTTCGACGATATCATCTTTGTTGAGAACATCGCTGGCTTTGTTGATCCGTTTGGTCCAAGACATTTCGGAAACGTGGATCAAACCCTCAATGCCGGTTTCGATTTCAACAAATGCACCATAGGGCATGAGGTTGACAACTTTACCGGAAACTTTGGTGCCTTTGGGATATTTGGCAACGACATCATCCCACGGATTGCGGGTTTTCTGTTTGAGACCGAGAGAAACACGCTCTTTGTCTTTGTCAATGCCGATAACGATGACTTCCAGTTCCTGACCGACGGTGAGGACTTCGCTGGGATGGTTGATGCGTCCCCAGGAGATGTCGGTGATGTGGAGCAGACCATCGATACCGCCGAGGTCGATGAATGCGCCGAAATCAGTGATGTTTTTGACCACACCTTTGACAACGGCATCGACTTTCATGTCGGTCATGAGGGTCGCTCTCTGCTCGCGGAGGGATTCCTCGAGCAATTCCCGGCGTGAAACAACGATATTGTGACGTTCGACATTGATTTTGATGATTTTGACATCATACTCTTTGTTGAGGTAGTCATCCATATTGCGGACGGGACTGACATCAAGCTGGCTGCCGGGCAGGAAAGCGGGGAAGCCCTCGACATCGACCATGATACCGCCTTTGACACGGTGACGCATGATACCTTTGACAATGTGGCCTTCGCCGTATTCGGTGGTGATCCGTTCCCATGCTTTGATGGAGTTGGCTTTTTCGAGGCTCAGAGTGGGCATATTCTGCCGGTTTTCGATTTCCTCAAGAAAAACATCGATATCGTCGCCGACATTGACGGCATCAAAGTTGAGGAATTCAGATGCCGGGACAAAACCTTCGGCCTTGTAGCCGATGTCGATGCGTGCGCCGTCGGCACTTTTGGCCACGACTTTACCGGGAACGATTTTGCCTTTGCTGATGGTACCGACTTCTTCCTTGCCTTTCAGCAGCTCTTCCATGCTCTCGGGCATGCCGCTGAAATCAAGAAAGCTCTCCGCGAATTTGTTTTCTTCCATTTGGTTTGAGGTTTCTTGTTAAATTGTTTACACTGTTGAACTTCACATTTACTCCGGCACCGTGCCGGAATAAACCGTACAAATCCTTAATATACTACTGTTTTTCTTGAATTACAAGGAGTTTTGCCGATTTTCAGAAAAAATATCGCCGCAGCTCATAAAAAAAGCAAACTGCGGCGGCGTTTTGCGGAAAATCTTACCGGCAAAGCAGTTTTTGCAGCTGCGAAGCAATTTCGGGAGTTCCGGCGATAATACCGTCGGCAGGAAAATTTTCCCCGCCGTTGAAGTCACATACCAGAGCTCCGGCTTCCCGGGCGATTATGGCACCGGCGGCTACATCGTACAGCTGCAGCCCCTCTTCCCAGTAGCCGTCATAGATGCCGGCACCAGTCATGGCCAGATCCAAAGCGGCAGAACCGCAGCGTTTGATATCCCGCAACTGCGGCAGAATCTGCACAAATCTGGCCAGCGGCACTTCCACCTTATTCTGCCGGAGCAGAGAAAATCCGGTGGCGCAAGCGGCTTCATCAAGTTTTTTACAGGCGGAAACGCGGATCGCCCGGCCATTCAAAAAAGCCCCCTGACCGGTCCGGGCAGTGAATAAACGCCCCATCGCCGGAGCATTGACCGCACCGGCCAGCGGCTGTCCGTTTTGATAAAGGGCAATGGAAACAGCGTAATACGGATGGCTTTTGACAAAAGATTGCGTGCCATCGATCGGATCGATCACCCAGCAGAATTCAGATTTTTTTCCGGCATGTCCGGTCTCTTCACCGAAAATATCGTGATCCGGAAAGCGTCGGGAAATTTCCGAAATGATCATATTTTCAACCGCTTTATCGGCAATGGAAACCAGATCTTTACTGCATCCTTTGCCTTCAATATCACTTTCAGAAATCGAACCGAAGTATTTTAAAGATTCTTTTCCGGCATTTTGAGCCAGCGCAGTAATGAATTCAAGCATTGTCGCAATTCTCCCATAATTTTTGAAGTTCGCCAAGATCATTGCAGCTCCAATCCGGAGTTACCGGGGCAAAACTGGCGAGGTCAGCCCCCGGTCCGGTGATCCGGCAGGTGAAAGTGCCGGCATTGGTTCCGGCGGCAATGTCTGTGGCCAGCCGGTCACCGATCATCAGGGTCTGGGATGCTGCCAATCCCAGCCGGGCGGCAGCTGAACGCAAAAATCCGGCATCAGGTTTGCCGAGCTGACGCAATGTTTTGCCGCTGGCCAATTCCACACAGCGGGAGATCGCGCCGCAATCGACCAGACAGGTCGGCTGATCGCTGGGACAGAAAACATCCGGATGGGTGGAAAATCCCGGCACATTTTCCCGGACGAAATAGGCCGCCTGACAGAGCCTTTCGTAACAGAGAAGTTTGTCAAATGAAACAATTACTGCTTCCGGGGCAGCATCGACGATCTCATAACCGTGACTGCGCAATTCACCGGCCATGGCGGGCATACCCAGCAGATAAAGCCTTTTCCATTGCGGATACTCTTTTTTGAGGGTATCGACCAGAAAATCGGTAGCTGTATAGAAATTTTTTTCAGTGGCATTCAGACCGAATTTTTGCAGTCTGGCGACATACTCGCTTTTGCTGTAAGAGGTGTTGTTGGAGCAATAAGCATAGGGGATGCCGCGTGATTCAAGAAAACGGATAAACGGCATAGTCGTTGGATAGAGTGTGCCGCCGTGATAGATTGTGCCATCCATATCCAGAAAGACGGCTTTGATATTGGCGAATTTTTCTTTGTCGGTCATCTTGGTTCTCTTCTCCTTATTCACTTCGACATGGTATCTGATAATATACTGCATTTTTCTGTCAAATACAAGTTTGAATAAATTCCGGACAGGCGATATATTATGGGAAAGCGGTCAACAGAAAAAAGGAGTTTATTATGAGTATGCCGGTTATTCCGGTTCCCGCCGGATTGGATACGGAATTGTTTTCTTTGGGTAATGGTGCTTTGAATTATCTGCCGGAAGTGCTGGCCAAGAGCTTTCCCGGCTCTCCGGCATTCCTGGTGGCTGACGGGAATACCTGGCGCGTCGCCGGCGAAAAGGCGGAAAAACTTCTGCTCGCCGCCGGAGCCGTTATCGCCGGGAAATATATTTTCCCGGGCACTCCCCGGCTGCATCCGGATTATGAATATTGTGAAATGCTGGCGGAAAAACTTCCGGCAGGTTGTGTGCCGGTCGCGATCGGTTCCGGAGTGATCAATGACCTGACCAAATGCGCCGCTTCGCTTAAAAATCTGCGTTACTGCTGTGTGCCGACAGCCTGTTCTGTTGATGGATTTACGGCCGCCGGAGCCGCACTGGTGGTCAACGGCACTAAAAAGACGGTTAAATGCCCTGCTCCCAAAGCGTTGTGTGCCGATGTGGATATTCTGGCGACGGCACCGCCGGAAATGTTTGCTTCCGGATTTGCCGATCTGCTGACCAAAGTTCCGGCCGGAGCCGACTGGGTGATCGCTGATGCGGTCGGTGAAGAACCGATACGCCGCGATGTCTGGGAATTGATTCAGGGAAATATCCGCAAGTGGATCTCTGACAAAGATGATATGCTGGCGGTCTTTGACGGTTTGGCCGCAACCGGTTACAGTATGCAGATGTATCAGGAAAGCCGTCCGGCAAGCGGTGCGGAACACCTTTTCAGCCATGTCTGGGAGATGGAAGGATTGACCAGAGACGGCGAAGATGTTTCACACGGTTTCAAAGTCGGAGTGGGACTGCTGGCCTCGACGTTGTTGATGGAGTATATTCTGGAACACTCTTTTGAGGAGCTTCAGCCTTTGATGAAACCCGGGCTGAATGAGGCCGGCCGCAGTGCTGAAATCGATGAATTGCTGAAAAAAGGCTGTTATGGTTCGGCTCCGAAAATTACCGCAATGGGAAAACATTTGAGCGGAGAGGCTTTGGCAAAGCGGCGGGAATTGATCGGCAGAATATGGCCGGAAATGCAAAAAGGCATCCGTGAACGCCTGATGCCTTACCATGAAGCAAAAGCCTTGTTGAAAAGTGCCGGTTGTCCGACAGAACCGGCAGAGATCGGCTTGAGTACTGAACAATTTCTTCACGGTATAAAAACTGCGCAGTTGATCCGTCACCGTTATACGATTCTGGACTTGCTTTATGAACTGGGGTTGCTGGATATTGCCATGACGGAAAAACTTGCGGTAATGTACCGGTAAAAACAAACTTTTTTTACAGCGGAGATCGGTTGATGATGTTCAAAAAAATAATTCTGTTTTGCGGCATGGTCATGATTGGAGTGTTCGCCGGATGTTCTGCATTGGATCACGATTCAAAAGAGGAACTGGCGGCCGACTTTGTCGGGGCGGCGGTTGATGGCGATGAAGAAGCTCTCTGGGAAGCATTTGCTCCGGATAGTCAAAGAGAATTGATCCTTATGTTCGGAGAGGATGAAGAACAGGCAAAAGCAGAAATTCTCAAGGCGGTTCAAGAGGGGCTGGTCCGGAGATATCAATCCGGAAGTTTGGAAAAATTTGCTGAAAATAAAGAGCTTTTTCAACGGGCAATTCAGGATCTGCTGGGTGGTTCCGGAGAAAAATTCGTCGAAATCGACGGTAAATGGTTCATCCGTCACTGACAGAATGACAAAGGTGATTGCGGAAAACTTGAAATAAATATATTCCGGTTATATATTATAAACAGTCCCCTGACAGCAACAAAAAAAAGGAGTTACTGCAATGAGTGAATGTCCCGATTGTGAAAACAAAAATGTCGAAGCCGTGGAAACTGAAAAAAACGAAGCCGCCGAAGTGAAAGCCGAAGCCGCTGAAGTGAAAGCCGAAGCCGCTGAAGTAAAAGCTGAAGCCACCGAAGTGAAAAGTGAAGACAGTGAGGCTCCTGCAGCTCCTGTTCCGGCATATGTCAACGTGCTTAAAAGTATTGGCCGGGTGGTTGCTCTGATCATCATTCTGGCCGGTATCGGTTATCTTCTGCTTCAGCATAATATCAAAGAATACTGGTACGAACAGTGCGACACCGCCCCGATCCGTGAAGAGATCACCACCATGGTCACCGGCGGCCTCGGCGAAAGCGGTTACACTTTTGAAATCGCCTTCCTCAATGATGTGGCACTCTATGAGATCACTGTCAAAGATGACAAAGGTGCCGAAGCCGGTAAATTCAGAATGTATGCTGATTACGATGTCACACAGAAGTCTTACAAACTGATGTTTGATGAGAGTCAGGATCCGCACTCGGAATATCTCTGGGAAAGTATCCGCCGCAAAGCTAATGCCCGTCCGGTCGCCGTTCCGGCTGCTCCGGCGGTTGAAGCTCCGGCCGCAAAGTGATCAACCGGTAGAATTGATTGAAAAACAGCCGCTGTCATCCGCAGCGGCTTATTTTTTTATCGCAACACAACGGCTTGTTTGCGCCGCAAAACAGCTGGCAGAGCGTTTGCCAATGAGAGATTTTTGGAAGTTTTGGGAAATGGTGAGATGTTTTGAGAGTCACCAACACCCACGGCCTTTTCTCCAAAAAATCTCCCTGCGGCCGCGGGAGAGCGGCCTCGCCGCTCGTGCTTCGCACTCGGCGGTTTCAGTCGATTTTCCGGAGGCCTCGCTCTCCGTCATTCCGTGCGGCTTGCGCCGTACTCATAACTGCGAGTAAGGTAGTTTTTAATTATATTGTTTACGCCGCAAAACAGCCGGCAGAGCGTACACCCGTAAAAAATAAACTCCCAACCCTCTACATTCGGCGGAAGCGTACGTTTCGGAAGATAGGCAGTAGATGATTGAGGAGTAATGCTGTAAGCAAAGATACGCTCAGGAAGATTCCATGAATCATAGCCGTCAGC
>JAFVZS010000039.1 GCA_017508015.1 Lentisphaeria bacterium
GATGCGGCGTATTTTTGAGAGCAGCACTCTCCGTATGTTTCCGTACACATCCGTACTGATCCGTACAAATAAAGCCTCTGAAAAAATGACGGCAGTGTTGTGCGATGACCACCGGCAATTCTATTAAAGTGAATGAGTGTGCGGTGGACAAGGAAAACTTTCTTTTCACGGGAAAAGAAGGTTTTCCCTTTCCCCCGCGCCCCCTTTCTCTTTCAAAGAAAAGCGGGGTACTTTGTAAATTTTCCAGGCCACAGCGAAGCGAAGGGCAGGTTTTTGCGCAACCTTTTCCGTTTTCCCCAAAAAGCCGGCTGGTTTGATGTATTTTATCCGAACTGAAATTTTTCATTTTCCCCTCCATTGCAGAGATTTTTTGATCATTTTTGTCGCATTCAACAATAAATTTTTTCATACTTTCATTTAAAATATATGCAGTACTGCTTGAATTTGCAATAGAACGGATGTATTTTTTATAACAGAAATGTCGCAAAAAGAGATTTTTTATCCGACGACGGCAGTTTCAAAAACAATCGATATCGTTTCAACTGTTGTAAAAATCCTGCCAACCACCCATTTTGCCCGGTTGACAAATCATTGCCCCGGTGATATATTCTGTGCGGAACAATTGATTGCGGTTATATAATTTGACATATCTGTTTCACAAAAATCAGGACAACAACAGCAGCATATAATGAATGATATATTGTGGCAGCGCAGTGCCTACCGTCACCGCCATCCTTACGCTCAATTAAAGAGCTTTATCAACGTCAGTTCAGCCGGGCACTATGTGACCCGGCGCGGCTTCCGTGACCGCGGCGGCTACAAACCGTTTCTGGAATTTTTCTGGTGTCACCGCGGACAGGGATTCATGGAAAAAGACGGTGTTCCGATCGAAGTGTCTGCCGGTGATTGTTTCGTCTATCTGCCGGGAGCCACGCACTGCATTTACAGCATTGAACCGGGCTGGGATTACTACTGGTTCACCTGTGACGGCCCGGATATGGATGCCGTGATCGCCGCCTTTGACCTCAAAGAGGAGCTTATTCATGCCGGCAGATGTCCGGAAGAGCTTTTCGCCATGTTGATCGAAGCGTGTTTCAAACTGGATATCGCCTCGACCATCCGGGCCTCGGTAACGGCGTATGAGATATTGATGCGGGCATTCAATCCGCTGGTAAAAAATTACGGTAACCGGGAACTGTCGGAAAGATTTCAGCAGCTGGTTTCAGAAAATTTTTCCAATCCGGCATTTTCTTTACAGGAAGCCGCCGCGCTCCTCTCGGTTCACCGTTCGACTCTGCACCGGGTATTTTCTGCCCACTGCGGCATTCCGCCGCAGGAATTTCTGACGACTTACCGTTTACAGCAGGCTCTGGAATTGTTTCACAGTGATATGAATATCAAAGAGATCGCAGAAAATTGCGGTTTCAATGCTCCGCATTGGTTCACCAAAATTTTCCGCCGTTACTTCGGCCGTTCTCCGGCGGAATTCCGCCGGATGATGCTGGATCTGCCATTGCAAAATACCAGGAATTGACTCCCAACGATTTTGAGGATGAAATATGAAACGGGTTACTGTTTTCTGGAACTGGAATGATCAACTTGATGCCGGTGAGATCAAACGGCAGATCGCCGGTTTCCATGAGCATGGTGTTGACGGATTTTTTCTGCATATCATGACTTCGGAATTCCGGAATGAGGATTTCCACGGCGGCATGCCGGGTTATCTGACGGAAGAATTTTTCCGCATGGTGCAAGTCGCCGTCACCACTGCCGCCGGCTTGGATATGGATGTCTGGCTCTACGATGAAAGCGGCTGGCCCAGCGGTATTCTCAACGGATATTTCAAGGAGCACCGGCCGGATCTGATGCACCGGCAGATCGATGCCGCCGGAAAGATCCATATTTCCGGTGACCGGCCGGATCTGCTCAATCCGGAAACTACTGCCGTTTTCATACAGAAAACCCATGAAAAGTACCGGGAATATACCGGTTCTTTTTTCGGTTCGACCATCAAAGGCATCTTTACTGATGAACCGTATTTCGGCTCGTTTAACGACCGGACTCTGCCATTCTCACCGGTTCTGGAAAAAACCTTTGCCGCACTCAAACATTACAGTGCCAGAGAAGCCGCTGCCCGGATCCTCAACGAGCATGATGAAAAAGCCATTGCCGACTACAATGAGGTGTGGCTGAAACTTATCCGGGAAAGTTATCTGTTGCCGATCAGAAAGTGGTGTCATAAATACGGCATTTTATCCACCGGCCACTTCAATGGTGACGACTGTATAAAGAATATGAAAAATCTGCTGGCCGGTGATCTTTTCGCCCTTCACGACTGTCTGGATATTCCCGGCTGTGATGCCATCCGGCGGCAGATCCACCCGTTAAAAGCAGAAAGCGACTTTTCCCGGTTGACCTCTTCGGCGGCCCGCGGCAAACGCACCATCAGCGAAACCTTTGCCGTTTACGGGCCGGATCTTTCTCTGGCGGAAATGAAACAGATCGCCGCCATGCAGTTTGTTTCCGGCATAGAAATGATCTCTCTGATGGCGGTAAATTATTCTGACAGAGCCGCCAGACAGGTGACAACCATGAGCGGATTTTCCGCGGCAGATCCCCGGTGGCAGAATTACCGGCACTTTGCCGGTTTTATCCGGCGCATGTCCAAGCTTTTCGACCGCACATCGCCGGTGATAAAAGCTTCTGTACCGTTGCCGACGGCAGATTTGCGTACCGGAAAAACCGATCCGGAAACGATCTTCCCCGCCGGATTGGCTCTGGCGGCCAGACAGATAACTTATGACTACTCTCCGGATGCCGGAACTCTGCCGGAAAATATCGTGACGGATGTGGCACTGCTCACACCGGTTCCGATGCTGCGTACAAGACACCTGAAATCCCCCAGAGGTGAAAGACGCCTGTTTGTCAATGCCGGTAAAGAGGCGATTTCCGCAAAATTCACCGCTCCGGCCGGATTCAATGCCTGGTACGATCCGGGAACCGGAAAACATTTTGCCGCCACCGCAGATGAAAGCGGCTATCTGACTCTTGATCTGCCCTTCGCCGGAGTGATGGTGCTGCTGACGATCCCCGGCGATCCCCGCTTGCCGGAGAGCAGAACTTCGTCCCGCGAAACAGTAAAAATCCCGCTGGAGTTCCACTTTGACCGGATAACCCGGTGTGTCAAAGCCTCACCGGAAGGCTTGATCGAAGTTCCCGCTCCGGCATCCCTGCCCGATCACTTCTGCGGCACGGTATCCTGCCGGGCGCAAGTTGAACTGCCGCAGGCCGTCAATGCCGCACTCTTCCTGCCCGGAGCAAGGCGTGCGATGTGTGCTCTGGAAGTCAACGGCGCAAGCCGGATGCTGGTCTGGCCGCCGTACCGGTGGCAGCTTTCTCTGCCGGCAGGCAAAGTCACGCTCACTCTGACCGTTGCCAATACCCCGGCGGAAGCGATCAGAGAACCATCTCACCTCAAATATCTGCGCGACAACGGCTTTGACAATGTGTACTTCCACTGTTGGGAAGATTTTGAACCGCTGTTCCCCGATGAATCACCGCTTGAAGGAGCATATTTGGAGTATTGAAAATGGAAAAATTATGGATCGGCAATGAAGTTATAAAAGAAAGCGGTCTTTTCGCCGGTGTGCCGCGGATAAACCTGATGTTTCCGGCCGCCTCGATCACCCGGATTTGTCAGCACAGTACCGGAGAAGTTTTTCTTCCCGGCACAGACTTTCTGCACACTCCCGGCGATGATTTCATCACCCGGCCGGCAGGCTCCCGGATCCCGTTTTTTCCGGAAAGTGCCCTGCATCCGGTGGAGAATCTGCGGCTGCATCCGGCAGTTGATGCCAATGCCATCGACAATGCGGTCGACGGCGGAAATCTGCTCTTTAACAATGCCGGTTTTTTCGCCCTCAACCAGATCGACATAAGTTATACTGCCAAAATCACTCCGGTCTGGCCGACGGATCCGCTTTTGCAACCGGAGCGGCTGCAGCGTTTCCGGGAAAAACTTGCCGCCGGAGAACCGCTGAAACTCACTTTGATCGGCGACAGTATCAGTGAAGGATTCAATGCGACCAAATTCGTCAACATCCCCCCGTTTGCCCCATGTTATATGGAACAGATCTGCTCCAAACTCAAGATCACTTTCACCAACCGGGCAATCGGCGGCACCGGGATACAGCACGCCTGCCGGATCGAAAAAGAGTACCTTGCCGATGCTCCGGACCTGCTGGTCATCGCTTACGGCATGAATAACTTCGCGGCCATGCCGGTAACAGAATTTCTCGATCATCTGCAAACGATCATCGCCCACTGCCGGAAAGTCAATCCCCATACCGGATATCTGTTGATAACTTCCATGAGCGGTAATCCGCTCTGGAAACCGACCATTCCCGGGCCGGATGCTGTTTATGCAGAAAAACTCCGGGATTTCGTCGCCGCTGCACCGCAGGATACCGCCCTGGCTGATGTGGCGGCCGTGTGGCAGAAGTTTCTGGAACGCAAAAGCTTCTACGATCTCACCGGCAACGGAGTAAATCATCCCAATGACTACGGTCACCGGATCTACGCTTCGACAATATTGCAAACTCTCACCGGAAAAGAAATGTTTAATTGAAAGGTTCTGTTATGTCCCGTACTCTACCCTGGCTCAACGGCAACGAAGATCCCCGGAAATATTGGAATTTTGAGGAGTTGAAAAATCCTCCGCATTACGAAATCGATCACGATCCGCGAAGCGCACATGAGAATATGACTTCCGTGATTTGCGACGGCGTTATGGAAAACGGCCGCCGGACAAAATTTTTCGCCTATATCGCTTATCCGGATGGTGAAATGCCTGACGGCGGCTGGCCGGGAATCGTACTGGTACACGGCGGCGGCGGTACTGCTTTTGCCTGGGCGGTTGAGTTGTGGCGGTCATACGGTTATGCTGTCATCGCTCCGGACTGGTACGGCCGGCGGCCGCTCAATGACGACCGGATCAAAGAGCCCGGCGAAACCATCCGGCCGTATGTCGCTTTCGACCGGCCGCACCATTACGATGATCAGAATGCCCACATCACCAATGCCGCCAATCTGGTACTGGCTCACAGTCTGCTGCTTTCTCTGGAAAAGGTCAATACGGCCAAAACCGCCTATATCGGTCTCTCATGGGGCAGCTGGTACGGGGCGATAGTCACGGCCATTGATCCCAGATTCCGGGGAATTATTGAAATCTATCTCGGCGACCGCAAAGACAGCGATCTTTTTATCAACGGCCGGTTTCTTCATGCGGCCAAATGTCCGATGTATTATGTGGTCGGCACCAATGACTCCCACGGTTCCCCGGAAACACTGCAAGCCGCTTTTGATGCCTGCGGCGGAATGCTCGGCAACCGCACTATGATCGTGGAATTGCCCCACAGTCATCAGGGCTTCCGTTTTTCAGCCTGCCGCCGCTATGCCGATGCCGTTTTGTACGGTGTGCCCGGTTTGCCCCGGCTCGGCAAAACAGCCGTGGAAAACGGCCGGATCTCTGCGGACGTCAAAGATGAGGGCAAGGGTATCAAACAGGTTCACCTCTGCTTCACCACTGACCGGCAGGAAGGTTATCCGAACCGCCGCAAGTGGCAAATGCTCCCGGCTGAGTACTGCGGCGGGAAAATTTCCGCCGGATTGCCGGAAAATGTCTTTCAGTGCTTCCTCTCGGCTTGCGATGAAGAAACCGCCGATGGTTACTGCTGCGGTACCGGAGATGTAATCACCCTGTGAATCCGGTAAAAAAATTTTATTAAAGTTGCAATATTTTTTTATTAAGGGTTGATTTAGTATATAAATGCAGTTATCTTATGCTTGACTGCGAAAAAATTGCAGTGATACCATATATTCTTATAGAAAGGTTGAAAAATGCGTATTACCGGAACATTTCTGGACGAAATCAGTCACGATATCCCCCATCAGAACTGGGGACGTGAAGAGTGGGATGCCGACTTCCGCGCGATGAAGGCATTCGGAATCAACACCGTTATCCTTATCCGCTGCGGCTGGAAACGCTGGATGACTTTCCCCAGCGATGTGCTGAAAAAAGAAAAAGAGGGTTTTGAACCGCCGATCGACCTGATCGATATGTATCTGGATCTGGCCGAAAAATACGATATGAATTTCTTCTGCGGCAGTTACGATTCCGGTATTCCGTGGTGGAGACCCGAATATGAAGCCGCTCCGGATGCCGAAATCATGTGCAAAGTCTGCAACGAGATCATCGACCGTTACGGCGACCGTAAAGCTTTCAAAGGCTGGTATCTCTCACAGGAAATCGGCGGCAGCAACGCCAAAGTCGCCGGGATCTACCGTGCGATGGCCGAAACTATCAAAACCCGCATGCCCGGTGCCAAGATCATGATCTCCCCCGGAATGCAGGGCGCAAAAGCCTATAACGAGAAGATGGAAAAACTCGGCGTTACCATCGCTCCGGAACTGCATGAAGCGCACTGGAGAGAACAGATGGCCCGTATCAAAGGCGTGGTCGATATCGTTGCTTTCCAGGATGGCCACGTTGAGATCGAACTTCTCCCGACCTTCCTCAAAATCAACAAAAAACTTTGCGATGAAAACGGCATTGAGTGCTGGACGAACAGCGAAAGTTTCGACCGGGATATGCCCATCGACTTCCTGCCCATCAAATGGGAAAAACTGCGCCTGAAACTCAAAGCAGCTGAAGAAGCGGGACTTTCCAACGCCATTACGTTTGAATTTTCTCACTTCATCAGCCCCAACAGCATGTACAAATCCGCCGGCGGTCTCTATGACCGTTACTGCGAAGAAATGGGCATTCCCGCCCGCGCCAAAGACTTCCGGTAAATTGCCGGAGTTGTATTACAGCACTGCTTTTTTCGCCGCCGTGCGGCGAAAAAAGCTGCTGACTTTATGATATATACTTTTTGCGGAACTCCAGCGGAGTACATTTTTCTTTGCGGCGGAATGCTCTGCTGAAATATCCGGAATCCTGAAAACCGCACAACTTGGCGATATCGGCAATTTTCAACCTGTCAGAACTGGTCAGAAGTTTTTTTGCTGCAGCGATCCGCAAATCAAAAAGATAATCATTCATCGTTATTCCGAAATTACGGTGAAATATTTGCGAAGCATAAGAGCGGTTTACTCCTAATTCATCGCAAATCAGCGAACAATTTATATTTTCAGAGAAATTACACTCCAGATGATACTTTATTTTACGGGCCAATTTGGAAGTTTCATCCATTGCCGAATCAAATGAATGGAGAAGTTCGCTGTAAAGCTGATTGACCAGAGCTTCTGCCAGAGGACGGCAAATCTCATCCCGATTGCTTTCAATATTATGAATGGCTATATCCAGAGCCTGACACATCATCTGCAACGCCCCGTCACACGGCTTGTCTGTATAGCAATAAATATTTTCAGCGATTTTGCCTTCCAGAAAATGCACATAATGCAAACGGATATGATGGGTGTGAAATACTATGGAAAAACCGCCGTAGGTCGCTTCCGGATCGACCGTTTCAGTTGCGCCATTATAACTGCCGCAAAGTATATCTCCGTCATGTATATCTCCAATGCCGACCATGCCGTCGAAAGCCCCCCGCATTTTCAGCGTTTCTCCGGCAGGGACTTCAAAACTGCATATCCGCAAGGTATAAAGCAATTCAGAGCAGCGTCTTTCACCGGGGTAGGTAAATGCATAATGGAAGTTCCCGGCCAATGGTTTATCTATAAAAGTACGTTTGAAGTGTTCAAGCAGAACTTTTTTATCGGTGCTTTCCCCCAGCCACCTTGCCAAATCATTTTTGAAACTCTGTTTTTTTTGCATCAGGTACTCTTTGCAGTTTGGTTTCCGCCTCTGCAATAATTTAATATATTGTTATGTGTTTGTCAAGTATATATCAGGAAAATATAACTTTTGTCTTTCTGAAATCATATATTTTCAGGACTTTTGTTGTTTTTCCGGGACTTATGTTCGGTAACTCTTTGATTTGATTGAACAAAGGAATTTCTTATGATAAATTATACCGCAGAGTTAAAAATACAACAGAGGGAAAATTTATGCTCCGTTATCAATCGACCGGTGAATTGCACAAGGATTTCCACATTATATTTTGCAATACACTGCACTATTTACAGGAAAACTTCGGCGAAGAGGCCGTCAGGGAAGTGTTGAAAAATACCGCTCAAAACGTCTACCGGACGATGTATGAAAAACTCTGCTCCGGTGATGCTTCTGAACTCCTTGAGTACTGGGATTACTACATGAAACGGGAAGATGCTGATTATCTCATTGAAAAATGTGATGATGAGATCCGCTTGACCGTCAATTCCTGTCCGCTTTTGCGGCATTTTCAGAAATCCGGATTGAAGCCGGATCCGGTGGCCTGCAAAGCGACGGCGATTTTCAACGATGCTCTGTGTGAAAATTCTCCATTTTCGGCAGAGCTTGAAAAGACCGGGGAATTTTCCTGCTGCCAGATTTTGAGAAAGAAGGTGACACCATGATCCCGAGCGACCACTTTGTGAAGTTTTACAATGAGGTTTTCAAATTTCTCGATTCCCGCAACTCCGGCGAATTGGAGAAATATTATTCGCTGGTTTCCCGCAATCAGGAGTTCCACTGTCTGGAACTTTTCCGGACCAAAGGATTACAGGGAATGTATGAATATTGGGAACATATCCGCATTGAAGAAAACTGCGATATGGAACTTTTTCTTGAACCGGGATGTTTCCATTGCAAAATGGCGGTTTGTCCGAGTTTGAGCAAAATCACTGATAATGACGGCGGTGCATATCCCAAATATTGTGACCATTGTCCGGGCTGGATATTGCCCCTGATAACCAAAGTCGGATTCTTTGCCGTCTACAATATAATCGACCGTAAAAAGCCGGCGTGCGAGTTTTTTATCTATGAAAAACAAACTGATGCACAGAAAAAATTGGCAGAATTACAGGCAGTTTACAGTAAAGACGTTATCAAATACAACTTTTAACCCAAGGGAAAAATTTTTATGAAAAAACTTGTTATCAGTGCCACAATCACTCCGCTTTTTGAAGACGGTTCTCTGGATAAAGCGGGATTGAAAAAAATCTTTGAACGCAACATCGCTCATGGCGTCGATGGTATTTTTATTCTCGGCAGCATGGGCGAATGGGGCAGTTTCAGCGATGACTTCAAAGAGGATTTGGTCGCCGAATGCTCTCAAATCATCGGTAAACGTACCAAACTGCTGGTCGGTATCAATGCCACCAGTCTGCCGTTGGCTCTGGAAAATATGAAGCGTTACAGCAAATACGATTTTGACAGTTATGTATTTATGCTGCCTGCCAGAACTTCAGCTCTCAACCCGGTAAAATCCATTTTAACGGTTCTTGATGCCGCTGACCGTCCGGTTTACTACTATCACTGCCCGCCCAATAACGGCATTGATCTTTCACTTGATCAATTTGCCCAAATCATGGCCCACCCCAATCTTGCCGGTATCAAAAACTCATCCAGCAATATGTGGCTGCGTCGCGAATTGCTCAAAATGCGTGCTGAACGCGGCTTCAAAACACTGCTCCTTGAAGGTCAGGAGTGGGCAGTTGACGAGGCTCTTATCGTCGGTAATGACGGCATGGTTTGCGGCATGGGGGCATTGGCATCCAAGGTGATGGTGAATCTGGCAAAAGCGGTCGATGCCGGAAATATCGCTGAAGCGGTCAGATTGCAAAATGTTTTCATCGACGTTTTCCACGGCGTTTACGGTATCAACCTTGCCAATGTCTGGAATGGTCAGAAATATGCTCTGATGAAACTTGGTTTGTGTTCATCGGCTTACACGATCGCCCAGGAGATGGATTCATTGACCGATGCCGCCAAAGAACGCATCGAAAAGGCTCTTGCTGATCTTAAAGCGGAGCTTGACTGACCATGAATGTAATGGAGATGTTCTCCCTCAAAGGGAAAGTCGCTCTGGTAACCGGTGCGGGCAACCGTATCGGTTACGGGGCCCAGTGTGCCGAAGCACTCTATGAGGCCGGGGCAGAGGTCTATATCGCCAGCAGAAATCTGGATAAACTCAATGCCTTTGCCGCCAACTATCCGGGGATGAAAGTGCTTCAACTTGATCTGGAAGATGAAACACAGGTGAGAAATATCATTCCGCAAATCATTGCCGAATCCGGCAAACTGGATATTCTGGTCAACAATGCCGTTGCCCGCACCGCCTTATCCCGATGGGATCTGCCGATGGCAGATTTTGACAGAAGTTTTCACGCCAATGCCTCCGCCCTTTTTCTGCTGACCAGGATCGCCGCTGAAACGATGAAAAATCATGGCGGCAACATCATCAATATCGGTTCATATATGGGAATTTGCGGTCTGGATCATGCCAATTACGATGGTACGGGCATGCAAACCGACGGGGAAGTATGGCCCAGTCCGGCGTACCATTATGAAAAGGGCGGTATGCTCAATTTCACCCGCTGGGCGGCAAGTGTGCTGGGCAGATACAATATCCGGGTAAATTGCGTTACTCTGATCGGCTTGGAACCTCTGGACGGCAACCGCAATCAATTTCACCGTCAGCACGCCGGGCGCACCTTGCTCAACCGCTGCTGCGGCAATGAGGATCTGAAAGGCGGCATCGTCTATCTGGCAAGTGATGCTTCAGCTTTTGTCACCGGCAGCAATCTGGTTATTGACGGAGGATATTCAGCAATATGAATTACTCATCTTTGATGTTGGGCACAGTGCAATTCGGCATGGCTTACGGAGTGGCCAACACTCACGGCAAGCCGACTTATGAAACGGTAAAAAATATTCTGCGTGAAGCCTTTGACGGCGGGATCAATGCGCTGGATACCGCCCCGGAGTATGGCGACAGTGAAGAAGTTATCGGCAAGGCACTGAATGAGTTGGGATTGCTGGGAAAATTCAAAACTGTCACCAAAATCCCCCGTATTCCGGAAAATTGTGATCCGGAAAAGTTCATTGAAACATCCTTGAAAGATTCTCTTATCCGCTTACAGCAGGAGGTTATTTCCGCTGCCCTCATCCATGTGGAAGAAGACTCTGTTTATCTGGATATTCTCAAGAGCATGAAAGCTAAAGGCTTGATCGAAGAAGCGGGAATATCACTCAACACCCTGGCATATAAAGATGCCGGGGCCGAAGCCGATTGTCTGCAAGTGCCGTGCAGTATTCTCGATCACCGCTTTGACCACTGCTTTGATCACGGTGAACGTCACTGCTTTATCCGCGGAGCCTATTTGCAGGGAATGCTGCTGATGCCGGAAAAAGGCGTCTTTGTCAGAGAGATCCTTGAAAAGCGGCGGGAATTGGAAACACTCGGCATTCCGATGGCGGAACTTGCCCTGCGTTATTTATTTGCCAAACCGGGCAGTAAAAGTGTGCTTACCGGCGTGGAAACGCTTGAGCAGTTGCGGGAAAATCTGCGTATCGCTCAACTGCCGCCATTATCTGCCGATGAGCTGGCGGAAGTCGGGAAAATCGTTTTTCCGCCATTGGATGAAATTTGTGTTTCGCCTTTCCTGTGGCATCAATATAAAAGTTTGCACAATATCGGGTAAGCCGGTTTCGATCCCCGTGCCGCGCCGCCGGATTGTTACGGTATGTTTGTGACCTTTTTTCACCGGGATGGCGAACCACAATCCGGCGGGATCTCCAAAACTTTTTCTCCGTCCATCCAGCCGGTACCGCCGGGCACACTCCGCTTAAAGAAAAGCAGTGATGATTTTCAAGAATTTTTGAGAAATTTTGAAATCGCCTCTTGATATCTCCGGCAAAGAGTGATAAGGTATACCGCATGAGAAAAACCGGATAAAACAGGGGGAAATATATGTCGGTTGATGACTGCAAACCATCCGGATCAGCACCCGGCGCAGTGCAGAACAGCCGGACGGTCTGGCCGGATATGTTAAGGATTTTTTCCGTAATTGCCGTAATTTTTCTTCATGCCGGTGGAGCCGGATTCTTTGTATTTGCTCCGGCAAGTGCCGACTGGCAGGTGTGCAATTTTTACGATGCCGCCGCCCGTTTCGGAGTGCCGTGTTTTGTGATGCTTTCCGGCATGTTCATGTTGGATCCGGCAAGAGAATATCCTTTGAAAAAGCTGCTGCAAAAAATATTGCGTATCGCAGCTGCATTTTTTTTCTGGTCGGCATTTTACTCTTTCTTTTCGGTGATCGATCAGGTGTCATTCGGGGAACGTCCCGGGGTTTCCGGAGTTCTGATCATCTTTGCCCGGGGATTTTTCAACGGCTATTATCACATGTGGTTTCTGGGGATGATTTCCGGACTTTATCTTATCACACCGTTTCTGCGCCGGCTGGTCAGAGATGAAAAACTTACCAACTATTTTCTGCTGCTCGCTTTTATTTTCGTATTCGCGGCCAATGTGCTGCACAAACTGCCGGAAAGTGCGGCCGGAAAGTGGCTGTGCATGATCATCGATACTATGGAAGTTGAATTGGTGGCCGGTTATTCCGTCTACTTCGTCTGGGGCAGATGGCTTGCGTCCCATGAATTGACCCGGAAAATGCGGAAAATCATCTACATTCTGGGGATCACCGGAGCCTTTGTCACCGTGGCCGGCAATGGTATCATCGGCTGGTATTTGAATGAGATCGGCACCTGGACATATGACAATTTACTGCCGAATGTCTTTCTGACTGCAACTGCCGTTTTTGTCTTCTGCCAATATAATTTCCGGGCGGAAAACTTTTCCGCAGCCGGGCGGAAGATCGCAGGACTCCTCGGCAAGTGGAGTTTCGGAATATATCTTGCTCATGTATTCTTTCTGGAACATCTCTACCGCATCGGAATGCCGAATTTTTTCTGTGATCCGGTAATTTCAGTGCCGGTAACTTCATCGGTGGTATTTGCCGCCAGTTTGACACTGGTATTTTTATTGAGCAAAATCCCGGTACTGCGGAAATATGTGATTTAAGATGTGAGTGCTGATACAAAAAATCCCGGCTTCAGGCTTTGAATATACCCTGCCGGGAAAGGTGCTGTTTTTACGACCGGTATTATCTGTACTTCGGCAGCATTTTACCGTGTGCATCGATCAGCTCATCGCACATACTGACGATATCATCGATACTCAACTCCGCCGCAGTATGCGGATCAAGCATGGCCGCCTGATAGATGTGATCTCGTTTTTTCGTCAAGGCCGCTTCAATGGTGAGCAGCTGCACATTGATATTGGTCATATTCAGCGCGGCGCACTGGGGCGGCAATGCTCCGACAAAAGTACCCTGCACGCCGTTTTTATCCACCAGACACGGCACTTCCACCACGGCATTATCCGGCAGATTGGTGATCAGGCCGTGATTCATCACGTTGCCGCCGATCTGATAAGGTTTGCCGGTGAGGATCGAATCCATGATCCCGGAACCGTATTCCCGTGACAAAGTGTGGGAAAGGTGCGGATCATTGCGCAATTCGGCATACTGTTTTTTCCAGCTTTCGATCTGGTTGATACATCTGCGCGGATATTCATCCAGCGGAATGCACCACTCATCGACCAATCCGGGATAATTTTTCTTGATCCAGTAGGGGGCATATTCGGCATTGTGTTCGCTCGATTCGGTAACATAGTAGCCGAATCGTTTCATCATTTCCAGCCGCACCATATCACCGAACTTCTTTTCTTTGGGGGCTTTACGCCACATTCTGACCTTTTTATCCGCCAGTTTTTTCAATTCCGGATAGAGGTCTTTGCCGTTTTCGGTGATCTCCAGCAGCCACGCCATGTGGTTGATACCGGCAACTTTCCACTGGATTTTTTCCATTCTTTCATCGGAATGATCCAATCCCAAAGTACCGAAAAGGCATTTGGCACACACCTGCACGCTGTGACAGAGCCCGACGGTTTTCACTCCGGTAGCTTTGAGCATGGCTCCGGTGAGCATCGCCATCGGGTTGCTGTAATTCAAAAACCAGGCATTTGGAGCGACCTTTTCAATATCACGGGCAAAATCCAGCATCACCGGGATCGTCCGCAAGGCCCGGAATATGCCGCCGATCCCCAGTGTATCGGCGATCGTCTGACGCAAACCGTACTTTTTGGGAATCTCAAAATCGATCACCGTGGCCGGTTCATAACCGCCGACCTGAATGGCATTGACAACGAAATCCGCGCCGCTCAATGCAGCTTTGCGCTCTTCCACGCCGTGACAGGCGGTAATTTTCGCCCGGCCGTTGTTGATATTCTTATTTATAACATTAAGAATATATTCCGACTCCTCCAGCCGGCTCTTATCGATATCGTAGAGCACGATATCGGCATCTTTCAACGATTCGCGGCACATGCAGTCCCCCAGTACATTGCGGGCGAATACGGTGCTTCCGGCTCCCATAAAGGTGATTTTCGGCATGATACTGTTCCTTTTTGCTGTAAATTATCGGTCAACTGTTATAAGATACCATCATTTCCGCATTATTTAAATGGTAAAATCGTTCCATTTACAGTAAAATCGTCTGATTTGACAAAATTTATCACTCATGCTATATTATCACCAAAAAGCTATGGATACGGGTAATTATGGAAAAACAGGAATTTGATCATCACATTAATTATGTACCTCCGGCGATGAGTATTCCATTCGGCACGATGATCCGTTTCGGCGGCCATCAGAAAACCTGCCGCAAAAGCTATTTTT
Source organism: Lentisphaeria bacterium (assembly GCA_017508015.1). Classification (GTDB taxonomy): domain Bacteria; phylum Verrucomicrobiota; class Lentisphaeria; order Victivallales; family Victivallaceae; genus UBA1784. The sequence continues at coordinate 14,683 of JAFVZS010000039.1, forward strand.
TCAACGGTCTGAAACGCGGGTTGTATGAAACTGTGCTGTGGCAATACACTATTTCCGGGTGCGGCATGGTCGAATTCGACGGCAAAAAGTTTCCGGTCAATCCCGGTGAAGCATTCCTGCTGACCTGTCCGGAAGATCACCGTTACTATCTGCCGGATGATCCGGGCAACTGGGAATTCATCTATCTCTGCCTGGAAGGTTGTGAAGCATTGCGCATCGCCAGAGAACTGCGCAAAATCATGCCGCCGGTTTCTGCCGCTTACGCTTCCCGGGAAAGTGTCGCTCTGGCATGGGAACTCATCCGCCGGAGCGGCAGTCATGACTTTGAAACTCCTTTTGCCGCCAGCAAACTCACCTATGATTTTATGATGTCTCTGCTCTCCGGCGGCCGGCACAACTCCGCATCCGGAGATATCATTCTGCAAATGCACCAATTCTGCACCGAACACCTCAAAGATGATATCGATATCGACTCCATGGCGCAATTTGCCGGGTACAGCCGCAGTCACTTCTGCCGGATATTCCGGGAGCTTTCCGGGCAGTCTCCGCATGAATATCTTCTGGCACTGCGCATCCGTACCGCAGTGCGGCTGCTGCAGGACGGTTCTCTTAATATAAAGGAAGTAGCCGCCGGATGCGGATTCGCTGAAACCGGATACTTCTGCAAAGTTTTCCGCCGCTTCACCGGCACCACTCCCGGAATTTTCCGCAAAAAAGATCCCGGTTCCCGGATGTGACACACTGTGCGCGGCACAGATTGCGGCACAGTATTGTGTCATTGTGACACATTTTTACCGGATATTCCGGCATTTTTCTCCTGAAAACGACGTTGGCACGCTTTTTGCTCTTATGAAAGGTGCAACAACAAAAACTCTCACAAAAGGAGAAAAAACTATGAGCAAAATTATCGGTATCGACCTCGGCACCACCAACAGCTGTATGGCAGTGATGGATAACGGCGAGTACAAAATCATTCCGAATGCGGAAGGCAACCGCACCACCCCCAGTATCGTGGCATTCACCAAATCCGGCGAACGTCTGGTCGGCCAGACTGCAAAACGTCAGGCGGTCACCAACCCCAAAAATACCATCTTTTCCATCAAACGCCTGATGGGACGGAAATTTTCAGAAGTCGGCCGGGAACGGGAACTGGTTCCCTATGAGATCGCCGAAGCTCCCAATGGCGATGCCCATGTGAAAGTCGGTGACAAACTCTATTCACCGCCGGAAATTTCCGCCATGATCCTTCAGAAGCTCAAAGCGGATGCCGAATCATATCTCGGCGAAAAGATCACTCAGGCGGTCATCACCGTGCCGGCTTACTTCAATGACAGTCAGCGTCAGGCCACCAAAGATGCCGGTAAAATCGCCGGTCTGGAAGTTCTGCGTATCATCAATGAACCCACCGCTGCCGCTCTGGCTTACGGTCTGGATAAGAAAACCGATGAAACTATCGCAGTTTACGACCTCGGCGGCGGTACATTCGATATCTCCACTCTGGAAATCGGCGACGGCGTTTTTGAAGTGAAAGCCACCAACGGCGATACCCACCTCGGCGGCGATGACTTCGACCAGGCCCTGATCACCTATCTGGCTGACGAATTTCAGAAAGAAAACGGTGTCGATCTGCGCAAAGATCCGCAGGCTCTCCAGCGGCTCAAAGAAGCTGCCGAAAAAGCCAAATGCGAACTTTCCAGCAGCATGTCCAGCGAAATCAATCTGCCATTCATCACCATGAATCAGGATGGGCCGGTGCACATGAATATCGACCTGACCCGCGCCCAATTGGAGCGTCTCTGCGATCCGCTGCTCGAACGCACCCGCAAACCCTGCGAAAATTGTATGCGCGATGCCGAAGTTTCAGCTTCCGATATCCGTGAAGTCATTCTCGTCGGCGGCATGACCCGTATGCCCAAAGTGCAGGAGACCGCCAAAGCGATCTTCAATAAAGAACCGCACAAAGGTGTCAACCCCGATGAGGTCGTCGCGGCCGGTGCTGCCATTCAGGGCGGTGTGCTGGGCGGTGAAGTCAATGACGTGCTGCTGCTCGATGTCACCCCGCTTTCGCTGGGTATCGAAACCATGGGCGGAGTCATGACCCGGCTTATCGAACGCAACACCACCATTCCGGCTAAAAAGAGTGAGATTTTCAGCACCGCTTCCGACAATCAGCCGGCAGTGGATGTGCGGGTGCTTCAGGGTGAGCGGGAATTTGCCCGCGACAACAAATCTCTCGGACTTTTCAAACTTGACGGTATCGCCCCGGCTCCCCGCGGCGTGCCCCAGATCGAAGTGACCTTTGATATCGATGCCAACGGCATTCTGCATGTCACGGCCAAAGATCTCGGCACCGGTAAAGAGCAGAAGATCACCATCACCGCTTCCAGCGGACTTTCTGAAGAAGAGATCGAAAAGATGGTCAATGAAGCCAAAGCCCATGAAGCCGATGACAAGGCCGCCAAGGAGAAAGTCGAAGTTCACAACCATGCCGATTCCATGATCTATCAGTTGGAAAAACAACTCAAAGAGCATGGTGATAAAGTTCCCGCTGAAACCAAATCCGCTTTGGAAGACAAAATCGCCAAACTCAAAAAAGATTTGGAAGCCGACAATACCGAAGCTCTCAAGGCCGGTATGAAAGAACTTGAAGAACTCGCCATGAAAATGGGCGAAGCCGTCTACGCACAGCAGGCCCAAAATCCCGGCGCCGGCACCCCGCCCCCGCCGCAGGCCGAGAAAAAATCCGGCGATGACGATATCATCGATGCCGAAGTCGTCGAATAAGCAGTAAAGTATTTCAGCATAAGTGCCGCCCGTCCGGGGAGACGGGCGGTACAACTGATTAAGTAATCATCATAACAAGGAGTAAAAAAAATGGCTGATGTCAACATCAAACCGTTGGGCGATCGCGTTCTGCTTGAGCTCAAAGAAAGTACTGAAGAAATGAGAGGCGGTATCTATATCCCCGATTCTGCCAAAGAAAAACCCCAGGAATACACCGTTATCGCTCTGGGAACCGGCAAAAACGATGACAACGGCAACAAGATCCCGTTTGATGTCAAAGTCGGTGATATCGTACTGACCAGCCGTTACGGCGGTACCGAAGTCAAAGTCGACGGCAAAGAGTACAAAGTCGTCAATCAGGAAGATATTCTCGCTATCGTAGGCTGAATATCCGGACTAAAATACAAGTAATCAATGGAGAATTTTTATCATGGCTAAACAGCTTGTTTTTTCTGAAGAGGCCCGTCGCGGCATTCTTGAAGGCGTGACCCTGCTTGCCAAAGCAGTCAAAGCCACCCTCGGTCCCAAAGGACGCAACGTCGTTATCGACAAAAAATTCGGTGCTCCCGCTATCACCAAAGACGGTGTTTCCGTCGCCAAAGAGATCGAACTTAAAGACGCTTATGCCAATATGGGCGCCCAGATGGTCAAAGAAGTCGCCAGCAAAACCAACGATGTCGCCGGTGACGGAACCACCACCGCCACCGTGCTGGCCGAAGCCATCTACCGCGAAGGTCTCAAAAATGTCACCGCCGGAAGCAACCCCATGGAACTCAAACGCGGTATCGAAAAAGCCGTCGAAGCCGTCGTCGCCGAACTTCAGAAAATGAGCACCAGCGTCAGTGATCAGATCGC
>JAFVZS010000040.1 GCA_017508015.1 Lentisphaeria bacterium
CGCTTTTCTTGAAAAGAGGAGTGGGGTTTGGGGAGAGGGGAAAAACCTCTTTTCCCGTGAAAAGAAGTTTTTCCCCTCTTCCCAAGAGCGCATTCACTTTGATAGAATTGCTCGTGGTCATTGCGATAATCGCTATTTTAGCAGCGATACTGCTTCCGGCGTTGAATTCTGCCCGTGAGCGCGGCCGGTCGGCGGCGTGTGTCAACAACCTCAAACAGCAGGCAACGACCCTCAATTTTTACGCCGATGCCCATGACGATTATCTGCCGGCGGCCTGGACGGGGGTCACCGATTTCAGAAATATCGTTGGAATATATGCCGGTTTCTGGTGCGATGTGCTGGCCAAGGCCGGATATTTCCCCGGCTGGGTGGAAGTCAAGAGCAGTTCCGGAGATACGGCAACGGCTCAACAGAATGCCGACGGTCCGGCGGCGATCCTGATCTGTCCGTCTGACCCGCAACCGTATCTGTTGAACCACACCAATTTGATCTATTCATCTTACGGGATGAATGACAAATATGCCGCAAGTGTCGATTCCTGGACCAAACGCGGCAGGATCGGCAGAATTTCTTCTGCTCCGATGATCGGTGATTCATGGGGCGGCGCAAGCACGATGAATGCCAATGTCAGAGGCAGGATAACTTCCGGCAACTTGCAGGCGGGCAACTATCCGGCGCATAATCAGGTGATCAATGCCTCATTTTTCGATGGTCACGTGGATGCTATCCGGGATAAGAAACACAAATTTGACCTTAACGACTGAAACGATGAAAGCATTTCACTTCGACTTCAACACCGCCTTTTTCCGGATGGATTACCTGAAAGAATTCCTCCGGAAACTCCGGTCATCCGGTTACGATACTTTGCTCTGGGAGTTGGAAGATTTCGTTATCTGGGAAAGTGCGCCGGAGTGCAGTCAGCACGATTCGATCACCAAAGATGAGTTGCGGCAGCTGCTGGATTTCGCCGGGGAACTGGGCTTTGAACATATTCCTCTGCTGCAATGTCTGGGCCATTGTGAATATGTTTTGAGCCACCCGGAATATGCCCATCTGGCAGATGCGCCGGGTGAATGGTCGCCCTATTGCCCGAGCAATGACCGGGTGTTGGAATTTCTGACAGCATGGATCGCAGAATATATGGAATTGTTTGCGGAAAGCAGATTATTTCATTTGGGTTGCGATGAGGTGTGGCGTCTGGCGGAAAAGTGTCCAGCGTGTCAGCGGCGGATCGCTTCCGGCGGCAAGGGCCGTCTGATGGCGGAACATATCAATTATTTGAGTTCGCTCGTGCTTGATGGCGGCAAAACTCCGGTCATCTGGGCGGATATGCTGCTCATCCATCCGGAAATGGCGGAGGTGCTGAATAAAAAAATCATGATGGCCGACTGGCGGTATGAATTACGGAATGATCGGGAAAAGTTGTGGCTCTGGGATGAAAAAGGCGGATATCTGACCGATGAGGCGGGCATTACGGAAAGTATGCGGCAGAATTTCGGCAAATATCTGTACCGCAACGGCAAACTCAATATCCATTACACCACGGATTTTCTGCGGGATAAGGAATTTGCCGTCATCTGTGCCGGAGCATCAAGCTGTTTTCCGGATAATTTTCTGCTGGGCAATGCCGCCAACCATATTGCCAACAGCTGCACGATGATGGTCAAAGGCGGTGAAAATTCCGGTTATTTGCACACTTCGTGGACGGTGCATTGCTTTTTTTATGAGTTGCAGCCGGCGATCGAAATGGTGACATCAAGCGGCGATTATACTCAAGTGATGGATGATTACACGCAGAAGCACTTCGGCATTGAGGGAAAAGAATTCTTTACGGCACTGGATATGCTTTCGCCCAGAGTGCTGTTTTCCGGCGCGGAAAGTACCGGTTGCGGCAAGGCAATAAAGGAACCGGCTCCCGGGATCATCCGGCAGAGGTTGCAGGAGTTCCATCAGACCGGGATATTGGAATCCCAGTTGGAAAATACCGTCAAAGCCCTGCCGCAATTTGCCGGTGCGGTGAAAATATTGAAAACACTGCAAAAGCGCATCTGCCGGGGTGAAAAACTTTTTTCACTCTATCTGCTTGCCGCTGAAGCGTTGCTCAACCGGGCAAAATTCGGCATTATGGCGGCATCTGAATTTCTGAATATCCCACACGATACCGACCGGAATGAGGTCAAAGCAGAATTGCTTGATCTCAAGGAGCGTTACTATCCGGAATACGCTTTAAGGCAGACTCCGGAACACGCACGGCGGATGGTCAACATACTTTTCGATACTCTGCTGGAATATTTTAACTGACCGGCAGCGGGCAAGCGGAAAATTCAGACTTTTTTTCATAATTTGTTTGACAATCCGGAAATGGTGATGTATTTTCAAATATGTTCAACATATTTTTCGGGAGGTTGTCATGTTTAAGAAGTTCTTTTCCCTTGTTTCCGCTTTTTTGCTTCTTCCGTTGTCTGCTCAAGTTGCCGTTGCTCCGGTATTCAAGAACAATATGGTTCTCCAGCGTGATGCTCAAGTGCCGGTCTGGGGCAGTGCCGCTCCGGGGGAAACGGTCACGGTGAGTTTCGCCGGACAAACTGTTACTGCCGCCGCCGGAAGTGACGGCAGGTGGATTCTTTACCTTGCGCCCATGAGTGCCTGTAAAGAGAACCGCACTCTGACCGTTTCCGGCAAAGAGAATACCATTGAAATCAATAATTGTCTGGTCGGTGAAGTGTGGCTCTGCAGCGGTCAATCCAATATGGAAATGCCCATGTGGACAACCAACGCCAGATGGCGCGCCACTAATGGTGATAAAGATGTTGCCAATGGAGCCAATCCGCTTATCCGCATCATGACCGTCCGCCGGGCGTGGGGCGGCGTGCCGCAGGATGAGATGCCTTCACTGTGGCAGATACTTGATACTCAAAACGGTCTGACCTTTTCCGCGGTGGCGTTTTATTTCGGTCAGGAACTTTTCAAGGCACTGGATGTTCCCGTCGGTCTGGTCGTTTCTGCATGGGGCGGCACCATTATCGAACCGTGGATCCCGCCGCAGGGATATGCTTCCATGCCGCAATTCAGTCAAATCAGTCAAATGCTTGCCGGTGAATACCGTCCCCGGGGCAATCATCAGCCGGCGACCCTTTTCAACCGCATGATCTATCCTTTTGTCAACTTCAAATTCCGGGGCGTGATCTGGTATCAGGGTTGCTCCAATCTGGATGACGGAGTGCTTTACAAGGATAAAATGCAGGCCCTGCTCAATGGTTGGAGAGAGGTTTTCAACGATCCGGAAATGCCATTTTACTTTGTCCAGCTGGCCCCCTGCGGTTACAGCGGTTCACCGTATCGTTTACCGGTGATGTGGGAAACCCAGACCGCCTTTGCCGTTGCCAATGAAAACAATCATGTCGGTATGGCTGTGATCAATGATGCCGGTGATGTGGGCAATATCCACCCGGCCAACAAACGGGTGGTCGGCAACCGTCTGGCCCTGCTCGCGCTGCGTTATACTTACGGATTCGATGTCAAGGCCGATTCACCGGAATTGGCGGCATGGAAGATCGGAAAGGGCAAATTCATCCTCGATTTTAAAAATGTTGAATCATGGCAGGGTACGCCGGATCATTTTGAAATTGCCGGAAGTGACGGCAAATGGGTCAAGGCACAGGTGGAAATTTCCGGCACCCAACTTATCGTTTCCGCTCCGGAAGTTGCCGAACCGGTGCAAATGCGTTATCTGTGGCATCAGGCTTTGTCCGGAGTATTATTCAATGAAGCCGGTCTGCCTTTGAGCTGCTTCCGCATTCCTGCGGCAGGGCTGCTGCCGGATACCTCCGTCGGGAAGCAGCCTTTTTGAGTTTTTTGCAACCGCCGTTCAACCGATCCGGGGGATCAGCAACGCGCCGAGAACTCCTGACAGTAATATCACCCAGGTCGTTTGCCATTTGAAGCGTTTCAACAGCACAAATGAACTTAATGTTATCAACAACGCGCCCGGAGAAATTGCCGGTATGCTTCCGATATCAAAAGGGCCGGTCAGTAATGACAATTCCATGAAGATCAGTACTGCATAAAATACCAGTGCCGCCGCCCCGAGTCTTGCACCGTACAATATACCTTTCATCACCCGGTGTTCGCGGAATTTGATGATGAAACTCATTGCCGCCCCGGCCAGAAGCAATGTTGGAAAGACCAATCCCAGGGTCGCCGCCAGTGATCCCGGGAAGCCGCTGGATATATATCCGGTGAAAGTGGCGGTATTTATTCCGACCGGGCCGGGAGTCAGTTGCGATATCGAAATCAGATTGCCGAATCTTTCCGGAGTCAACAACTTTCCTTCACCGACAAATTCCGCTGTCAGCAATGGTATAAGCATATAACCGCCGCCGAAACACAATAGTCCGAATTTGCAGAAATTCAGAAATAACAGCAAAATATTCAGCATTTTTCCGGATCCTTTCCGCCACTTTTTTCTGCGCGGTTCACCCTTCCGGCGCATATCCGGCAATAAATTGAACCCACCGCAATCGCAACAATAATGATCAATCCCGGATTGATTCCGTGCAGTGCCGCCGCCAGCAAAACCGCCGCTGCGATACATTCAAATGTGCCTTTCAGGGTATTTTTACCGATCTTCCATGCGGTTGCCGCAATCAGACCGGTCACTCCGGCCCGGATACCGGCGAATGCTCCCAGCCAATACGGATTGTCCGGGGAGAGCCCCGGAAACAATATTGCGATTATCAGAATGATCACAAAGGAGGGAAATACCGCTCCGGCCAATGCCGCCAGTGCCCCGGCGAATCCGGCGATCTTCATGCCGATCGAAACCGCCGCATTCGCCGCGATTATTCCGGGTACGGTTTGGGTAAGGGCCACAACGTCAAGAAGTTCTTCTTGTGTCAACAGCTTCTTTTTATTGACGAATGTCTCCTCGATCACCGGCAGCATCGCCAAACCGCCGCCCAGTACCAAAGCGGCGATTTTGGCAAAAGTGAAAAAAAGCAGCCAAAGTTTTTTCAGCATCTTTCACGCCAGATTTCTGCGGATGAATTCAGCCATTTCCTCTTTGGCAACGCACTCTTTGTGCAATACTGCATCGCCTTTAAGATTGGCCAATGGAGCGGGAATTTCCGTGCCGGTCAACCCGGCAAGCAACTGTAATTTGGCAAAATCATCAGCCGGCAATTCCTGATCGGTCAACGCTCTCAAGACTGCCGGGGCAAATTTGTAAGCACTGGCAGTTGAAGCGATCACCTGCAATGTTCCGTCACCGCTCTCCCGGCGGTAGTTTTCTCCGACAGCCAGAGCCACTGCGGTATGGGTATCGCAAAGATAATTGCGGGTTTTGAATATTTTGGCGATAGCGGCCCGTCCGGTCGCGTCGTCACAACATCCGCCGTAAAACTCCTGCTGCAGTTTTTTCAGCATGCCGTCATCGATCGCATATCTGCCGGAATTTTTCAATTCCGCCATCATACCGGCAACTTTTTCACAGTCGCCGTCGCAGAGCAAGTAGAGCATGCGTTCCAGATTGGAGGAAATGAGGATATCCATAGAAGGACTTTCCGTGGTATGGAATTGCCGGTTACGATCATAAATTCCGGTACGGATGAAGTCCGTTAAAACATTGTTCCTGTTGGAAGCACAAATGAATTTTTTGATCGGCACTCCCATTTGTTTGGCGTAAACTGCGGCAAGAATATTGCCGAAATTTCCGGTCGGCACCACCACGTTGAATTTTTCCCCGGCTTTCAAAGAACCATCTTTCACCAGATCGCAGTACGCCGAAACATAATAGACGATCTGCGGCACCAGACGGCCGAAGTTGATGGAATTGGCACTGGAAAATGCCATGTTGTTGTCAAGCAGAAACTGTTTCATTTCCGCATCGGTGAAAATCGCTTTGACTCCGTTCTGGGCGTCATCGAAGTTGCCGGCAATGGCACAAACAGAAACGTTTTTGCCTTTCTGGGTGGTCATCTGCAATTTCTGCATATCACTTACGCCGTCACGTGGATAAAAGACCACGATCCGGGTGTCTTTGACATCGGCAAATCCGGCCAGTGCCGCTTTGCCGGTATCTCCGCTGGTGGCAACCAGAATGACGGCTTCCCGGCCGGTTCCATTCTTTTTGAGTGCGGTAGTCAGCAGATACGGCAGCAGCTGCAATGCCAGATCTTTGAAAGCGCACGTCGGCCCGTGCCACAATTCCAGCATCCGCCGGTTGTCGCCGATATCCGCCAGCGGAGCCGGAGAGTTGTTGTCAAAGGTTCCCTGATAAGCCCCCTGCACGCAGTATTCGATTTCTCCGGCGGTGTAATCGGTCAGATATTTCCCCAGAACCGCTGCCGCCCGGCCGCAATAATCCATATCGACCATAGCGGAAAATTCTTCAGCGGAAAATTCCGGAAAATTCTGCGGCACAAAAAGACCGCCGTCTGCAGTTAAGCCCTGGGCGATGGCAACCGCCGAATCCACTTCGGTACGGCTGCGGGTTCCGGTAAAAAACATGGTATACCTCATGAGATCATATTATTAAGCACAGGCAACAGCCTCATTCTTATAAGGTACACCGCCGGAACACTTTTTTCAATAGAAAAGTGTAATTTTTACTCCGCTTTCCGGTGAAGTTTTATTGCACTGCCAGAATCACGAATGCCGGAAAACCGGGAACATCATATTTTTCGAGTAAAGCTGCCACCGCCGGTTCAGCCGGATTTTCAGCGGGAAAGGTGACACTGATGAAGTTTTCTGCGATAAAATCTTTGATTTCCCGGTCACTTAACACCTCTTTTTCCATGGCGTGGCAATTTTTGCACCACGAGGCGGTAAATTTAACCAGCACCGGTTTCCCGGAAATTTCCGACTCAGCGATGGCCGATTCCAAAGCGGCAAAACCGTTTTCACTTTCTGAAATTTCATCTGACGGCAGCAGTTTTATACCGGTGACCGTGTAGTATACTGCCGCTCCGAAAATGATCACGGCAAAAATATATTTCAGGATCACCATAAATTTTCCGGGTTTGGGCAGTACTGCCAGACCGGCTCCGGCCAGCGGCCACGGCAATGCCATACCGATCCCCAGAGCAAATGGCACAAAACAACCGTACCAGCCGCTGTCAGCGGCGAAAATCAGCACACTGATCACCACCGGTGCGACACATGCTCCGGCCAGCACGGCGGAAACCGCTCCCATCACCAGAGCCGCCGCATCTCCGGAAAGCTTCAAGCTGTGCGGATTGATATGAAATCCGGATGCCGGATCAATGTGAAACACTCCGGCCATTGCCAGACTTAAAATAATGAATATCGCCGCAATGGCAAAGTTGAAAAGCGGCGAACTGTTGAGCACCCCGAAAGTCATTCCGGCAAAAGCCGCCAGTATGCCGAGAGTACCGTAAGCTGCCGCCATGCCAATACCGTAAAGCAAACCGCGCCGGAAGCCCTGTCTGCCGCCGCCGGAAGCCCCGATGATCGCCAGATTCACCGGAAGCATCGGCAGTACACACGGTGTGAGATTGAGGGCGATACCACCTAAAAAAGCGATCAGCAGTATTCCCCAAAAGGTGACACTGTTTCCGGAATCACCGGTGTTTTCACCTTTGAGAAAATTGAGAAATTCCGCTTTGTCAGCCGTGCCGATATGGCGGCGCAGCACAGTCGGCTGAGACTCCCGGAGACTCTCATTTTCCGGAATATTTCCGGGGTCAACGATCCGGCAGATACCGGTTTCATCATCGCAGATGATCTGCGGATCACCGGCAATGGCAACGGCCGCCGGGATCAGGATACACAGCAAAGCAGACAACAGTTTCATCAGTCAGCATCACTCCCATACAGTTACCGGCCGGAACGGCTGCGGTTCCCCCGGCCCGGCGGCAGATATTTTTCCAATTCTCCGAGATATTGTTCACGCTGTCTGTATCCGATGATCTTGCCGAGCATTTTACCATCGGCATCGACGATCGCCATGGTGGGATAACCCTGGATTTGCAATTTGGTTCTCCATTGGTTCTGAATCCGCATCTGGGCATCAGACGGCTGGTTGCGGTGAGGGAAGTCAAAATAGACCGGCACGAAATTTTCCTCTGCCAGATTTTTGAATGCCTTTTTATCAAGAACATCTTTTTTCAATCTGATACAGTAATTGCACCAGTCGGAACCGGTAAAAAGGATCAGTACCCGTTTATTTTCCCGTTTGGCCTGAGCCAGAGCCGCATTGATATCGGTTGTCCAGCCGCGCGGAGCATCTCCGGCGAAAAGTACGGCAGTGAAAAGCACGGTCAGCAGCATTAAAAATTTTTTCATCACTCATTCCTTTCTTTGATTACTGTTGTTTCAAATTTTGTAAAAATACAGCTTTTACAATGTTTTACAAATATCCTTGAAAACGCACACTGAACAATTTGCCGGATCATCCGGCCGGAGATCAGTCAAACTCATTTTGGCCAGCTCCGTCCAGTGTGCCGCTTCTTCAGCGATTTTTCTGATACCCTCGGAACAGTCAAATTTTTCATCGAAACGGCGCAGTTTTCCATTCTCATAATCCAGGATCAGAGATTCGACCATATCCGGTTCCCGGCCGCAGTGATTCATCGCATAGAAGCGGTGGATCACGGCTGTTTCACTCTCAAAACCGGCAAATTCACCGCCGCGCAATTCCACGATATACATTTTGCCAAGATCGCTGAATATGCATAATGGCGAGGCAAAACAGCGCAATTCATTGATATTCAGCGACAGCACTTTCGGTAAAGTCCGGCGTTTTTCCGGAGATATTTCCAAAAGGTATTGCCAGTCACCATTGACCAGATTGGCGCAATATTCCTGAATCATGCCGGATAATTCCCGCCGTTTGCGGTCAAAATCATATTCACCATCACAGAGCGAGGCCAGAGAATTATCTGATCTGCCCAGCAGTATCCGGTCAAATTCCAAATCAAAATTTTCCAACAGCTCCGGCAGCAGCATGTTCTTGCTGTTTTCACCGGTGGTAAATTGCCGCTGCATAGTGTGCAGCAACAGTTGCCGGATGAATTTACGGTCGCTTATCCGGCGGTGGCACGACCAGATGCGCCGTTGAAGTTCAGTGGCATTTTCTCCGGCGGCCAATGAAGCTTCCCGGTAGTGCATCAAAGCGGACCTGCCGCAAAATTTGCGCCGCAATTTCCGGCTCAATGACCAGATCGTTGTTGAAAAAGTTTCTCCATCCATTGTCAAGAGCATATTTCAAAAATTCATATTTCCCTGCTCCATGAGGAATATAATCAATTTTCCTGGAATTTCAAGAGCCGGGAAAAGTTTTCCCGGAAAATCTTTCCGGATCGTCTGCTTTTCCGGCTCTTAAATGCACTCACTGCGGTAGGGAAGTGAATTGATGAACTCCCGGCCGTAGCGGCGGGTGATGATCCGGGAATCCAGCACAGTCACGATGCCGCGGTCAGATTTGGTCCGGATCAGCCGTCCTGCCCCCTGACGGAACTTCAACACCGCTTCCGGCAGAGAATAGTGTGCAAAAGAACTTTTTCCGGCTGCTTCCAGCTTTTCCATCCGCGCTTCAGTCAATGGAGAAGCTATCGAAGCAAACGGCAGCCGGGTGATGACGACCAGTGAAAGTTTTTCCCCGGGCACATCCACCCCGGTCCAGAAACTGTCGGTGCCGAAAAGTACCGGATTAGCCAGCAGTTGAAATGTTCTGAGCATTTCGCTTCTGGTCATGCCGCCCCCCTGGACCAGTAATTGCAAGCCCTTTAACGCCAATGTTTCACTTAACGCTTCACTGCAATACTTCATGCTCTGATAACTGGTGAAAAGCACAAATGCATTGCCATTATTGGCAGTCACGGCTTCACCGATTGCGGCGGCCAGACTGGCAAGATATTCCGGCGATGACGGTTCAGGCATATGATTTCTGATCACCAGTCGGGCCTGATCAGGTGAAAATGGTGAATCCAGTTTGATCATCTGCCCGCCGGCAAAACCGATCCGGCCGGTAAAATAGTCAAATTTTCCGGCAACGGTCATCGTGGCACTGCACAGCATGACCGGCAGATCACCGTTGAAAAGCAATTCACGCAATAAATCAGCGACATTCAGCGGGGCGGCGCAACAGGTCACGGAATCCTGATCATCCGTGATATAATAGACCGCATCCGGCATCGACCGGCCGGTGAATACCATCAGCATATCGGCATACTCCCGGCACCGGTCGGCATTGGCGGCCAATTCCGTGCGGAAGCTTTCATCATCTTCACTTTCCATAAGTGCATCGATACTTTCTGCCATTTCGCCGAACAGTTTGATCAGCACTTCCGGTACGGCATCCGGAGTTTTTTCATCCAGCCGCACTGACGTATTGGCGGCTTTTGTCAACATCTCGGCGTAGGGAGTAAAAAAACCGTATATTTCATCTCTGATCCGCTGGGCCGCAGCCCGGAGTTCCGGCATGCCGGCACCGGGATGCATAAAAAGTCCTTTGGCACGTTCCGGATGATAAAGGCGGTTGACAGTACTGAGCATGGCACTGCGTGAAAGATGCAGCCCCAGATGTTCGGCGGCACTGTTTTCCAGTGTATGGGCCTCGTCGATCATTACTGCTCCGTAATCCGGCAGCAAAGCTCCGCCGTTGCCGCTTTCCTGACGGATCGCCAGATCAGTGAGAAAGAGGGCGTGATTGGCCACAACGATATCAGCTTCATCCCACTTTCTGCGGGCCTTGAAGTAGTAACAATTACGATAAAATTCGCATTTCGGTCCGGCACAGTTGCCGCTTTCACAGCAGACCAGATGCCAGATGCGGCTGCTGCTTCTCACTCCGCCGGCAAAAGAATCATCCCGGCCGTTTTCCAGATCGGAGATAAGTTTTTCCGTTTCCAGAACCATTTGCGGCAATGGCAAAAGCATATCCCGCTGTTCTCCGGAAAGCAGTGCCAACCGGCGGCGGCACAGATAGTTGCTCCGGCCTTTGGCCAGAGCGACCTTGAAATCCATGCCGGTCAATTGTTTGAGAAACGGCAGATCTTTTTCGATCAACTGATGCTGCAAATTGATCGTTTCCGTGGAAATCAGTGCCGGACGGCGGCTGTTTACTGCATAACAGATCAACGGTATCAGATAGGCAAAACTTTTTCCGACTCCGGTGGGAGCTTCGATACAGCAGTTTTCTCCGGATTCCAGTGCACCGGCGATCGCCAGAGCCATTGCGGCCTGCTGCGGACGCTCCTCACACGGCATGCCGTTGACGGTGGCACTTTGCGCCAGAGTGCCGCCGGGTGAAAAAAACTCCCGGCAAAATGCACTGATATCCACATCACAACTGCTGCCCAATTCATACTCAACGGCAAACTCATCCGGTTCAAATCCGGTGATATCATCCAAAAACTCCGCTGACATCACCGGCACTCCAGAAAACTGCTGATTTCCGCATGGAAACGGTCAAGCTGCTTATCCGGCAGTTGAAACTCCTCCCCGATCCGGCGCAGCAGCCGGTAAGCATGATGATCCCGGCCGCTGACCAGATCTGCCGCACTCCGGCGTATTTCTGCCGAAACTTCCTTTTCCGCACTCCGGTATCTGCCGTCGATCACCGCTTCATCCGCCGGCACGATACTCATGCGCAAAGTGAATAACTCCTCGCTCAAATTCAGTATTTCACCGAGTTTTCCGGCAAACGCAGTACTTTCGGCGCAAAATCTGGCCAGCTTTTCCAATGTCAGTTCCGCATCAGGTCTGTCGCAGAAATAACAGAACAACCCATTGTCGAATAACTGCCACATCAGAGATTTTTCACCGGATAAAAATCTTACCGACCCATTCGCCGCCTGACCGCTTCCGGCTTCTGTACGGCTTAAAAATTCCGGTCTGCTGCACGGAAATACCGCATCTTTTACGGCATTACTCAAATCTCCGCTGGTCAGCGGCACACTTAATGGCTGATCCGGGATCACCGCAAATTTGAAAAGTATTCCGCTGCGCCCGCGCCGCCGCCGGAAATATCTTCCGGCATCCAGTATCAAATCATTCATCCGGATGCCGGAAACAGCACTGCTTTGACGGCTTTCATAAAGTATTCCGCGCAGTATCCGCCCGAGCTGTTCCCTCTCATTGCGCATGCACCGGCGCAGTAATTCCTGCATTTCATGAGCCCGGCGGGCCGGACGGCTTGAGGCTTCGGCAGTGCGGATATAGAATATGCCTTCCTGCAACTCACCATCCACCCCCCGGGAACAGACGTGCGGCAGATTTTTGAATGGACGTACCGTAAATATCACGTACCGTTTACCGTCGACCAGCGGCCTTTCAATGGTGTAATCCAATGCCGGTTCAATATGGGCATTGATGAAATCCCCCACCGGTGTCGGATCAAAAGAACCGGCCTGCTCCTCACTTACTCCGGTATATTCAGACGGCACTCCGGAAGCATTTTCCGATACTCCGATGACCAGAAATCCGCCGCGGGTATTGGCAAATGCCGTCAGATGCCGGACGATTTTGCCCTTTTCCTGACGGCTCATCGTCCGCCAGGACATGGCAGATTTGTAATCAAGTTCATCGGATTCAACTTTCCGGTAAACCAGTTCGGCAAAATCGTAAGAACGCATCTCTGTTTACTCCGCATCAGCATACAGCAAATGCTGGCAGTTGTCGCAATGTTCGATCTTTCCTTTGGATAATTCATTGGCAGTCTGCATGGTCACTTTCATATGGCAATTGCCGCAGCAGCCATTATCCAGTCTGGTCAGCGGAGCTGTGCCCTCTTTGCTTTTAAGCAAACGGTTGTAGGTACTCAGCAATTCATCACGCACATTGGCCGTCAAAGCCGGCCGGTCGGAAACCGCCTTGGCGATTTCCGTTTTCACCGTCTTGGAAAAAGCCAGCAATTCTTCAAAT
This sequence comes from Lentisphaeria bacterium, assembly GCA_017508015.1. Taxonomy (GTDB): domain Bacteria; phylum Verrucomicrobiota; class Lentisphaeria; order Victivallales; family Victivallaceae; genus UBA1784. The sequence continues at coordinate 12,886 of JAFVZS010000040.1, forward strand.
TCCGCTCTGGCATTGCGCAATTCAAGAGCATTGGCACGCTTGATTTTTTCCGCGTTTTCCTTCAATTCGGCAACCTTGTCGAATCTTTCCAGCACCTCTTCTTCCAATTCGCCGATTTTACGCTTGTTATCTGCGATCTGCCCCAGCATGGCCTGATATTCATTATTCTTTTTCACCAATGCCGACTGCTGTTGAAGTTTTTGACTCTCTTCCGTCAATCTGGCGATCTCCGCTTCGCACTTTTTAACTGCCAACTCTTCCTGTTTCAGCAAATCAGCCGCCTGTTGGGTGGAGGCATTCAATTCATCCCGTCTGGCGATAATGGCATCCATCTCTTTGGGCAGCAATTCCAATCGCTTTTCCATACCTTTGCGCCGCAAGTCTGCTTCCTGCAAAATCAACAAAGCTTCCAAATCCGGATCGGTCATAATTTTTCCTCCTTTTACTTCGCAACCTGATCATAAAAGAATATACGGCACATTTCCCCCCATGTCAAGCCCGGTTACTTTTCTTTTTACGGAAAAAGAAAAGTAACCAAAAGAAAAACGGTGTGTCGCGCCCCGCTTTCGCTGGGGCTTGATCGGCGCTTTTTTGAAAAAAGCTTGGCAAAAACTCCCGTCGGGATCGACTCAAAATGGGAATTGCTCTTTTTACG